>QHVV01000151.1 GCA_003222385.1 Acidobacteriota bacterium
TCTTGGGATCGCTCTGGTCGCGGTGTTCGCCGGGCTCGGTTTCCGATTACTGAATCTCGCGGCGCAGGCAATGGCGGACGTCCGGGATCGCCTCGCGGAAGACCGGAAAGGCCGGGTCATTATCTCGGTCGACCTCGGGAGCCTTCCGCTCTACCACCTGAGGGTTGCCAACGACGGCCGAAGGCCGGCCCGGGACCTGCGGCTTACCATCTCGCGGGGTTTCGACAGCTTTGGAGACCCCGAGCAGAACCTGGCCCGGTCCGCCGCGTTCAACCAGCAGATTTCGTCGTTTTCTCCGGGAGCCGAGATCTTCTTTCCGCTGGCGGAAACCTCGACGATCTTCGGGTCCGTCGCGGACGGTATGGCGACCCCGCCGAGGTTCTGGGTGACCGCGTCGTACCGGGACGATGACGAAATCGTCGAGGAAGCGACCGACCCGACCCGACCCCGTTGCGACGGAGCTCAAGAAGCTCCGTGAGTCGATCGCCGCGGCTTTCGCGGAAAAGGCGCCGCGCAGCTAGAACGCCGTCGCGGTCTCCATCGTCACGGAAGCTCGCGTTCGAGGAAGGCCGCGATCCGTTGATGGATCGGAACGCCGCCGACGATCCGATCGAGCGGCACGTTGTGTCGGCCTCCCGGGACGCCGATGAGCTCGTGGGGAACTCCGACTTTCTTCGCGCGGTCGGCAAGCTCCTGCGCGGCGGAGAAGTCCGTGATCTCGTCGGCGGTGCCGTGGACGATCAGGAGAGCCGGGCCTCCATTCGCGATCCAGTCCACCCGGCTTCCCAACCCTCCCCAGAAGTCCAGCACGGCGCGGATCGGAAGCCTTCGACCGCGTTCTCCATAGCCGAGCATGAGCGCCGTTCCGCCGCCGGCGGAAGATCCTCCGATCACGATGCGGGCCGGATCGGCGCCGTAGCGGGCAGCATTCGCGACCATCCACTCGACCGCGTTCCGCGCATCCTCGACCGAGGCCTGAATCGTGCGGTCGAGCGGAGTCGCGGCGGCGCCCGGCGGGTCGTCCGCGACCAGGCGGTAGTTGATCGAGGCGCAGACGTACCCGCGCGAAGCGAGTTCCCGGCAGAGCTCCGTCATGTTCGAATACGGCTCCGGGCCCCTCTTGTCGCCGCGAGTCCACCCACCGCCGTGCAGCAGAACGACTCCGGGCCGGCGCACGGGAACGTCCCGGCCGACCGGCTCATAGAGGTCGAGGAGGAGCGGTTTGGGCGCGGGCCGGGGCGCGCGCACGGCGCCGGTCCCGTAAACGACGTCGCGGGTGAGCCGCGTCTCGAAGCGCGGCATGGGAGCCTGGAGGAGCGCCAACGCGATCGCCGCAGCGCGCAGAACTGGCACGGCGCCAGCATAAATCGTCGGAGGTGAAAATATGCCTTACAAGAGCGTGTCGGATCTGCCCGCTGCTCAGGTCGATCAGTACTCTCCGCACCAGAAGAAGGCTTTTCTGGAAGCCTTCAACAACGCTTACGAGGAGTACGGGGGCGACGAAAGCCGCGCCTTCGCGGTCGCCCACTCGGCGGCGAAGAAAGCCGGCGGGAGCGGCGATCGCCGCGAGCCCGAAAGATCCGACAAGACGCCGAGAGCCGAGCGCTAGACGGGCGCTTACGCGATCTCGCCCAGCCGTCCGGCCTGGTAGTCCTCGACGGCGGCGATGACCTCGGCGCGGGTGTTCATCACGAACGGGCCATAGCGGGCGACCGGCTCGTTCAAAGGCACGCCTCCGATCAGGAGGGTCCGCAGGGACGAGCGCGGTGACGTCTCGACGCGCACGGCGTCACCATCCGCCGCGAACCGCACCATCTCGTGGCGGCGGGCGGTCGAGCGGTTCGATCCGAAGGAGCCCTCGCCTTCGACGACGTAAGCAAAGACGTTGTAGTCCGGGGACGCGGGCTGAACGAGCTCGGCGCCCGGCGCGAGCTCGCAGTCCAGGTAGAAGATCGGCGTGCGCGTGTCGATCACGGCCCGGCGGCCGAGCGCTTCTCCGGCGATGACGCGCGCCGTCACGCGGCCGTCCTCGCTCTTTGCCATCGGGATTCCGGAGGCCGGGATCTCCTGATAGCGCGGCCGGACCATCTTGTCGCGCGCGGGCAGGTTCACCCAGAGCTGGAACCCGTGCATGCGGCCGCCGCTCGCCGCGAACGACGCCTCCGGCATCTCCGAGTGCACCACGCCCGAGCCGGCCGTCATCCACTGGACGTCTCCGGGACGGAGCTTTCCGCGATTGCCCTGCGAGTCCTTGTGCTCCATCGCGCCGTTGAGGAGGTAGGTCACCGTCTCGAAGCCGCGGTGCGGGTGGTCGGGCGCGCCCTTCGCCTCTCCCGGCCCGAGGTCCGACGGCCCCATCTCGTCGAGCAGGAGGAACGGATCGAAATGGTCGAGCGAAGGCGACGGAAACGGCCGGTGGACGAGAAACCCGGCGCCCTCGTAGGTCGCGATCGCGGGAATCACCTTTTCGACGGATCGGATCTTCATGTCGATCTCCCGGCGAAATACGCGGGCTCCGCCCGGCGGGTTTCGGCGGGCCGATCGTGCGCAGGGGATACAGTCGGCCGCGCCTGGACAACCTCTGCCACACGCTGGTCGGCGCGGCGCTCGGGGAAGCCGGGCTCGGGCGACACAAGCCTCTCGCCACAGCCACGCTGCTCGTCGGAGCGAACCTTCCGGACGTAGACGGCTTCACTTACGCGTTCCTGGATGGACCGACCTCGCTCGCTTTCCGCCGCGGCTGGACGCACGGGATTCTCGCGATGGCCGTCCTGCCGGTCGCGCTCGCGGCCGCCATGGTCGCGTGGGACCGGGCTGTCCGGCGGCGACGGCGGAAGGAGAAGATCCCGGCGCGCTTTCGGGCGCTCCTGCTCCCGGCCTTCGCCGCGGTCCTTTCGCATCCCCTGCTCGACTTCCTGAACACGTACGGCGTTCGATTCCTGTATCCCTTCTCGAAGCGCTGGTTCTATGGCGACGCGCTCTTCATCGTGGACCCATGGGTATGGATCGCGCTCGCTGCGGGGATTGCGTTCTCGCGAGCGCTGGCCAGCTCGGATCGTCCGCATCCGGAGCGCCCCGCCCGCGCTTCGCTCGCGGCGGTGGTCGCTTACATCGCAGCCATGCTGATCTCGAGCGCCGCCGGCCGCGGTCTCGTCGGGCGGGCGGCTCGGGAAGCAGGCGTCCCGGCGGGACGGACGATGATCTCTCCCGTTCCGATGGATCCTTTCCGGCGGCTCGTCGTGCTCGAGGTTCCGGGCGGATACCGGCTCGGGGTCCTTCGGTGGCTGTACCGCGAGCGCGTCGCGCTCGATCGAGGAACGCTGCCTCGCAACGACCAGGACCCGCGCGCCGCGGCCGCCGCGGAGAGCCGCGACGGCCGGAAGTTTCTCGTCTGGGCGCGATTTCCGTATTTCGAGATCCGGCGTGAAGGAGAAGACGCTCTCGTCTCTCTCCGGGACGCGCGGTATCCCGGATCGTGGGCGTCCGTGACGGTCGCCGTGCCAGCGCCTCTGCTACGATCACCGCCGTGAGATCCGTTCGTTTCGCCGCGCTCGCGCTCTCCGGAGGACTCCTCCTCTTTTCGGGGGTCGCCGCCAGCGAGGTCCTTCCGTGGGTGGACGACTACCCTCGCGCGCTCGCTGCTGCGCGCGCGAAAAACGTTCCCCTCTTCGTCGAGGCCTGGGCGCCCTGGTGACACACGTGCCGCTCGATGAGGGCGTACGTCTTCACGGACAAAACCCTCCAGCGGCGCGCCGGACAGTTCGTCTGGCTCTCCCTCGACGTCGAAAAGGCCGAGAACGCGGCTTACAAGAAGCGCTACGGCGTCGATGCGCTTCCGATGTTCTTCGTGCTCGACCCGAAGACCGAGAAGGCGGCGCTGCGCTGGGTGGGCGGCGCGACGGTGCCGCAGCTCCAGAAGATTCTCGGCGACGGTCTCATCGCCGTCCGGTCCGGTCGCCGCGGTGCGGAGGCCCCGCTCGCCCGCGCCGACCGGCTCTACCCGGACGCTGCGGTGGCCTATCGCGAGGCCCTGTCGAAGCTTCCGCCCGCTTCGAGCCAGTTCGGGCGCGCGACGGAGTCCCTCCTCTATGCGCTTCAGAAGACGGAGAAGTATTCCGACTGTGCCGCGACTGCCGGAGACGCGTTTGCCCGCCTCGAGCGATCCTCTTCGGCCGCGAACGTCGCCGCGACCGGCCTCGACTGCGCGCTGCAGATGCCGGAGGGAGACCCGAACCGCGCGAACCGGATCGCATCGCTCAAGAGCGATTCCGAAAGGATCGTCGCGGCACCCCGACCGGACATCGCGGCCGACGACGTTTCCGCGGTTTACGAGGTCCTCGCCAACGAGCGGGCGTGGGCGAAAGACGAAGCGGGTAGACGGAAGATCCTGCAGGAGCGCGCGGGCTTTCTCGAGGCCGCCGCCGCCCGCGCGAAGACTCCGGACGCGCGCGCCGTGTTCGACTCGCACCGGCTCGGCGTCTACCTGGAGCTGAACGAGCCCGGGCGCGCGATCCCGATGCTGCAGGCGTCGGAGCGCGATCTGCCCGGGGACTACAACCCGCCGGCGCGGCTCGCCGTCGCGTACAGGGCGATGAAAAACTACGACGAAGCGCTCGCGGCCTCGGACCGGGCGCTCGCGAAGGCGTACGGACCCAGGAAGCTCGGGATCCTCCAGACCCGCGCCGACATCTACAAGGAGAAAGGGGACACGGCCGGCTCCTACCGGACACTGGAGGAGGCGGTCCGGCTCGCGGAGTCGCTTCCCGAAGGCCAGCGGTCCGAGAAGACGATCGCTTCGCTCCGGAAGAAGCTCGAAGCTTCCCCCTGAAAAAGAGAGTGGGGTCAGGATTTATCCTGACCCCTGGTGTCCTGGTGGTCTCGAAAAAAATCCGGGCGCTAAAAAAAGGGTGGGGTCAGGATTTATCCTGACCCCGGGTGTTCCGCTCGTATCGAAAAAAAGGCTGTTATTTCTTCCGCGTATAGCTGATTTCCATCCACTTGAAGTTCTTGCCGGACGGGTCGGGTCCCCACATCTCGAAAACGTGGTGGTCGTTGTCGACGACCGTGATCGTCTCCTTGAACGCCTTGGTCTTGCCGTCCATGGGGTCGTCCATCTTGCCGGTCATCGTCATCGTCTTTCCGCCCGGCTCCGCCTTGCCGGTCGACATCATCATGCTCGTTCCCATGCTGTCCATCCAGGTCCCGACGTACTGCTTCTTGTAGAGGTCGTAGCCGGTGTAGCCCATCCCGGTGAAGGGCTGGTTCATCATGGTGCCCTCATAGTGCTGCTCGAGGAAGCGCCCGCCGAGCGCCATCTTGTTTTCCGCGGTGCCCGTGGACTCCTGGGGCGGCGTCCCGGGCGCCATCCACATCTTGGCGGTCGTGTCCCAGGTTCCGACGAACTGCTCCAGCGCCTTGTGCTCCGGGCCGGGGGTCGAGTACTTCGCCATCATCTCCATCATGGCTTTCTCGTCCATCTGTTTTCCCGCCGCGGGCTTGGCCGACTTGGCTTTCTCGTCGGCCCCGATCGCGAGAGCGGCAACGACGACCAGGAGCGCGAGGCCGGCCAGGATTCCCTTGGGTTTCATGCTGATTCCTCCTTTGGCTCCCGAACGGGAGCTCGAAGATTGGGAGTTCCGGTCGGGATTCTATCCAGAGTCGGCCCGTGAAAGAAAAGAGGCCAGGAGCTCCAAGAACCCCTGGCCTCGAAGCGGGTCAGTCGGGTCTATCGACCCGAAGGGCCGTCCGTTCCCATGTGCTCCTGGAAGCGCTGCTGGCGCTCCTGTTTCATCGTGTCGAGCTGATTTTTCTGGTCGTTGGTCAGGATGGAGCGGATCTGCTGCATCACGCTTTCCCTTTCGGCCCGAAGGGCCTGCCGGGAAGCCTTGAGCTTCAGGAACGCCGCGCCGACGGCCGCCGGATCGGGCGACGAGCTCTCGGACACCGTCTGGAGAGCGTCCCAGTTGGCGCGCGCCTGCTGGTGAAGCGACTCGAACGTCGCCTTCTTCGCATCCATGATCTGCCGCACGTCGTTCTTCTGTGCGTCCGTCAGGTTGAGGCGCGACAGTCCTCTCATCATCCCGAAGCCGCCCATCTTGTGATGTCCGGATCCGTCCTGCGCGGAGGCCAGCGTGACCCCCAGGGTGAACATCAGCGCCACCGCGAGCGCCGAGTTTCGGATTGCGAGCTTCTTCATTTTCTTCGGTTCTCCTTTACATCCAAAAGACGATCACGATCGTCGGTTTGTTTACTCCGAGAGAGTGAACCGCGACGATCGCTGCATTATTCTTCGCCGCACTCGATGACGCACGCTCCCGAGAACACGATTACATCCTTTACAAGAGCGATCGAGCTCGAACCGCCGAAATCGCGATGAGCATGCGCCGGATCACGATCGAGCCGACGCGCCCGTATTCGCTCGCGCTCACCGCGCAGCGCTACGGCCGCTTTCCGGACCCGGTCGACCGATTCGACGGCAAGACCTATCGCCGACTTCTCGCGGCGGGGCGGGGCTCCGTGCTCGCCGGCGTCGAGCAGACGGGACCGCCTTCCCGGCCGAAGTTGCAGGTCACGCTCGAAGGCGCGGCCGGTTCGCTCGCGAGCGGCGAGGCCGCCGCCCGCCGGCTCGTCTCAGGAGCGCTCGGCGCGGGGACCGACGTCCGCCTCTTCTCCCGCGCCGCCCGTCTGGATCCGCTGCTCGCGCCCCTCGTGCGGCGCTTCCGCGGGCTTCGGGTGGCCGACTACCCAGCTCTCTGGGAAGCCCTCGTGACGGCTCTCCTCTCCCAGCAGGTGACGCTCCGCCTGCCCTTCGGGATTCGCGCTCACCTCGCGACCGCGTTCGGGCGGCGACTGCGGTTGCGGAAAGAGACGTGGATCGCGTTTCCGACGCCGCAGAGGATCGCCCGAACGGGCGAGCGCGGGCTCGCCGGATTCCGGATGTCGGCGAACAAGATCGGGACCGTCGCGAGGCTCGCGCGGGCGTTCACGAGCGGCGACCTTTCCGAGACGAAGATCGCGGCGCTGCCCGACGACCTTGCGATCGAACGGCTCGTCGAGATCAAGGGAATCGGGCGATGGACCGCCGAGACCGCGCTCCTTCGGAGTCTCTCCCGGGTGGACTCCTTCCCGGCGGGCGATCTCGGGATCGTGAAGTACCTGGCGGAAGGGCTTTTCGAGCACGGCCGGCGCGGGACCGAGGCGGAGATGCGCGCCTACGCCGAGCGGTGGAAGCCGTGGCGCGGGCTCGCCCTCGTCTATCTCTGGGCAGAGCTCGCGAGACGGTCTGCCGCGGCGAGCAAGTAGGATCGCTCGCGGAGGTTTTCATGAGCCGGACAATCCAGATCGCGGAAGAGGAAGCCGAGGTTCTGCGGTCGGTTCTCGAGGAATACATCTCCGAGCTCCGGATGGAGGTTGCCAACACGGACAGCATGGACTTCCGGGAGGAGCTGAAGCGCAAGGAAGCGGTTCTCAAGGCTATGGTCAAGCAGCTGCAGTAGCGCGCGCGTGACGTCCTGCGCCTGGTTCGTCGACCGCTACGGCGGTCCGGAGCGGCTCCAGCTCCGCGGGCGCGATGACTCGCCGCCCGGCGCCGGCGAGGTCGCGATCCGGACCGCCGCGATCGCCTTGAACTTCGCCGACCTGTTCGCCCGCGCGGGCGTCTATCCGAACACGCCCCGTCCTCCCTTCGTTCCGGGCATGGAGATCTCGGGCGTCGTCGAGGCCGTGGGACCCGGCGTCGCCGACCTCTCTCCCGGCCAGGCCGTCGTGGCCGTCCCGATCTTCGGCGGATACGCCGAGCGGGTGGTGTGCCGGGCATCGAGCGTGTTTCCGCTCCCGGACGGTGCGGACCTCGCCGAAGCCGCCGCGATGCCGGTCGCGTTTCTGACGGCGCGCTACGCGATCGACCGCGCACAGGTGCGGCCCGGCGAAACCGTCGTCGTGACCGCGGCGGCCGGCGGGGTCGGAACCGCTCTGCTCCAGCTGCTGGCGATCCGTGGCGCGAAGACGGTCGCGCTCGTCGGCTCGGAGACCAAGTTCGCTCTCTGCCGCGAGCTCGGCGCCGACCGCGTCGGGCTGTACGCCGCGGCCGGGCGGCCCGATGCGCTCGCTGACAACCGGTGCGACGTCGTGATCGACGCGATCGCGGGCGGCATGTTCCGGCCCCTGTGGCGGCGCCTGGCGCGCGGAGGACGGTACGTGCTCTACGGATTCGCGGCGGCGTCCGGAAAGAGGGGCGTCGCGCGGCTGCGGGCGTTGCGCGAGCTGTCCGCGATGGGACTTCTCGTCCCGTTCGCCTTCGTGTCTTCCTGCCGCACTCTCGTCGGCTTCAACCTGTCACTGCTGCCGGATCGTCTCACCGAGCTTCGGGAAATGGCGGCGGGGATCTTCGGAGAGTGGCAAAGCGGGCGGATCCGTCCCGTCCTCGGCCCGCGTTTCGACTTCGAGCGGCTGCCCGACGCCCACCGCGCGCTCGCGAGCCGCAAGACGGTCGGCAAGATCGTCGTCGGGATCCGATCCGGCTCGTGATCGGAAAATCTGGCGCGCCGTTCTCCCCTCGTATACCGTTCGCCTCGATGCGAACCGGGTGGCCGCGGTCACTGTTGTTTCGAGGAGATTCCGAATGATCGGTCGTTTCGCGATCGCGTTTCTGCTGTCGACTTCGACTCTTCTGGCGCAGGGCAATCCGAACCCGAACCCGAATCCGGCGCAGCAGGCGCGTCCGGCCGAGAAGCCGAAGCCCGCCGTT
>QHVV01000142.1 GCA_003222385.1 Acidobacteriota bacterium
ACCTACCTGATCGCCGACTACCAGGCGCAACGCGACGGCGGCTTGATCTTCCGGCAGATCTCGCCCGGAATCGGGATGGACGCGCTCGCGAGCTCCTTCATCCGGATCCGAATGGGTTTCGACAAGGTGCGGGCCGGCGCCCACACGTTCGACCGCACGCAGCTCATCTACCACGCGGATGGAAGCCCGTCGCGGATCTTCAACCAGGTGGGGATCGACGGCTTCTTCGGAAAGCAGGTGGATTTCGACAACGCTCGTCCCGCCACCGGAGGGAGCATCACCGCGTTCGCGACCGTGCGGCCGACCGACCACCTGGAGCTTCGTTTCGACGGCGGCCGGCGATATCTCGACGTCGACACGGAGGACGGGCGCAGCGGCCGTCTCTTCACCGCGCTGGTCGCGCGCCTGCGGACCCAGTACACATTCAACGCCCGCGCGTTCCTGCGGGTCATCGGCCAGTACGTCGAGACGAAGAGGGATCCCTCTCTCTACACGTTCGCGGTGGCGCGCCGGGACGGCGACTTCACCGGCTCGGTCCTCGTCGCCTACAAGCTCAACTGGCAGTCGGTGCTCTTCGTGGGATACGGCGACGATCGGACGGTCTCCGAGGAAGACCGGCTGGAGAAATCGCGGCGGCAGTTCTTCCTGAAGCTGTCCTACGCGTTTCAGCTGTAAGGCTTTAAAAAGGGTCAGGTCTCCACTTGCCACATTGAGGGCCAGGTTGCCACTTGCCACATTGGGTTCGGTCTGGCGGTGCGAAGCGCAAGCAGCGCCCGTTGTGGTATCTTGGTACCATGGTAACAAAGAAGACTTCCCCGCCGCCCCGACCGGTCGAGCGCGTGCAGACCGGCGTCCGTATGGAAAAGCGGATCGTGAAGGTGCTGAAAGCCCTCGCCGATCTGAAGGACCTTTCGCTCGGCGATCTGCTGGAAGGAATCGTCCTTCACGCGTTCGAAGGGAAGCCGCCGTTTGCGGCGGCGACCTTGAAGCAGATCGCGGAGCTGAAAAGGATCTACGGACTCGATCTGGCCGCCAGCGACAGCCACCGCCTGAAGGAACGGCCGGCGTGACCGATCCGGACTTTCTCGCGGCGTTCGAGGACGGCTCGCTGCCGGAGGATCTCTTCCACCACCGCGATCATGTTCACGCCGCCTGGCTGCTCCTGCGGGAAGAGACGCCGGCGGCGGCGCTCGGGCGGTTCGCGGCGGCGCTGAAGCGCTTCGCGGCCGCCAAAGGCAAAACGCGGCTGTACCACGAGACGATCACGTGGGCGTATCTCCTCCTGATCAACGAGCGCATGGAGCGGCTCGGCCGCGACCGCGTCTGGGAGGAGTTCGCGGCATCGAACCCGGACCTGATGACGTGGCGTCCGAGCGTTCTCGAGCGGTACTACACGTCCGAGGCGCTCGGCTCGGATCTCGCGCGGCGCGTCTTTCTCCTACCCGACCGCTGAGTCGGCCAGGATATCTGCGAGCGCGCGGATGGTCAGCGGGGCGCAACCCTCCGCCTTGTTGTTGACGAGGACCGAGACCGGGATTCCGGTGTCGACTGCGGTCCGGACGAGCGATGCGACCTCGCTCCGCATCTCGTCGTTGCGGTCGCTGACGCGGTTGAAGGGCATCATCTCGTCCCGCCGCTCGCCGTAGCGGGTTCCGGGGCGCAAGAGCAGACGGATCACCGCGAACGCCGCGGAATCGACCGGCACGACCCGCGCCTGATCCGCCGGCATCGGCATCGCCGTGACGTAGTTGTAGACGTGCGCGGCGCCATGCGCAGCGAGCGCCCGCCGGTAATCGACCGTCAGGAGCGACGGATCGCGCAGCTCGACCGCGTATCGGAAATCCGGCGGCAGAGCGGCGAGAAATCGATCGAGCTTCTCCGCGAACTCGCCGGGTCGCGTCCTCAGAGAGACCGGAACCGGCGGAAACTGCAGGAGGAAAGGCCCGGTGTGTTCGCGGAACAGTTCTCCGAACGGCCCGACCATTTCGTCGACGAAGAGCCGCGGGTTCAAAAAGTCGGGGTTCGTCCCTTTCGTCGAGCTTCTCGCGCGCGCCGGCATCGCCGCGGAGGTCACGGTCTCGGGAGCTTTGGCGCAGCCGAGAAAGCCGGGCGGGAGCTGCGCTGCGTAGCGGACGAGATCCTCGGGAGGGATCGGAGCGTAGTAGCTCCGGTCGATGCCGACCGTGGCCAGGAGCGGGTGCCGCGCGTACTCCCGCAAACCCTCGCGCGCGAGCTCCGCCACGGTCGCCACGCGCGAGTACACGAGACCGGCCCAGTCGGGAAAGCTCCACGAGCTCGTGCCGAAGCGCACGCCGGGCGGGAGGCGCGCGGCGACGGCGGCGGCCTCGGCATGCTCGCGTTCCAGGCGATCGGCGAGCGGCGAAGGACGGCGAGGGGACGGCGGCGCCGCGAAGAGATCGAGCTGAGAGCTCTCCCTGTCCGGCACGCCGGGCATTCTGGCACCCTCGTGGTAGCTTCCCGCGCACTTGGAGAGCGCCACCACGGTCCCGCGCAACCCCTGGTTCCGCGCCGGCGACGCGAACGCGTTTTTCGCGCTGATGTTCGACAACGTGGCGAACCTGGTCATCCTGTTCGCGATTCTCGTGGGCGCGTTCGGCTTTCCCAGGGATCTCGTGCTCCATCGCATCGTCCCGGGCACCGCGGTCGGCGTCCTCGTCGGCGACCTGATCTACGCGGGGATGGCGCGGCGCCTCGCGCGGCGGACGGGAAGAAACGACGTCACCGCGATGCCGCTGGGGTTGAACGCGCCGAGCGTGTTCGGGATCTCGTTCGCGATCCTCGGACCGGCGTATCTCGCGACGGGCAACGCCGTGCTCGCGTGGAAGGTCGGCATGGCCGTGACCGTGCTCGTCGGCATCTTCAAGATGGCGCTCTCGCTGTCCGGCAACGCCGTTCGGTCCGCGCTGCCGCGCGCCGGTCTTCTCGGATCGATCGCGGGCGCGGGAATTGCGCTCATCGCTTTCCTTCCGCTGCTCAAAGTCGTCGCGAACCCGATCGTCGGCTTCGTCGCGCTCGGTGTGATCCTGGCGACTTTTTTTGCCCTGGGGTCTGCCGGGAGCGTTCGTCTCCGCGGCCGTCGCGGTGGGAATCCACTACGCCCTGCGCGCTTTCGGAATCGGGCCGGTCGGCGTCGGCGCGGCAGCGGCGGCGACATCTTCCGGACCGGCGCTCCACCTCGCGGTTCCCTGGCCGAGCGCCGAATTCGTGGGCGGCCTGTCGCTCGCGTGGAAATACCTGCCGCTCGCGCTCCCGTTCGCGGTCATGACGATCATCGGCGGAATCGACAACACGGAGAGCGCGGCGGCGGCCGGCGACGAATACGACACGCGCGGGATCCTGCTGACCGAGGGGTTCTGTACGCTCGTCGCAGGCCTCTGCGGCGGCGTCGTCGAGAGCACGCCGTACATCGGACATCCGGCGTTCAAGAAGATGGGCGCCGGCGCCGGATATGCAGTCGCGACCGCACTCTTCGTCGGCCTGGGCGGGATGCTCGGCTACCTGCCGCTCCTCGTGAACTGGATCCCGGCGGCGGCGGTCGCGCCGATCCTGATCTACATCGGGCTCGAGGTCCTCGCGCAGGGAGTCCTCGCGACGCCCGCCCGCCATGCGCCCGCGGTCGCGCTCGCGATCCTGCCATCGATCGCCTTCCTCGTGTCCCTCGAGATGGGATCGCTCGTTTCCGCGGCGGGCCCGGCGCTGGCCCACCTGACCGGAGACCTCGCCGACACTTTTCGCTCGGTACGCCTGCTCGGAAACGGATTCATCGTGACCGCGCTCCTCTGGGGCGCCGCGACGGCCGAGCTGATCGACCAACGCTTCCGGCGAAGCGCGCTCTATTTCGGGGTCGCCGCCGTCCTGTCTCTCTTCGGAGTGATCCATTCCCCGACCGCGCAAGGCACTTTCTTTCTGCCGTGGAAGGTCGGCGACATGACCCCGTTCACGTTCGCCGCGGCGTATTTCGCGCTGGGGCTCGTCGTTCTCGCCGCTGCGCTGCTGCCCGGAACGCGCCGGGCAGCGAGCGAAGCGGAAAACTAGATCTTGAGAGAGGGCGCATCCCGGTGCTCATCGCCCCACGGAGACGGTCACGATCGTCGAGGGCACCATGTTCCCCTTCGTATCGTAGGCGTTCGCCTGGAGCTGATAAGTCTTGGGGTTCGCCTTCGTCGGAACCGGCCAGTTGCAGCTGTACGGGCTCGTCGCGTCGGAGCAGGCCAGGCCCGAGTTGACGAGGAAGTCCACGCGGCTGACCGCGTAGCTCCCCGGCGTCACCGAAGCCGTGATCGATACGATCGACTTGCGCTGCACGGTCGTCCCATTCGCCGGGCTCGTGATCGAGATCTGCGGGAGCGTCGTCGCATCGACCGTGATCGGCACTGCCGTTGACGTCCCGGTGTTCCCCGCGGCGTCTTTCGCCTTCGCGGAGAGAGAGTGCGAGCCAGGTGACGTGGTCCCGGAATCCCAGGTGATGCGGTAAGGCGAAGACGTCACGGACCCGATCGGCGTCGTCCCCGAGTCGAGGAAGAAGTCCACCTGCGTGACGCCGACGTTGTCGGTGGCATTGGCGGTGATCGAGACGTTCCCGGAGACGTGCGCGCCGGAGATCGGGCTCGTAATCGAGACCGTGGGATTTTCGGTGTCGGGCCCGCCCGGGACCGGCGTCGCCACGACGTAGGCCGAGACCAGGTCCACGTTGCCGCCGTTGTCCTGGGCCTGGAGCATGAGCCAGTACACGCCGGGTGTGTCGTATCGGCAACTTCCGAACGGGCTCTGCGACCCGAACGTGAAACCGCCGTCTCCGCAGCTCATGTAATACGACTGAACGGTACCGTCCGGATCGCTGCTTGCGCTCATGTCGATGTTCACGGTCAGGGGAACAGCGCCGCTCGACCGATCGAGTGTTGCGCTGGCGATCGGCGGTTCGCCCGAGGCGCCTCCGACTTTGACCACCGCGCTCGGCCTCGTGGAGAAGTTCAACTCTTGATCGATGGCCGTCGTCGAAAAGCGGTAGACCCCCGCATTGTTCAGCTGGACGCTCGTCGTCGAGCCCGTGTAGCAGCAGGAGCCGCTGGCGCCGTTGCTCTGTCCGATCCAGAGGTCCTTCAAGACCGGCCCACCCTCAGGATCGTTCGCGGGAAAGCTCACGGAAGCGGTCACCGGAAAGGTCGAAGGATCCGTGGTCGTGACGGTCAGGGTCACCGAAGGCGGCAGACCCGGACTCGGAGCCGGTGAAACCGTCACGTAGTCGCGGCCGTGAGCTCCTCCGCCCCGGCCGTCCGCCACGGAAGCCTCGTAGGAGGCGATCGCCGTTCGCGCGGGAGAGGGCGCGGTAAAGGAGACGGAGCTCCCACTCGCGTTCGGGAAGAGGGAGCTGAGCATGGAGCCGAAGAGCCACTGCGATCCGGTGTTCCCGGACCTGGTCCAGGACATCCGGAGCGGATCGCTGTCCGGATCGGAGGCATTCGCCGTGAGATTGACCTGACTTCCGGCGGAGGCGAACACGTCCGGCCCGATCGTCAGAGTCGGGAAGGCATTCAGCACGATGGGGTTGGAAAGACGCGGATTCGAGAGGGTTTTCGGAAAGTTCAAGCGTCCACCGGTCGTAGTGGTCTGGGCCCTCGGATCGCTCAATGCGTCGAAGCTTCCGGGGTCGAGGACGATGTCGCGCGCTTCGTAAGCGGTGAGCGCGGGGTTCTGGTGCGCGAGAGCCGCCATCACGCCGGAGACGTGCGGCGTGGCCATCGAGGTTCCGGAAAGCAGTTTGTAACCGCTCGCATCGCAGATCGAGATCGGCGGAGCAGGCGGGGAAGTGCAGAGCGGGACGGTCGAGAGGGTGCTCACGCCCGGCGCCGCGATGTCGACGTTGAAGAGCCCATAGTTCGTGAAGCCCGCGCCGACGTCGTTCTGGTCGGAGGCGAGGACGGAGATGATTCCGCGGTTGTCGTACCCCGCGGGATACATCGGAGAGGCGTCCGCATTCAGCCCGCTGTTTCCGGCCGCACAAACGTTCACGACGCCCAAAGCTTCGACATCGGACATCGCGTTCTTGAGTTCCTGGCTGAAACCACCGCCGCCCCAGGAATTGCTGGTGAGGCGGATGTTCAAGCCTCCCTGCTTCAAAGCCTTGACGTTCTGGAAGCAGAGGACGGCGTCCGAGGTGTAGCCGCTCCCGTTCGAACCCAGGAACTTGCACGAAATGAGTTTGACCTGCCAGTTGAGCCCCGCGATGCCGACTCCGTTGTTGGCGACCGCGCCGATCGTTCCGGCGCAGTGGGTGCCGTGCCCGAAGTCGTCCGCTCCCCCGGGCGAGCAACTGTTGTTCATGCAGGTCCGGCTGTCCGCGCTGTCCAGGTTGCCCTGGAGGTCCGGGTGCGTGAAATCGATTCCCGTATCGATGACGACCACGTACACGTCACTGGCGTTGGTCTGGGTGTCCCAGGCTGTCGGTGCGGCAATCTTGGTCATGTCCCACTGCTGGCTCCAGAGCGGGTCGGTCGGGATGGCGACCGCCTGCTGGAGGTAGTCGGGCTCGGCGTTGACCACGTTCGGATTCGCCCGGTAGCGCCGCACGACCTCCGCGACCGAAAGTCCCGGCGGGTTCGGGACCAGGAAGAGACGGGGATTTCCCGGGAAGGCGCGAGCGGGACCCGAGCCCGGAAGAAAGCTGACCGGTGCTCCATTTCGGAAGCGAACCAGGGCACGCGATGGGTGGTAAGCGGGACCATCGAGGCCCGCTGTGGTGACCGCCGCGGCCCCCCGGTCGTCCCGGGAGACCGAAGTGGACACCACAAAGGGCGCCTGCGCGAGTGCGGGGACCGGGAGAGAGGTGAGGAGCGCGAGCGGAAGAAGGGCAACCCGAAACCAGGCATGGGTTGTCCGCTCGGAGGCTCGCGACGGGTGGGACATGACGCGCCTCCTTTTCACTGGGGTCGGTCCGAGGACCTAGGACCGAAGGCCTAGGACTTTAGTCTAATAGACTTTCGTCTGGTATTGTCAAGTAAACAACTCTGGAATCGTTGTTTACGGAGAGGTCGACCCGCGCGGTAACAAACTGTGGTTGCGCCTTGTTACCGCTCTCCCGCTCCCGAATATGGAGAGCCTTTGCGCCCCCCCGCCGGCAGCCGGCTAGCCCGCGGGCGGCAGAGCCGAGCGGATTCTTCGGCCGAACCGGGTCGCCCGGTTCCGGATCTCCTCCGTATCGAGGGTCTGCACGCGCCGGCGGTCCATGACCACCTTCCCTTCGACGATGACGGTCTCGACGGCGTCGGAGCGCGCCGAATACACGACGTGCGAGACGGGATCGAAGAGCGGCAGCGCGTTCGGACCCGAGACGTCGAGGACGACGAGATCGGCGCGCTTCCCCGCCTCCAGCGAGCCCACGCGGTCCTCCATGTGGAGCGCCGCCGCGCCTCCCGCGGTCGCCATGCGCAGCATCGCCCGTGCCGGCGCCGCGGTCGGATCGAGAGTCGCGACCTTGTGAAGCCGCGCGGCCGAGCCCATCTCGCCCACCATGTCGAGGTCGTTGTTGCTCGCGGCGCCGTCCGTACCCAGGCCCAGCCGTACACCGGCCGCGAGCATCGCCGTCACCGGCGCGACACCGTTCGCGAGCTTCATGTTGCTCTCCGGACAGTGGACGACTCCGACGCCGGCCGCCGCGAGCAGCGCGATCTCTTCGTCGTCCACGCGGACACAGTGCGCCGCGGTGAGCGACGGCCGCAGAAGTCCGAGCGCGGCGAGGTGACGCACCGGCGTGGTGCCGTAGCGTTCACGCACCATCGCGAGCTCGCTGTCGGACTCCGCGAGGTGCGTCAGAACCGGCGCGTCGAAGCGCGCGGCGAGGTCGAGCACCCGCCGGAAAGTGTCGGGATCCACCGTGTAGCAGGCGTGCGGCGCGAGGGCCGGGACGACGCGCGGATGGCCCGCCCAGTCGGAGAGGAACCTCTCGCCGCGCGCCAACCCTTCCGCGGGGCTCTTCGAATCGGGAGTCGGGACATCGAAGATTCCCTGTCCGGCGACGACGCGGAGACCCGCCTCGTCCGCGGCGCGCGCCACCTCCTCTTCGAAGAAGTACCCGTCGGCGAAAGTCGTCGTGCCCGACGCGATCATTTCCCAGCAGGCGAGCCGCGTTCCCCAGCGCACGAACTCGCTCGAGACGAACCGCCGCTCCAGCGGAAACATGTACTTTTCGAGCCACGTCATCAGGTCGACGTCGTCCCGGACGCCGCGCAGGAGCGACATCGCCGCGTGCGTGTGCGCGTTGACGAAGCCCGGAAGGACGAG
>QHVV01000155.1 GCA_003222385.1 Acidobacteriota bacterium
GTCATCGAGAGACTTCCGGTCGGCCGGAACTACGCCGAGATCGTGCGCTCGAATCCGGGCGTCCTTCCCGACCGCGGTCAGACGCAGGGGCGGTCCATCGCCCTCTCGATCTACGGTTCGACGTCGGTCGAGCACCAGTGGTTCATCGACGGCATCAACACGACGAATGTCCTGAAAGGCATGCAGGGCAAGGCGATCAACGCCGAGTTCGTCCAGGAGGTGGAGGTCAAGACGGGCGGGTATCAGGCGGAGTACGGACGGGCACTGGGCGGCATCATCAACGTGATCACGAAGTCCGGCGGCAACACATTCCATGGAGACGCGTTCGTCTACTACGATTCAGCGGCCACACAAGCCAAGCGAGTGTTCGAGAAAGGCGTCGATTCCGATTTGAGCGGTATGCGGCTCGCCGGCTACCGGCGGACGGACTTCGGCGTCGACGTCGGCGGCCCTGTGATCCGCGACCGACTCTGGTTCTTTGCCGCATATGACCGCGTGGAGTTCCCCGCAAAGGTCTCGCGCTACGCTTCGAGCGAGCTCGTCCCCAGCACGACCGGGTTTCCGCTCGACGCGACGGACAACCTCTATTCGGGAAAGCTCACCTGGAACCTCACGGGAAGCTCGACCCTCGTCGCCACTGTTTTCGCCGACCCGACGACGAATGCAGGAGCGGGCCAGGCCGATCCGCGCCAGGGTACGGGTGCATTCGTCGTACCCTCAATCACGAGCCCGGATCCGGGTACCTGGCAGTCGAGCCGCACGATCGGGGCGACGGACTTCGGCCTTCGGCTCAATCAGCTCTTCGGAGCGGCGGCCCTGGCGACGTTCCAGGCGTCGCGCCACCAGGATCGCTACAACCTCATACCGACCGGTCCGGGGCACCGCGTTCGGATCCAGGACTTTACTTGCGCGGGGGGTACGCCCGACGCACCCTGTGACGCCCCGCCCTTCGGAGCGCCCAATTTCGTGACGGGTGGACTCGGCTTCATCCCCGGATGGACCAACCACAGCACGTCGATTCGCGACCAGATTCGCGCGGATACCAGCCTTTACTTCGGTCGCCACGAGATCAAGCTCGGCGGCGACTATCAGGACGGCAAAACGAGCTCTCTCAGCTCTTTCTCCGGCGGACAAGTTGTGAACCGATTCAACGAGTCCGGACAGGTCTACTACCAGCACTTGTTCTACAACCGAAGCGACAATCTCGAAGACCTCTCCCCCGTGGATTGGAATTCCCGCGCCGTCACGGAGGACTTCGGCGCGTATGCCCAGGATTCCTGGAAGGCGGCGCCCGGCGTGACCATAAATGCGGGACTGCGCTGGGATCGGGAAAATATCCTCGACTACCGCAACGTCGCCGTGATCAAGACGGACGTGTGGCAGCCTCGTCTGGGAGTCGTCTGGGATCCGAAACACGACGGCACGACGAAGGTCTACGCTTTCATCGGACGTTTCTCCTATGGGCTTCCGACGGACCTCGCCGTTCGAGCCTACGGCGCCAACTTTTTCGCGAGCACGTTCAACTTCGACCCGGCGGATCTCACGCCCGATCCCAACGTACCCGGCCGCAGGTCGAGGGTCTTTCCGAACACCAGTACCGAGCCGGTCGACTCGGGCTTGAAAGGAATCTCCCAGGACGAGCTCACTCTGGGGGTAGAGAAGGTGCTCGGCTCTTCGTTCTCCGTGGGCTTCAAGGGAACCTACCGGCGTCTGGCGAACGCCATCGAAGACCGGTGCGACCTGGACTACAACAGTCCGGAGACCAGCTTCAGCGGGTGCGGAATCGTAAACCCCGGCTCGAATGGCCGATTCGCGCGCGGCGCCGTCCCCGGTTGCAACTGGCTGGACGGAGATTTCAACCAATGCACCGATACGATCCCAGCAACACCCCCCGCGCGCCGAATCTACCGCGGCATCGAGGTCCTGGCGCGCAAGTCCTTTTCCGACCGGTTCTGGATTCAGTCTTCCTACGTCTTTTCGTCGCTTCGCGGCAACTACGACGGCGAGGTGAGCGAAGGCCAAGGCGGCCAGACCGATCCCGGAATCAACTCGGACTTCGACTACCCCGAGCTCTTTCACAACAGTTACGGACGGCTCTACCTCGACCGGCCGCACCAGGCGCGTCTGGACGGCTTCTATGTCACGCCGTTCGACGTGACGATCGGTGTTCAGGGATGGCTTCGGTCCGGAGCACCGCTGAACAAGCTCGGGTACTTCAATTCGTACGTTGGTCCGTGGTCGCCGATCCAGCTGGTTCCGAAGGGCTACGCGGGTCGCCTGCCGACGGAGTGGGACGCGAACCTCACGCTCGGTTATCCGATCCGATTTGGTCCCGTGACCGCCACGCTGCAGGCGTACGTCTACAACGCCTTCAACAATCAGATCCGAACCGACCAAGATACGGTCTGGTCCGATCAAGCGCCCGCCGACTATCCGGCGTCGATCTACGACCCGAATCAGGATCAGAACAATCCGAACTACGGCAAAATCACCGGCCGCTCGGAACCGAGGCTCTTCCGCGCCGCGATCCGCGTCTCGTTTTGATGTCGTGATGCGGTGACCATCGGGGCCCGCGCCCGGCTGGGTCCCTACGAGGTGCTCTCCCGCCTCGGCGCGGGCGGCATGGGAGAGGTCTGGCGGGCCCGTGATTCTCGACTCAACCGCGACGTCGCCATCAAGGTCCTGCCCACCGACCTCGGCTCCGACGCCGGACGTCTGAAGCGTTTCGAGAAGGAAGCTCGATCCGCATCGGCCCTGAACCACCCCAACATCGTCACGATCTACGACATCGGCGAGTCCGATTCCGTCTCCTGGATCGCGATGGAGCTGGTCGAGGGCAAGACGCTGCGAGAGTTGCTCTTCGCCGGGTCTCTTCCGGTCAAAAGAGTCCTCGCGATCGCCGCGCAGGTCGCCGACGGCCTCGGCCGCGCCCACGAAGCCGGCATCGTCCACCGGGACCTGAAGCCCGAGAACGTCATGGTGACGAAGGACGGCCGGGTCAAGATCCTGGACTTCGGCCTTGCGAAGCTGACGTACACGGGCGTCGACAGCGGCGAGGCAACCAACCTCCAGACAGATACGGGCACGGGCGCCGGCGTGATTCTGGGCACCGTGGGATACATGTCTCCGGAGCAGGCAAGCGGCCAGCCGGTGGACTATCGCTCCGACCAGTTCTCCTTCGGTTCGATCCTGTACGAGCTGGCGACGGGCAAACGTGCGTTCCAAAAAAAGACCGCCGTGGACACGCTGTCGGCCATTCTCAATGACGAGCCGGAGTCCATGGGCGCAGTCAATCCACAGGCGCCGACGCCTTTGCGCTGGATCGTGGAGCGGTGCCTCGGCAAGGATCCGGAGGCGCGCTACGCCTCGACGAAGGATCTCGCGCATGACCTCGCAAGCGTTCGGGATCACCTGTCGGAGGCCTTCGTGTCGGTCACGCCCTCTCGAGATGTTCCACGTCTCCGGGCTGCAACGGTTGCGCTTGTCCTGCTCGGCGTGCTCGCGATCGGCATTTTCGCGGGGCGGCCGCTCTGGAAGGCGAAGTTTGCGTCGCGGCCCACCCTGCGTCAGGTGACCTTTCGCCGCGCCGGTCTCGGCGATGCGCGATTCGCCCCGGACGGCCAGATCGTCTACGCACAGGCGAGATCTGACGGAAAGTTGTTCGACCTCCTGTCGTCGCGGCCCGGGACTCCCGAGTCTCGATCTCTCGGCCTGCCGCCGGCGAACCTGCTCTCGATCTCCTCCTCGGGCGAGCTCGCGATCCTGGTCGGCGGCACCATTCACCGCGGAACTCTGGCGACCGTCCCTCTGGCCGGCGGTGGCGCTCCGCGGGAGGTCCTAGAGAACGTGCGTTGGGCGGACTGGGCTCCGGATGGAAAGAACCTCGCGGTGATCCACGTCGTGGAAGGAAAGCCTCGTCTGGAGTTTCCGCTCGGGAGGGTCCTTTACGAGGCGCGAGGGTTGCTCAATGGCGGTTGCTGGTTTTCGCCCAAAGGAGATCGGATCGCTCTCAGCGAAAGCGGCGGGTGGCCCGCCAGGAGAGACCTCACGGTCGTAGATCTGGCCGGCAAGAGAAGAAAAATCGCCAAGGCGCCGTACGAGTTCCGATGGTCGCCGCGCGGTGACGAGATCTGGTTCAACGAGATCGGAGAAGGCACGACCACCTTACAGGCGGTTTCTCTCTCGGGCCGAAGACGTCTCGTCGCGTCGTTCCCCGGCGACTTCAGCCTGAACGACGTCTCCCGCGACGGCAGGGTCCTCCTCGGACGGGAGTCACAAGAAACCGAGATCCTGGGAGGCGTCATCGGAGAGCCGGAGGAGCGCAACCTGTCATGGCTCGATGGCTCGGAGCCAGCCGACCTTTCCACCGATGGCAAGACGCTTCTCTTCACCGAAACCTACCAGGGGGGCGGGCCGAACCGCGCGGTTTATAAACGGAAGACCGATGGCTCGCCCGCGGTCCGTCTGGGCGATGGTCTGGCTCTCGCCCTGTCACCGGACGGTCTGTGGGCCCTCTCCCGGTCGGACGAGATCGCGTCTCGGTTGGTCCTGCTTCCGACCGGCCCGGGACAACCGCGGACGCTCTCCCTTGGGCAAATCCAGATGCAGGGCTCGGGGCAGGGCTCGGGGACGCGCTTCTTTCCGGACGGAAAGCGCATCCTCGTCCACGGAGCCGAGCCCGGCCACGGGTCGCGGCTTTATGTTTTCGATATCGAGAGCGGCAAGGCGCGACCCGTTACGCCGGAAGGAGTCCCCGTTCTCGCGGACATCGCGCTTTCGCCGGACGGGAAGTTCGTCGTCTCCCCCGCTGCCGACGGCAAGAACTACCTGTACGACGTCGAAGGAGGACCGGCTCGACTCGTGCCGGGTCTCTCGGGGGATTTCTTCGCCATCCGATGGTGCTCGGACGGACACTCTCTCTTCGTGGGAACGGGCGGGGCCGAGCATCTCGAGGTCTCTCGGCTGGATCTTTCTTCGGGACGCCGGCAGCTCTGGAAAACCTTCTCGGTTCCGGTGCGCGGTTCGGGGGTCATAGAGGTGATTCCTACGCCCGACGGCAAGTCCTATGCCTATGTCTACGGGTATACGAAGTTTTCCGCGGATCTTTTCGTAGCCGACGGGCTGAAATAGCCGCGTGAGTCTTTCCGCCGGGGGTCGACTCGGGCCGTACGAAGTGATCTCGCGCCTCGGCGCCGGCGGCATGGGAGAGGTGTGGCGCGCGCGGGACTCGCGGCTGCAACGCGAGGTCGCGATCAAGGTCCTCCCTGCCGATCTCGGCTCCGATGCCGGGCGCCTCAAGCGCTTCGAGAAGGAAGCTCGATCCGCGTCGGCCTTGAACCATCCCAACATCGTCACGATCTACGACATCGGGTCCTCGGACTCCGTCTCCTGGATCGCGATGGAGCTGGTCGAGGGCAAGACCCTCCGGGAGCTTCTCTTTGCCGGCGCGCTCCCGGTCAAGAGAGTCCTCTCGATCGGCTCTCAAGTCGCCGACGGCCTCGCCCGCGCGCACGAAGCCGGCATCGTCCACCGGGACCTGAAGCCCGAGAACGTGATGGTGACGAAGGACGGCCGGGTCAAGGTCCTCGACTTCGGGCTCGCAAAGTTGACTTACGCAGGAGTCGAGAGCGGAGAAGGGACCAACATCGCGACGGAGACCGGCACGGGAGCCGGCGTGATCCTCGGAACCGTCGGCTACATGTCTCCGGAACAGGCCGGCGGGCAGCCGGTCGACTACCGCTCCGACCAGTTCTCCTTCGGCTCGATCCTCTACGAGCTCTTGACCGGAAAGCGGGCCTTCGTCGGGAAGACCGGCGTGGACACGCTGTCTGCGATTCTCAACGACGAGCCCGCACCGATCGCCACGATCAATCCACAGGTGCCGACACCTTTGCGCTGGATCGTGGAGCGCTGCCTGGCGAAGGCCGCGGAGGACCGATACGCATCCACGCTGGATCTCGCGAGGGACCTCGCCGGTATCCGGGACCACCTTTCGGAGACGGGCGTTACGGCGGCGGTGTCGAGCGCTACGCGGGAGGAGCGGTCCTGGCGGCCGCCGCCATCGCCCTCGCGGCTCTCCTCGCGGGCAAGAAGCTCGCCCATCGCTCTCTGCCTTCTTTCCAGCAGCTCACTTTCCGGCGCGGTTACGTCGGCGCCGCCCGATTCACTCCGGACGGTCAAACGGTCGTGTTCAGCCCGAGCTGGGAAGGCCAGCCAATCGAGTTGTACGAAACCCGTATTGGAGGACCCGAATCCCGACCGCTCGGACTGCGGGGTTTCGTTCTTTCCGTCTCCTCTTCCGGAGAGATCGCGCTGCTTTCCCTTCCAGGACAAACGCTCGGGGTCGTACCGCTCGGAGGGGGATCTCCGAGGGAGCTCCTGGAGAAAGTCTCCGAAGCCGACTGGTCGCCCGACGGTAAGAAGCTCGCGGTCCTGCATAGGGTCGCGGGCAGGAATCGTCTCGAATACCCGATCGGTAAGGTCCTGTACGAGACCACGAACCGGATCGACAACCTTCACGTCTCGCGGAAGGGCGACCGGATCGCGCTTCGAGAACTGAGCGGTCAGGAGCTCAAGAGCGGCGGAGTCTACGTCGTCGATCTGGCGGGGAAGAAGAAACCTCTCGGAATTCGGACCTCCGAATTCGCCTGGTCACCCGGTGATGACGAGTTGTGGTTTCTCCATATCGCCGGCGGCCAGAGCGAAGTGCGCGCCATCAGCCTCGCCGGGCGGCAGCGATTGATCGCCCGACTTCCAGGCGCATTTCAGTTGGACGACGTGTCTCGCGACGGCCGGATGCTCCTGGAGCACTTCTCCGCTCGCGGAGAAATCGAGTGCCTGGCCCCTGGCCAGGTCCAGAAGCGTTCACTCTCCTGGCTGGACTCGTCCTGGGCGGCGGACCTCTCCGACGATGGCAAGACACTGCTCATCGACGAGGTGGGCCGGGGAGAAACATACCTTCGCGGTACCGATGGCACGCCGGCGAAGCGGCTGGGGGAAGGGAAAGCGCTGTCGCTCTCACCGGACGGCAAGTGGGTTCTCGCTCTTCGCCCGACCTCGCCTCCAAATCTGATTCTGTTGCCAAGCGGGGTCGGCGAGACGAGAGTCCTCCAGAACAAGGCTTTCGAGAGCTACGCCTTCGCGGAATGGCTTCACGACGGCAAGCGATTCCTCTTCTGCGGGACGGAGCGGGGACATCAAAGCCGACTGTACGTCGAAGACGCTGCAAGCGAGGAGCTTCATCCGATCTCACCCGAGGGCGTCTCTCTCGGCTTTCCCCTTCCGCCGGCGGCGGTCTCCCCCGACGGCAAATGGGTCTTTGCCGAAGGCAATGAAGGTTGGGTCCTGTACTCGATCGATCGCGATCCCGGCTCCGCACCCCGCCCCATCACGGGTCTCTCGAAAGGCGACGTGCCGATTGGTTGGACGGCCGATGGAGAGTTTCTGTTCGTCCAGGACGACCAGGAGAACCCGGCGGGGGTTTATCGGCTCAATTTGACGACCG
>QHVV01000156.1 GCA_003222385.1 Acidobacteriota bacterium
GCGCCGTCCGGAACGCCCGACATCTCCTTCTACTGCGACGACATCGAGAAGACCGTCGCGGAGCTCGAAGCGCGCGGGGTCCGGTTCGTCGGCGGCGTCGAGGACCGCGGTTACGGTCTCGTCACCCACTTCAAGGTCCCGGGCGGCTTTCGGGTCCAGCTCTACCAGCCGCGCTACAGCAAGCGGAAGAAACGTTCCGCGGCCAAGGAAAAGAGGCGCTAGGCGGGCTCGGGAGTCGGTTCGGGAGCGGACGGCTCCGTCGCCGCCGTCCCTCCGGCCGCGGCGGTCTCCGCCGGTGGCGTTGCGGGCGCGGGTGGCGCTTGGGGCGCAGCCTCCGCCGATGGCTCTGCCGGCGCCGGTGCCGCGGCCGGCATCGGCGCGGGCGCCGGACGCAGCGCGGCCTCGTCGGCGAACTCGTGCCGGCAGAAGTAGCACTTGATCTTCTGACCGGGAACCTCGTCGGGCCGCCAGGCGAAGAAGACCTTTCCGCAGTTGGGGCAAACGAGCCGTTGCTGATGGCCCGGAATGCCGCCTTCGATCGACAACGCCTTCTCCTCCCGGTCGAGCATAGCCGACGCGGTCCGTTCCCTTAGAATCCGCCGGCGAAAGAGGAGTGATCATGAGACCCGGGATCCGGCGCTTCGGCATCGTTGCGCTCGCCGCCGCCTCCGTCCTGTCCGGAGCCCCGGCTCCGGCGGCGCGCCGGAAGGCGGCAGCGGCCCCGGCGGCGGCTCCGCCCGCCATTGCTGCGGAGGTTCTGTCCACGCGCTCGCGGATGGACGACGACCTGCGGACCCTCTGCGACGAGATCGGCGGGCGGGCGACCGGCAGCCGGGCGTACGAGGCCGCCCTGGAGTGGGGGAAAGAGGCCTTCCGCCGGGCCAAGGTGGATTCCGTCGAGCTCGAGTCCTACGACGCGCCCGCGAAGTGGGAGGGGGTGCGGGCGGCGGCGTCGGTGTTGCAACCCCGGAGGTTCCCGTTGCGCGTGGTCTCCTTCGGCAACGCTCCTTCGACGCGGGGAACCCTGATGGCCAAGCTGGTGGACGCCGGCAACGGAACCAGGTCCGACTTCGACCGGCTGGGAACCAGAGCCCGCGGCGCAATCGCGCTCGTCCGGACGAAACCGATGACGTCTTTCGACGATCTCTTCGCCGAGTACCTCGCGGGCCCCGAGATGTTGAAGGCGGCGCAAGCGGGCGGCGTGGCGGCAGTGCTCTTCACCTCGACGCGTCCGCGCGACCTCCTCTATCGCCACACGATCACGTTCGACGGCACGATCATCCCGCTGCCGATCGCGCAGGTCGCGCGCGAGGACGGACTTCGACTCGCGCGCCTGCTCGAAAGAGGTCTCGATCTGACGGTTTCGCTCGAGATCGAAAATCAGGTCGGCGGTCCGTGGAAGGGAAAGAACGTGGTCGCGGAGATCCGGGGCTCCGAGAAGCCCGACGAGATCGTGCTCTTGGGCGCGCACCTGGACTCGTGGGACCTCGGGACCGGCGCGCTCGACAACGGCGTCAACTGCGCGCTCGTCGTCGAGGTGGCGCGCGCGATCGCCTCCGGTCCCCGGCCGAAGCGGACGGTCCGCTTCGTCCTCTTCACGGGAGAGGAGAACGGACTCCTCGGCTCGCGGGGCTACGTGGCCGCGCACGAGGCCGAGATGGATCGGTACGACGCCGTGCTGATCCACGACATCGGCGACGGCCGGATCCTCGGATATTTCACGGACGGCCGTCCCGACATCCACGGCAGCCTGGGCCAGGCGCTGGCGCCGGTCTCGGGCTGGGGCGCGGCGGGGATGAACGACGAAGCGATCCTGGGGACCGACAACTTCGACTTTCTGCTCGAAGGCGTTCCGAACCTGATCGCCAACCAGGAGACCGCGAGGTACCTGGCGGACTACCACGCGGCGTCCGACACGCTCGACAAGGTCGACATGGCGCAGGCCCGAAAGAACGCGGCGATCGCGGCGGTCGCCGTCAGCGGGATCGCGAACGCTCCGACCCGCCTCGGCCGGCGGCAGTCCCGCGCCGAGATCTCGCAGGTGCTCGAGAAGAGCGGGATCGCGGACCAGATGAGAACCTACGGGCTGTGGGCCGACTGGGAGAGCGGGAGGCGGGGCAGACGGTAGCCCCGGCCGCCCCGGGATGATCCGCCGTCTGCTCGTCGCCAACCGCGGCGAGATCGCGGTCCGGGTATTCCGGACGGCGCGCGAGATGGGGATCGAGACGGTCGCGGTGTATGCGGAAGACGACGCATCCGCGGTCCATTCGGGGCGCGCCGACCGCGCCGTCTCTCTGGGAGCGGGTCCCGTCTCCGAAACGTACCTGTCGATCCCGAGGATCCTGGAGGCCGCGCGCGCATCCGGGGCGGACGCCGTTCATCCCGGGTACGGTTTCCTCTCCGAGAGCCCGGAGCTCGCGCGCGCCGTCGAAGAGAGAGGCCTCTCGTGGGTCGGCCCTCCGCCTTCCTCGATCGAAGAGATGGCGGACAAGCTTCGGGCGCGCGCCCGCATGCGCGCGGCGGGGGTGCCGGTCGTCCCCGGATCGGATGAAAACGCCCGCGACGACGAGGCGCTCTCCAGCGCCGCGAAGGAGATCGGGTTTCCGGTCCTGGTCAAGGCGGCCGCGGGCGGGGGCGGCAAGGGCATGTCGCGGGTCGAGGCCGCGTCGGAGCTGCCGGGCGCTCTCGCGGAGGGGCGTCGGATCGCCGCGGCCGCGTTCGGAGACGACAGGGTTTACCTGGAGAAGCTCCTCGGACGAGCCCGGCACGTCGAGTTCCAGATCTTCGCGGACCGGCACGGCAACACGGTCCATCTCTTCGAGCGCGAATGCAGCGTCCAGAGGCGGCACCAGAAGATCGTCGAGGAGACTCCGAGCCCGGCGCTCGACGCGGCGCTGCGCAGGGCTATGGGAGAGGCGGCAGTCGCGGCGGCGCGATCCGTGGAATACGTTGGCGCCGGGACGATCGAGTTCCTGCTCGACTCCGAGCGCCGGTTCTATTTTCTCGAGATGAACACGCGGCTCCAGGTGGAGCACCCGATCACGGAGGCGACGCTCGGGCTCGATCTCGTCCGGTGGCAGCTCGAGGTCGCGGGTGGCGCGGCGCTGCCGGTGACGTGGCGCTCGGAAGGGCTCGCTCCCCGTGGTCATGCGATCGAGATGCGTCTCTATGCGGAGGATCCGGTCGATTTCCTGCCGCGCTCCGGATCGCTCGAGGAGTGGATCGAGCCGGCAGGCCCGGGGGTGCGCGTGGACTCCGGCTTCGAACGGGGATCCGTCGTGGGCGTCGAATACGACCCATTGCTCGCCAAGCTCGTGGTCCATGCAGCCGATCGTCCGGCGGCGATCGAGCGAGCGCTTCGGGCGCTCTCGGAGTGGGTCGTTCTCGGGGTCGAGACCAACAGGCCGTTGCTCGAGGCCGCCCTCTGCTCCGCCGAGTTCCGAAGCGGCGACTACGCGACAGACCTCGTGGCGCGACTGCCGCGGCGGGAGAGCGGGGCCCCGTCCGACGCGGCTTGGATCGCGGCGGCGCTGTCCTTTGCGGCGAAGGCGGCCGGCACCGCCGCGGTGGCCGGACCGGCCGACCCCTGGGGCGCCGCGAACGGCTGGCGTTCCTGATGTCGCGTCTCACGGCCGGCGACGAAGCGCGGGACGTCCGGCTCGAAAAGGGCTCGGCGGAGCTCGACGGGCGAACCGTCCGGTTCCGCGAGATCCGCCGGGGCGGCGCGCTGGTCGCGCTGGAGATCGGGGGAGAGGTCCATCCGGTGCGGGCCGTGCGCGAGGGAGACCGCGTCTTCGTCGCGTGCGACGGCTCGACTTACGAAATGCGGCGCGGCCCCGCCATTGCGCCGGGGGCGTCACGCCGAGGGTCGGCCGGAGAGCACGGAGCGGGACTCCTCGCGCCGATGCCGGGCCGGGTCCGCAAGACCCTCGTCCGTCGCGGCGAAAGGATCGCGAAGGGGGACGTCGTGCTCATTCTCGAGGCCATGAAGATGGAGCACGCGATCCGGGCGCCGCGGGACGGGATCGTCACGAAGCTCGACCACCACGACGGCGACCTCGTCGAAGCCGGGACGGTGCTCGCGGAGATCGCCGCGGACGGGACATAATTCCTCCCCGATGGCCGAGACGCAGGACTATCCGATCGAGCGCCCCGACCTTCCGAGGCGGGCGACCGTATACGAGGTCGGTCCCCGCGACGGCCTGCAGAACGAGGCCGAAAAGCTCCCCGTGGACGTCCGGGTCCGCTTCGTCGACCTGCTGACCGAGGCGGGCCTCCCGGCGATCGAGGTCGGCTCGTTCGTCTCGCGATCGGCGATCCCCCAGCTCGCCGACACCGACGAAGTCTTTGCCCGCATCCACCGCGCGAGCGGCGTGCGCTATCCGGCTCTCGTCCCCAACCTGAAGGGGCTCGAGCGCGCCATTCTCGCCGGAGTCCGCGAGATCGCGGTGTTCACGGCGGCGTCGGAGACCTTCAACCAGCGCAACATCCACGCCGGGATCGACGAATCGATCGAGCGCTTCGGCCCGGTCGCGTCGCGCGCCCGCGAGGACGGAATCCGCGTTCGCGGCTACGTCTCGACCGCGTTCGGCTGTCCCTACGAAGGAGAGATCTCCCCCGAAGCCGTGCGCGAAGTGGTCCACAAGCTCCTCGACCTGCCGGTGGACGAGATCTCGATCGGCGACACGATCGGAGTCGCTACGCCGACCGGCGTCTACGACGTCATCGAGACGCTCTACGATTCGGGCGTGACGCGCGGCGTCCTCGCGCTTCACCTTCACGACACCCGCGGAACCGCGCTCGCCAACGTTTACGCGGGGCTCGAGTGCGGGATCGCGACCTTCGACTCCTCCGCCGGGGGCCTCGGCGGCTGTCCATATGCTCCGGGCGCCTCCGGCAACCTCGCGACCGAGGACCTGGTCTACATGCTCGAGGGCTTGAACATCGAGACCGGGGTGACGCTGCCCAAGGTCGTTGCGGCGTCCCGATACCTCGCCGGCGAGCTCGGAAGGCGTCCGCCCGGCCGCTATCTCGCGGCAGTCTGGGGCCAGGACGTGCCGGTCGCGGTCGAGACCGGAGAGCCCTGAGCGTTTTGCGTCGAAATTGACAGGTCCGCGGGCGGAGCGTACCTTCTCCGACACCGATGGGAAAAAAGATCCTCGTGGCCGACGACAGCCTGACCGACCATTCAGAAAGTCGTCGAGCTGATGTTCTCCGACACCGAATATCTGCTGACGTGCGTCTCGAACGGCCGGCTCGCTCTCGAGAAAGCGCGGGAGGACCCGCCCGATCTCATTCTCGCCGACGTCGTGATGCCCGAGAAGAACGGCTACGAGGTCTGCGAGGAGATCAAGAAGGACCCGGCGACCGCGCGGATCCCGGTCGTCCTGCTCGCCGGGACGTTCGAGCCGTTCGATCGCGAGCGGGCGGAACGGCTCGGCTGCGATGCGATCGTGTCGAAGCCGTTCGACTCCCACCAGCTGTTTCGCAAAGTGGAATCGATCCTCGCGCAGAACACCGACGCCGGCCGCCCGACGTCGCCGGCAGCCGAGGCTCCCCGCGACACGGGATCTCTGCGCGCCGCGCCCTTCCCGTCTTCTCCACCGCCCGATCCTTTCGGCGCGGGTTTCGTCGAGGAGGACTTCACCGGCTCGATCCGCAACCTGCGCGGCATGGGACGCGAGGAGCCGCTCGAAAACCTGTACGGTCCGGAAGACGTGGAGTCCGCGCTCGAAGCGTTCCGGGAAGTCGAGCCGCCGGCGCGCGCGGCCGAACGGCGGAGCGCACCGGCGCCCCAGCCGGCTTCCATGTGGATCACGAAGGAACCTGCGGAGGAGACGGAGGACGACGAGGGTCGCACGCAGCGGATCGACCTGTCCGAGTTCCGCCCGGTCGAGGCGTCGAAGACCGGCGCCGCGGGCGAAGGGGCGGCGCCGGACGCGGACTCGACCCAACCCTCCGTGCGGTCGACTGCGCGCGAGCTTTCCGACGCGGAGATCGAGAAGATCGCCGAGAAGGTCGCGATAAAGCTCGTCGAGAAGTTTTCCGATCGCATCGTGCGCGAGGTCGCCTGGGAAGTCGTGCCGGAAGCTGCGGAGCTCGCGGTCCGCGAGCGGATCCGCGAGCTCGAGAGCGGCGTCGAGTAAAGCCGCCCTCGCCGGCGCCGGTCCCGCGAGGCCGACACCTCTCTCCTTGGCGATTCCGGCGACTTTCTGATAAGCAGAGAGCCTTTTGCGCCTTTTCCTGAACGGAGACGCTTTGGACGCACGCTCTCCCTCCCGGCCGGGAGCCGTCGGACCGGTCGAGACCGGCCTCGAAGAGCCCTCGAAGAGGCTCGAAAAGACGTTCGACCCGGCCCACTTCGAAGACCGCTGGTACCGGACATGGGAAGAGGAGGGACGCTTTCAGCCCGTGGGGCCGCCGGGCTCGCCCCGCTTCGTCATGGTCATCCCGCCGCCCAACGTGACCGGACGTCTCCACATCGGCCACGCGTTCGGGCGCACGCTCGAAGACGTGCTCGCGCGATGGAAGCGGATGCTCGGCTACCGCGTGCTCTGGGTGCCCGGCACCGACCACGCGGGAATCGCGACGCAGATGGTGATCGAGAAGGAGCTCGCCAAAGAAGGCATCGACCGCCGCCAGCTCGGCCGCGAGAAGTTCGTCGAGCGCGTCTGGGCCTGGAAGCGCGAGGCGAAGGACACGATCCAGTCCCAGATCCGCCGGCTCGGATGCTCGCTCGACTGGACGCGCGAGCGCTTCACACTCGATCCCGACCTG
>QHVV01000157.1 GCA_003222385.1 Acidobacteriota bacterium
GGACGATTCAAAGCGAGCCACGGGCCGCCTGCAAAAGATCACCGAAGCCCAGATCGAAAAGGTCGACGCCCTCGCCAATCGCAAAGAGCACGAGGTGATGGAGGTCTAGTTCGGGACCAGGGGTAGCCTGGCTCCGAACTGAAGTTCGCGGCTTGACGCACCGCGTCGCAGGCCGCTAACGTTCGCGCCCGAGCCTAAGCGCGGCAAGCGCTACGAACCGGGGGGCAGGCAAATTGGAATCAATGGGACCGTTCGATCCAGGCACGGCTGCAGGAAAACTCGAAATTCTGCGTTATACGCGCCCATCTCCGGTTAGGGGGTTTTCCATCGATGTTCATATTGCTGTCGCGCCTGGGTCGCCTTTTAGTGGGCACTACTGTCGTGATCGCGGTCACCGGCTTCATGGGCTTCAACACGCTGACTACCACGCCTGTCGCTTCCAAGCACAAGGATCCGCCCTGCACGATCAGCCCGAGCACGGTTGCGGTGAACCAGGCCTACACGATCAGCGCAACCAGGCTTCCGACCATCGACCCCGTCTATCTGATCGTGACTCCCCCAAGCGGAAGCAGCAGCGTGACCCCAGTGCCCGTGAGCTCGACTGGCACTTGGAGTGGAATTGAGTCAAGCGGTCTTGCCGGCACGTGGACGTATACCTTCTCCGGCCTGCAAACCAACAACACATACGGAGCGGTCGCAACCTGCTCCGCGCACGTGATCTGAGCGCCGACTCGAAATCGCCGGGTGAAACCTGGCCTGCGATAGGTCTCCTCACCCTGGCCACAAAAAAGGAGGCAGTGGATGCGTCGAGTGCGCCTGACAGTCCCGATCGTCTTGCTCGCCTGGAGCTCTTTCGTCACCGTAGGCGCGACCAACGCGGCCGCGTCACAGTCATGCGTCCGAAGCAATCCTGGGGTAACGGTTGACAACAACTGGGCCTGGTCGGCACCTGGGTCGTGGGGAATGCCAGGCCAGCAGCTCACCTATGCGATCGACGTGAGGAACTACGACATTGGCTGTGGTTCGTCAAGCTTTGTCATTAACGTCGCCGTCGCGAGCGGGTTCGCGATTTCGATGCCAACGAATACGATTAGCCTCAAGTCGTATTCCTCCGGGTACCTCTGGGCGCATGTGACGTCGCCGAGTGTGATCGCCGACGGTGACTACCCGCTCAGTGTCGCCGTGGAACGGGCCGGTTCATCGAGTCCGTCCTCTCCCACCACGAGTTACTACAAGGTCTACTCGTTGGACCTGGCAGCACCGACTCTGTTCTGGCCAAACCCTGGGGACGGAAACACGCTCAGCGGCAGGTCTTACACATTCACCGTTTCATCGAGCGACGACCACGCGGTCAAGAAGATCGACCTCTTCATCGACAATGCCTACGTCTCGACGACCGCGTGCGATGACATTTCGTATACATGCCAGCTGGGCTATAAGTGGTCCCTGCGCGGTGCGAGCGGGCAGCATACCGTCACGTTCGAGGCTTACGACTGGGTGGGCAATCTCAGTCTGCTCCCGGTGACGTTTACCGTTAGCTGAAGCGATCCTTTACAAGCGAAAGAGGCTCCCGGCAACGCCGGGAGCCTCTCGTTTGCCATTACAGGCTGCTCGTCGTCGAGCTGTCTGTTCCTTACGGGTCGATTATCACCGTGCAGGTATAGGTGCCGGGCTTCAGGCCGTTTGCAGTGACGTTCTCCGGATCGCCAAACGTGGTGGCAGATGGCTGAGGCGAGTTTCCAATGTCGGCGCTGGCGCTGTCGACACAGGTGATTCTGGACTTGGTGCCACCCGTCGCCTCGCTCGTAACCGTGATCGTAAGGTCCGTTAGCGGCGTGTCTTTGAAGGTCAGGGACTCGCCACCAAACGAAGTGTCGCTGCATTTCGCCATGTGGCTCACAGCCACCGAGTGGGTCGTGGCGTCATCGATCGAGTAACCGGTCGGCGCTGCCTTCTCCGTCACGTAGTACGTGGCAAAGCCCAAGTTGTCCACGCAAACGGAGCCGTCCGTGCCCGAGACAAGATCATCGCTCCCGGTCTTGGCTGGAGCGCACGGATTCGCCACAGTGTACGGACCGTTGTTGGTGCAGAGCTCGAAATGCGCGCCCGAAAGGGCGGTTGCCGCAGGCTTGCTGGAGATCTTCGAGATCTTGATCGCCCCCAGCTGCTGCTGATTGGTGTAGGTGCATGTGACCGTGGCGCCCTGTGCAACGGTGATGTCCGCCTGCGTCGGCGTGGTCGCGTCTTGCGCCCCGCCGGTTGTGCAGACCAGACTCTCGAGTAGCCAACCTCCTGGCAAGGTCTCGTTCACCGTGTAGCTGCCTGGCTTCACGTTGGTGATGTCCTCGGTGTTGACTGAGTTGTCTCCAGTCGTGTTGCCGCTGTCGTTCAAGGTGAATGTGGTCGGAGGGCCAGTGCTGTCGACGGCCTTGCTGAAAGTGGCGGCGTTGGTCCCAGCACTTGGGATGTCGGTGCTGTAGCTGAAGTTCTTGTCGACGCCGCGCGGGTCGGTGTGCTTCTTGATCACGACCTCACCGCAGTTGGAAAGCTGGAACAGGCCAGGACCGACCAGGTCTTCCATGGCTGCTGAGCCGGAGTTGCCGGAGCTGCGGCTGACCCCTTCAGTCTGTCCGAAAGCGAGGCACGGCCCTGAGGACGTGAAGATGCCGGCATTGGTCAGGTCCGCCCCGGCCTCGCCGAACTCGTTAGTTCCAAGCGTTTCACCGGGCGGATTTGCTGCTGGGCCGGCCGTGTCCAGGACGGAACCGAATGTGTTCACCTTGGCTTCGGCGAACCCGGACGCTGACAGGTTAGTCGCAGTCCCCCAGCAGGGCGGAGAATCGCTGCCGATCTCACACGTCGACGTCGCCGAGGTAACCCAGCGCCTGAATGTCAGGCTAGGGTTGCTGGTGCTGCTGCCCTCGAAGTCGTAGACGAATAGCAAGTCACCTGCAGTCCGCTGGACCAGGCCATCTGACGCGGCGCCGCAAGCCGTCTTGCTCTGATTGAATTCGAAACCCACGTGGGCCGAGGGCGACGTGGTGTTTTGCGCGATTCGGACCCACGCCAGCTCCAGGAAAACGTGGGTGGTGTTCGGGCTAGGAAAGCCCGTAACCGACTTGGTCGCGATGTAGATCCGCTTGAGGTCGTCCTTGTTCGGAGAACTCGTCCCGATCACGCCCGGGCAGTTGTCGTCTTGCTTGGTCCCACCCTTGAAGCCCGTGTCAGTGTTGGACTTCGAGGCGTCGGTTAATCCGATGAATGACCAGCCGTTCGCCGTCGTGTTCTTGGTCTGGTAGGGGGCGGTCCCCGTATAGGTTCCACCGGAGAAGCTATTCCAGTCGGTGTATCCCGTGTTGTCGACGGCAAGGTTGCCGTCGTTGTCTTCGAACTGCGCAGCCTGCCCTATGAGCCCGGGGAGAGCTGCAAATGCTGAAAGACTGAACGTGACTGTTAGAGCGCCGACCGCGATGAAGGCGATGCCGGCGCCGCTCCACCAGCGTGAGCTTCGCCAGCGACGTGGTAGGGCCGATCGCAGAGCCCTTAGTCGAAATTCCAAATTCATTCTCCTCGTTTCAACGCTCCCTCACTCGCCGCGCAAGCGGCCTGAGGTGAGCCGTCAAACGGTGCTTCCTACTGCGGCATCTCAGTCTCAGGAGAGCTGCCCGATTGCCGTTCGCGCGAAAGCGCGAAAGCTGCAAGCAAAAACGCGTCGGTCGGCTCTCCCTGATAGCTGCCCAGGCTCAGGCTGGGGGCGGGCACCCTCTCTTTTTCACGGTTCGGTTAGTTGATTGGAATGTTGAGTCCAGAAAAGCGCGTGTCAATGGGACAACGGTCCCCTTTGAGGACTGCTTTGTGATTTAGACCGGCGTGACGAGCGGCCAACCGGCCGATGCGCCTCCAGCGACGGATTGGGCGCCGGTCGGTACGCTTTCCTCACCTTTGGACTCCCATGTCCCTCGCCACATCGGGATCATCATGGACGGCAACGGCCGCTGGGCCCGCCGCCGCGGCCGGCCCGCCAGCTTCGGCCACCGCCAGGGCGTGCGTGCGATCAAGCGAGTGCTCCAGGCCTGCGAGGAACTGGGTGTGCACGACCTGTCCATCTATGCGTTCTCGACCGAGAACTGGGCGCGTCCCCGGGCTGAGGTGCGGGCGCTGATGCGGCTCTTTCACGAGACGATGCAGCGCGAGATCGAGGAGATGCACCGCCGCGGCGTGCGCATAGTGGTGAGCGGCCGTCGCGATGGCCTCTCCCCGCGGATGATCCAGCGCATCGACGAAGCGATGGCGCGCACCGCCAACAACCGCAACGGAGTGCTCAACGTCTGCCTCAACTACGGGGGCCGGGCCGAGATCGTGGACGCCGTGCGCGCCCTGATTCGCGACGGTGTCTCAGGGCAAGATGTCGATGAAGACGCCATCTCGTCGCACATGTACCAGCCGGAGCTTCCCGATCCCGACCTCATCATCCGCACCGCCGGGGAGCGGCGAGTCAGCAACTTCCTGCTCTGGCAGGGGGCGTACGCGGAGATGCTCGTGTCCGAAACCCTGTGGCCCGACTTCGGTGTCGACGACCTCAAGGCAGCTCTGGCGGACTACGCGTCGCGGGTTCGTCGATTCGGGGCGCGACCCGAAGATGAGAAGGTCGCGAGAGGGGCCGGATGACCACCAACAATCCACCGCTGGCCAAAGGCTGGAAACCGAGCCCGCTGATGGTCCGCATCCTCACCGCCTTCGTCTTCCTCGGCGTGGTCATCGGGCTCGTGCTCGCGGGCATCT
>QHVV01000166.1 GCA_003222385.1 Acidobacteriota bacterium
GAGGCCGCCGTCACCTATCGCGGCGCCTATGCAATGAACCTCGACCTCTTGTCGAGCCTTGCCTATCACGTGGTCCGGATCCCGGCTCAGCTCGGCGAAGTCGAGGCGTGGCCGGTGATCGTTGGCTCGCTGCTGCTGGCGGTGGCGATGTTTCGTCGCCGGCTCAGGCGGGCGGAGTGGATCTACGCGGGACTCGTCCTCATTTTCTATGCGGCGTTCACGCTGACCACCAACAAGAACCCTCATGTCGGGGAGTGGTTCACCGTCGCGCTGTGGATCTTCTTTATCGCCGGCGCCTCCCGCTTCGCGGTTGACCGGTGGGCGGGCCCCACGATGCGGTGGTCGCCGCCGGCGGTGGCGTTGGTGGGCGCTTACGCGGTGATCGTCTACGCGCTGGGGGCGTATGCGCTGGTCAGCTGGCCGTCGAATGAGAAGAGCGCGAACGCGCAGCTGACGGCGGTGACCACTGAGCTGGCCGGCGAGCTGCGACAGCACGTCGCGGCCGGCCAGTGCTTCACGTACGCGCCTGGTCCGGGGTGGCCCGCCTCGCTGGAGATCCTGATGACCAATGCGGAGGGGGCGTCACCTCTGTCGACTCCGATCGACGTCGACCCGGCCTGGACGACGACCCAGTACGTCAACGTCGGGATCCACTGCCCGGCCGCGGTCGTGTATCGGGAGGACATCAAGCAGGTGGCCAAAGTATTTTTCTGTCCGCCTGTTCGCCAGCCCTATCTGCAGGCGCTGGCCGAATGGGTCAGGGGTCCGCTGAGCGGTTACCGGCTCCAGCGGTCGTGGCGGTTCACCGACCTACCGCCCGTCGGTGCGCACACGCTCGGGCGGTATGAGGGGGTGTCGCTTACGGTCGATCTCTATCTCAAGGGCTGAAGTCAGACTCTCAAGAAAGTAAGATTGGCCTCCTGGCCGTGGGATTGGATCTCCTCGCCGGCCAGCCGGAAGCCCTTCGAGTCCATGTATTCGATGATCACCGATTTGCCAGGAGCACCCTCGTACTGCCGATAGGAAGCCGTCGTCGCCTCGAGTTGAACCTTGGCCACGTCCCGCAGACGGTCGCCGGCCGATTTGACGACCTCGAGGTCAAGGCCCTGGGCATCGATCTTCAAATACTCCACGGCATCGATTCTCGCCTCGTTCATGAAGGTGTCGAGACGCATCGTGGGCACGGTCATCGTGCCGACGACCTTGAACTCCTGCTCCGTGATCCACTCCTTCACCCCGGCCTCGTCGGCCGGCAGCAGCGAGCTCGACTGCTCGTAGGCGTTGAGCTGGAGCTCGGCGCTGCCGTCGTGCTCCGAGACGGCGATGGGAAGGACGACGTAGTTGCGCAGGCAGCCCATGATCCGGCTCGCGGCGTGCAGGTTGGGCTCGAATGCGTACACCAGCAGTGATGGATCCGCGGCCGCGAACGGGAAGGTCAGCTCACCCTCATGCGCGCCGACGTCGATCCAGATGCGCCGATACTTGCGGGATCTCGCCCACCTCACGACCGTTTCGCGCAGCGCACGCCGGTGAACCTTGCGCAAGAAAGTAGCGGCGCCGGCCATGCGTCCAGAAGCCCCGGAGGACGCGCCGTTGCTCACGATCTTCTCAGCGCCCAAGGCCTTCAAGGGTCACGTGGGGATCATCCAGGAGAATGCGATCCGCAGCTGGCTGTCATTGAGTCCCAAGCCGAAAGTCATTTTATTCTGCAACGAAGACGGCGCTACCGAGGTGATCCGCGGCTTGAGCGTCGAGCTGGTGAGCGACATCGAAACCAACGCGTTCGGCACGCCGCTCGTATCGGACATGTTCAAGCAAGCGGACGCGCTCGCGACGAGCGACGTGCTGGCTTTCGTCAGCGCTGACATCATCCTCACCCACCGCATCATGGAAGCCGCCCGCCTCGCCATGGAATGGTCGAAACGTTTCCTGCTCGTCGCGCAGCGACACGACGTCGACGTGCGGCACCTGCTGGAGTTCGACGGACAGTGGGAGCGACGCTGGGCGGACCCGGCCATCGCGCGGGGCAAGCTGCATTCACCCGGTGCGATCGACCTCTTCATGTTTCCGCGCGGGCAGTACGAGCACATGCCTCCCTTCGCGATCGGAAGGACCTCATACGACAACTGGATCCTCTGGAACACCGTGGCTTCCGACATCCCCCTGATCGACGCCACCGACTTCGTGACCCTGATCCATCAGAACCACGATTACGTCCACGCGCAAAAGATCGACGTGTGGGACGGAGTCGAGGCTCGCGAGAACCGCAAGTGGGTCAAGCACTGGACGAACTTCTACTCCATCGCACACGCGACGTGGACGATGAGTGCGGAGGGAGCGATCGGGCCCGCGGTGGGATGGAAATACCGGATGGCCCGGCCCAGACAGCTTCTCAGTCACGCGCTGCGCTCCAGCCGCCGCATCAGGACCCGCTTGCGGAGCTGGCGATTCGCGCGGCGCTACGGCGTTTGATTGATTTTCTGACCACGGCGCGGACCAGGCTGCTTTCAGGGCGCCTCCTGGTCGGCCGCGCGGTCGCTCTCTCGTTCGGCCGCGGCGTCGCCTCGCTGCTGTCCGCGGCGTGGGTGATCCTGGTCGCGCGCCGGCTTCCGCTCGAGCAGTTCGGCGAGTTCAGCGTTGCCCTCGCCCTGATCATCATCCTGACCTCGCTCAGCGACTTCGGGCTGCAGTTCATCCTGGCCCGCGACGTCGTCGACACCGGGCGCATCCGCCGCGAGGTGCTCGACGCCGTCATCCGCCGCCGCCTGCTGCTGGCGGCGGGCTTCGCGCTGCTGATGGTGGTGCTGTACGTGATCGCGACCCACGACCAGAACCTCGCCGTACCTTTGGTGTTCAGCCTCAGCATCGTGGGCGCGGGCTTCTACAACCCCACGGTGACGGGTTATCGCGCCACCGGAAACATTCGCCTTGAGGTCATCAGCGAGATTGGTTCACGCGCAGTCGTGCTCGTGGCGGGCGGCCTATGGCTGCTTGCCGGCGGGGGCTTGCTGGCGGTGGCGGTCGCCTATTCGGCGGTCGGGCTGGGGGTCGGCGTGATCGACTACGCGTTCGTGCGCGGCAAGTCGGTGGCCGAAGCGGCGGGCCTCCCGCGGCCCAGCCTCTCGTTGAGAGCCGCGGCGCCGTTCATGCTCGCCAGCACGGTGGGCGCGGTCTACACACGGGTCGACAACTACCTCGTCGCGCTGCTCCGCGGCTCGGCGGCCGCGGGCATCTATGGCGCCAGCTACCGGTTCCAGGATATGAACCTGCTCCTGCCCTCCGCCCTGGGCCAGCTCGCCCTTTCCGAAGCCGCCGGCCAGGAGCCGGCCACGCGGCTTTCGACCGGCAAGCGGGTGGCCGCCCAGAGCGTGCTGCTGGCCCTGGGGCCGGCGTTGGTCTTCTCGATCTTCGCCCAGCCCCTGCTCACTTTCCTGTTCGGCGCCGCATACGCCGTGGCCGCCCCGGTGGTGATCGTGCTCATGATCTCGACCCTGCCGGGCGCGGCGGCGATCGCCCTCCAGGGGCTCACTGGGGTCACCGATCCGCGCCGCTTCGCCGCCGCCACGGCCGGCTCCCTGGTCCTCAACGTGGTCGCGAACCTGATCCTCATCCCGCCTTTCGCAGGCCTCGGAGCGGCGTGGGCGAACGTCATCTCGCAGACCTTCCTCGCGGCCGCGTATTACTGGGCGCTGTGGCGCAAGACCGGCGAGCTCAGGGCGAGCCTCAGCGCATGAAGCCCCAGCTCAGCGTGGTCGCGACCTCGCGCAACGACGAGCACGGCGGTCACCTGCTGGCGCGGATGCAGCTCTTCGTCGAGGGGCTGGAGGAGCAGGCGGTTCGGTTCCGGCTGCCTGTGGAGCTGGTCCTGGTGGAGTGGAACCCTCCGGCTGACCGGCCGCCGCTGGTCGATGCCCTGCGCTGGTCGCCCAACGATTATTTCCAACCCCGGGTGATCACAGTTCCTGCCGATGTTCACCGGACCTTTGCGCACGCCGACGGGCTGCCGCTATTCCAGATGATTGGCAAGAACGTCGGCATCCGGCGCTCGACCGCGCCCTACGTGCTCGCCACCAACATCGACATCTTGTTTTCTGATGAGCTTTTCTCTTTTCTCACGCCCGGACTCAAGCCGAACGCCATGTATCGAGTCGATAGGCACGACGTGCAGGCCGAGCTCGGCGGGCCGTCGCTGCCGTCGCCGGCGGAGTGCAGAGCGCTGCCGGTGATTCGTGAGCACCGCATCGATGGGCTGCGGTATCCGAACGGGCGGCCGCCGGTGATGCGGGGGCAGAACAGCGGGCCTCGTTTCGGCATCAACACGGCTGTCGTCGAGCTGACCCGGGTGGCGGCGGCGGCGCGGGATCGCATGGTGCTGCCGAAGCTTCACACCAGCGGCTGCGGCGACTTCACCCTCACCAGCCGCGACGTGTGGTTTGGGATCCACGGCTATCCCGAGTGGCCCGCCTACTCCTGGCACATGGATGGGGTGGCGCTGTTTCAGGCTTATGCGGCTGGGGTCGAGATGATCAATTTGCAGCCGCCGATGGTGGCTTATCACCTCGAGCATGGGGAGGGATCGGGGTGGACGCCGGAATCGAGCCGGCTGTTCGAGCGGCTCGATGCGGCGGGGGTGCCGTACCTCAGCACGCGGGCTTATCGGAGCCTGGCTCGCAGGCTCGTGCATGGGAGTCGGGGGTTTCATCCGATCAATGACGGGGATTGGGGGCTGGCGTCGCGTGAGTTTGCAAGCGTTCCGCCGGGGACTGGGAAGGGGGCGGCGGGGTAATGCCTGGCGACCTGTAATTACACATCCGTGCACCGA
>QHVV01000148.1 GCA_003222385.1 Acidobacteriota bacterium
TCGACGACTGGGCGCGCGAGAGGATCGAACGCCGACAGAAAGACGAGCTCATCCGTTACCGCGAGCTCGCCCCTCATGCGGAGCTCGCCGTTCCTGCGAGCGAGCATTTCGACCCGCTGCTCTTCGCGCTCGGCGCCTCGGAGGAGAGCGACTCGACGGAGCAACTGTCGTCCGGGTTTCGCTACCAGAACCTGTCTCTCGCCTCGTTCGCGTTCGTGCGGAACGGAAAGCGATGACCAGGCTCGTCGCATACGTCACGCAGTACGGCATGGCGCTCGTCTTCGCGAACGTGCTGGTGGAGCAGATTGGGATTCCGATCCCGGCGCTTCCCACGCTGATCGTGGCCGGCGCGCTCGCGCGCGACGGAAAGCTCTCGCTGTCAGGGCTCATCTTTGCCGCCGCCGTCGCCTCGCTCGCCGCGGACTCGATCTGGTACGCGCTTGGGCGGCGATACGGCAACCGGGTCCTGAAGACCCTCTGCCGGGTCTCGCTTTCTCCCGACTCGTGCGTCCGGCACACCGAGTCGATCTTCGAGCGCTGGGGGATGGCGTCGCTCGTCGCGTCGAAATTCATCACCGGCTTCTCGACCGTCGCGCCCCCTCTCGCCGGGGCGATGGGCGCCGGCCTCCCGTCCTTCCTTTTTTACGACCTGCTCGGAACCGTGCTGTGGGCGGGCGGCGGCCTCCTGATCGGCTTCATCTTTCACCGGGCGATCGACGACGTGTTGTCGTTCCTCGAAGGGATGGGCACCGGAGCCCTCTATCTCCTGGGTGCCGGCCTCCTCCTCTTCGTCCTGTACAAATGGTGGCAAAGGCGGCGGTTCTACAAGGCGCTGCGGATGGCGCGGATCACCGTGGAACAGCTCCGCGCACTTTTCGAGAAGGGGGAGAAACCCGTCGTCGTGGATGTTCGGGCGGCGGGGGAGCGTCTCCGCGACCCGCGGCGGATTCCGGGCGCGACGACCATGGACGTCACGGAGCTCGACGCCAAGCTTCCCGGCATCTCGCCCGAAGTGGAGGTCGTCCTCTACTGCACCTGACCGAACGAAGCGTCGGCGGCCCGTGTGGCCCGCATGCTGATCGAAAGGGGATACAAGAAAGTCCGTCCGCTGGCGGGAGGCCTCGACGCCTGGATCGATGCGGGCTACGAGGTGGAGGTCTTCGAGAAAGCGTCGTAGCGAGCGGCTTCAGGCGCCGCGCGCGAGCCGGGCGATCGCGGTGAGTGACCGGATCAGATCCGGCAGGAGAGCGACGTCCAGCTGCGTCGTTCGGTCCGAGAGGGCGCGGTCCGGGTCGTCATGGACCTCGAGAAAGAAGCCGTCCACGCAGCCCGTCGCGGCCGCCGCCCGCGCCAGCACCGGAGCGTACTGCTTCAAGCCGCCGGTCTCCTTCCCGCCGCCCGGGAGCTGGAGGGAGTGCGTCGCGTCGTAGACGATCGGAAACCCGAGCGCCCGCATCATCGGGAACGACCTCATGTCGACGACGAGGTCGTGGTAGCCGAACGAAGCGCCGCGCTCGCAGAGGAGGAGCTTCTGGTTGCCGGCGGCGCGGCACTTCTCGACGACGTTCGACATGTCGTCGGGCGCGAGGAACTGGCCCTTCTTGATGTTCAGCGGCTTGCCGGTCTTCGCGGCCGCGACGAGCAGGTCGGTCTGGCGCGAAAGGAACGCCGGAATCTGGAGCACGTCGAGCACCTGCGCGGCCTCCGTCGTCTGCTCCGGCTCGTGGACGTCGGAAAGAAGAGGCAGACCCGTCACCGACTTGACTTCGGCGAGGATGTCGAGGCCCTCTCGGATTCCGGGTCCGCGGAACGAATCGCGCGACGAGCGGTTTGCCTTGTCGAACGAGGACTTGTAGACGATCTTCGCCCCCGTTTCTTGGGAAATCGCGGCGAGCCGTCGCCCCATCCCCACCGCGTGCTCTCGCGACTCGATGACGCAGGGGCCGGCGAAGAAGAGGAGCGGAGAGCCGTCTCCGATCGACCAGCCCGGCGCGATCTCGAAGGAGCGAACCGGAGTCAGGCCATCTCCCGCCGGATCGCGACCGGGATCGCCTCGCGGGCTCCTTCTTCTTGCCGGGCCGCGCGGTGGGCTTTCGCCGCCCGGATGAAGTCCCGGAAGAGCGGATGGCAGGCGAACGGCTTCGATTTCAGCTCCGGATGGAACTGGCAGCCGAGAAACCAAGGATGGTCTTCCTTGAGCTCGATGATCTCGACGAACTTCCGGTCGGGAGACATCCCGGTGAACGACATGCCGGTTTCTTTGAGCGCAGGCAGAAACTCCTGGTTGACTTCGTACCGATGGCGGTGGCGCTCCGAGATCGGGCTCTCTCCGTACGCGCGCGCGGCGAAGGATCCGGGCGCAAGGTCGCACGGGTATTTTCCGAGCCGCATCGTCCCGCCGAGCGCTTCGACGCCGATCAGGTCCCGCAGCTTGAAGATGACCTTGTACTTCGGCTCCTCTTCGAACTCGGTCGAGTTCGCGCCTTCGAGGCCGGCCACGTGCCTCGCGTACTCGATCACCGCGGTCTGCAGACCGAGACAGATCCCGAAGAACGGGACCCGCTTCTCGCGGGCGTACTGGATCGCGCGCATCATTCCTTCGACTCCGCGCCGCCCGAACCCGCCGGGCACCAGGACCGCATCCGCGCGGACGAGCGCCTCCGGGTACTGGTCGTTCTCGAGAGTCTCGGCGTCCACGTACTGCAGCCTGACCCGGACGTTGTTGGCGATTCCGCCGTGGCCCAGAGCCTCGTTCAATGACTTGTACGAGTCGCCGTAGTCGACGTACTTTCCGACGACGGCGATCTCGACTTCCCCCGAAGGGTTCTTGATCCGGTTGACGAGGGTTTCCCACTTGGAGAGGTCGCGGTCGTAGTGGGCGAGGTTCAGGAGATCGAGGAGGATCGTGTCCAGACTCTCGGCCGCGAACTGCAGCGGCACCTCGTAAATCGAAGGAACGTCCTTCGCCGTAATGACGGCTTCGACCGGCACGTTGCAGAAGAGCGCGATCTTGCCCTTGACCTCCGAGGGAAGGGGGCGATCCGTCCGGCAGAGAAGGACGTCCGGCTGGATCCCGATCGAGAGCAGGTCTCTGACCGAGTGCTGGGTGGGCTTCGTCTTCAGCTCGTCGGACGCCTTGATGTAGGGGACGAGCGTCAGGTGAACGTTGACCGAGTTGCCTCGCCCCGCTTCCTGGCGCATCTGCCGGATGGCTTCGAGAAACGGCAGCGACTCGATGTCGCCGACCGTCCCGCCGATTTCGATCAGGACGACGTCGGCGTCCGGGCCGATCTTTCGAATCGAGTCTTTGATCTCGTCGGTGATGTGCGGAACGACCTGAACGGTCTTGCCCAGATAGTCTCCCCGCCGCTCCCGCTCGATGACCGTCGCATAGATGCGGCCGGCCGTCGTGTTATTGACGCGCGACGACGTCGTCGAGGTGAACCGCTCGTAATGTCCGAGGTCGAGGTCGGTCTCTGCTCCGTCGTCGGTGACGTAGACCTCGCCGTGCTGGAATGGAGACATCGTCCCCGGATCGACGTTGATGTACGGATCGAACTTCGCGAGCGCGACCCGAAAACCGCGCGCCTCGAGAAGGGCGCCGATCGAGGCCGCCGCGATGCCTTTCCCGAGCGAGGAAACGACCCCGCCCGTCACGAACACGTACTTGGCGCTCATCCAATTACTCCTTTTCTGCGGTCAGTCGTTGCTGAACTGTGGCGGGTGCAGGCCCGCGGGGCCTGTCCCCGCTAGCAAGTTCGGTGGCGGGTGCAGGCCCGTGGGGCCTGTCCCCGCGATTTTCTAAGATCTTTTCCGCCCGCGCGAGGTCCGCGGGGGTATCGACTCCGATCGAGTCTGCGACCGCGTTTCCCACCCAGATCGACCAGCCGGCCTCGAGCCAGCGGAGTTGCTCGAGCGACTCGAGCTTCTCGAGAGGCGACGGCGCAAGCGCCGCGACCTTCGAGAGGGCCCCGGCGCGGTAGGCATACAGGCCGAGATGCTTGCGATATGCGGGCGCGCCCGATCGCGCGTACGGAATCGGCGCCCGGGAGAAATAGAGCGCCCGGCCGTCGCGCGCCACCGCGACCTTGACGACGTTCGGGTCGCGGGCCTCCGCTTCGTCGATCGACGCGAGCGCGATCGTCGCGATCTCGCGATCCGGGTTCGCCAGCAGCGTTTCGACGACTGCGTCGACGTTTTCCGGCGGCATGAGCGGCTCGTCCCCCTGGATGTTGACGTAGACATCTCCGTCCAGGTGCCGCGCCGCCTCGGCGAGCCGATCGGTTCCGGTCGCCGCGTCCGGAGACGTCAGCAACGCCTCGCCGCCGTTCTCGCGGACGACGTCCGCGATTCGGGAGTCGTCGGTGGCGATCAGGACTTCGTCGAGCCGTCGCGCCGCCCGCGCCGCCGCGAGCACGTGGAGCACCATCGGACGGCCGGCGAGGGGAACGAGCGGCTTTCCGGGAAATCGGACCGAGGCGTAGCGGGCGGGGATCACTCCGATGACTTTCATGAAGGCATCGGGACTATAGAGTACCGTCCCGCGCGAGATCGGTCAAGGAATGGAGAAGACGAGCCGGCCGGACAGCCTCTTTTCGCGGCCGCTGTTCGCTTTCCTGTACGTCGCCCTGGCGCACGCGGATCGGGAGATGTCCAAGACCGGCCGAGCCGAGTGGATCTGGTACACGCGTGAGGTCAAGGAGCCGGCTCCCATCGCGTTCGTGGCGACGCGTGACGTCGTTCTCGACCGGGCTCCTTCGCGGGCAATGGCGAAAATTTTCGCGGACCGCTGGCACGTCCTCTGGGTCAACGGGCAAAGAGCCGGCTCGGGACGCCAACAGCCGGGTGATCCACTCATCCTCCACGAAATCGCGGAGCTTCTCTCGCGCGGGGTCAACCGCATCGCGATCGAGGCGGGCAGCGAGACCGGAGTCGGCGGACTGCTCTTCTCGCTCGACCTGGAGGGCTCCGGCCGCGATGCCGTTTTCTCGGACGCGCGCTGGCGCGTGGATCCCTCCCGCGACGCAATCCGATCGGGTGGACGGTATCGCGCCGAAGTGTGGGGCCGTCCTCCGATGTATCCCTGGGGCTGGCCGCGTCTGCCGCGGCCCAACGAATTGACCGACCGCTAAGGCGCGTCTCGGACCAGAGCGTCGAGGGCCTGTTTCGCTGCGGCGCAGTACCGGTTCGACCCGTCGTAACCCGCGAGCGATAGCCCTCGACGGCGCGGTCGACGTCGTGCAAACCGTGGTCGTAGAGCTGCGCCGAGAGCAGCTGCGCCGCGAGGTTCCCGGGCTCGACGTCCAGAGCCTTTCGGGAGAACACGAGGGCGACGTCGTACCGCTCTTCCGCCGCGGCCTTCAGAGCCCGGTCCAGGTAGAGATGGGCCTCCCGTTCGGAGGCAGGACGGGTCGGGAAAAGAAATGGGATATGTTTTGCTAAGTGATTGATGGCGCTGGGTCGGGACATTGGACTCGGCAACAGTATAGGGCGAATCCATCAAAAGACAAGAATTCTTTCGGTGCACTCGACGATCAGCCTAACGTTAGTCGGAACGGCGGGTTTCTTTCCGATCGAGCAC
>QHVV01000149.1 GCA_003222385.1 Acidobacteriota bacterium
CGGACACCGCGACGATCGACGCGAGCTCGCATCCGGGCAGGGCGCGCAGCGCGCGGGCGACCTCGTACCCGTCCATCCCGGGCAGACCGATGTCGAGCAGCACGACCTCCGGCGGGCGGATCCGCGCTTCTTCGAGGGCGGCGGGTCCATCGCCGGCGGTCCGGACCTCGTGCCCTTCCTCCTCCAGCAGGAACTTCATCGCGTCGCGCGCGTCGGCGTTGTCATCGACCACGAGGACGCGCCGCCCGCGAGCGGCGCCGTGGCGGCGGGTCGCGCCGGCGGCTTCCTCTTCCAGCGCTTTCGGAGCGGCTCCCGGCTCCGGCGGACCCGAGGAGGGAAGGTTTACGACGAACTCGCTTCCCTGTCCGGCGCCGCCGCTCGCGGCGAAGACCGTTCCGCCGTGGAGCTCCGCGAGCCGGCGCGCCAGCGTCAAGCCCAGGCCGAGGCCGCCCTGGGGCCGGTCGAGAGAAGGAGGACCCTGGACGAAGAGATCGAAGATTCGTTCGAGGTCGTCGGAAGCGATGCCCGGCCCGTCGTCGCGGATGCGGAGCGCGATGCGTCCGTCCTCCCGCGCCGCGGAGATCGCGATGCGTCCCCCCTCCGGAGTGAACTTGACCGCATTGTGCAGCAGGTTGGAGATCACCTGAGCGAGCCGCGTGGGATCGGCCTCGACGAAGAGCGGCTCCTCGGGGACTTCGACGGAGAGCTCCTGTCGCCGTTGCGCGATCACGTGGCGCCAGGTGTCGACCGCCGTGTCTACGACGCCCTTCAAGGCCACGGGGCGCCGCTCGAGCCGGACCTTCCCGCTGGTGATCCGCGAAACGTCCAGGAGATCGTCCACGAGCCGCGTCAGGTGCTCCGACTGGCGGCCGATGATCTCCCGCGCCTTCGAGACCAGCCGGGGATCGTCGTGCCCGAGGAGCTCGACTGCATGCAGGATCGGGGCGAGCGGATTGCGCAGCTCGTGCGAGAGCATCGCGAGGAACTCGTCCTTGCGGCGGTCCGTTTCGACCAGCTCCTGCGCCTGCTCCTGCGCGCTCTCGCGCGCGTGGAGATGCTCGGCCGCGACCGCGGCCAGGAAGAGGCCGGTCATCGCGAAAACGGCCATGAAAAGCTGGAGCGGGACGAGGCCGCCTTCCGGACCGATGCCCGCGAACGGCCCCAGGCCCCGATGCGTCGCCCACACGGCAAAAGCGTAGGTCCCGGCGGTGATGACGGTCGCGGCCGGGGTCCCGAAGCGCAATGCCCCCCAGACGAGGACCGGGAAGACGACGTACTCGAGGGCGGCCGAAGGCGGCACCGATCCGAAGGCGATCGCGCCCGCTCCGAACAGCGCCCCCACGATCGCGACCGCTTCGACGACCGCGCCGGGACGGCGGGGGAGCGACAGCTTCGCCGTCCACACGAGGAGGAGCGGAGCGACGACGAGATCTCCGAGCCCGTCGCCCAGCCACCACACGCGCCAGAGCCCCTGCAGGCTGCTCGCGGGCTGGACTCCTCCCGCCCCGAGAGAGTTCACACCGATCGTGGCCGCGATGACGGGACTCACCGCTGCCGCGCCGAGAAGCGCCACGACATCGCGCAGGCGCTCGAGGGATGTATCGAAATCGACGCGCGAAAGAAGCGTTGCTCCCACCACTGCCTCGAGCGTGTTGCCGACCGCGATCCCGGCCGCGACCCAAACCGGTTCTCCCGCGGTCGCGTTGGCGACGAACGCGCCGAGAAAGACGCCGGGCGCGGCGCGTGGACCCAGACGCAGGAGGGCGGCCAGCGCCAGTCCGGTCGGAGGCCACACCGCGCTGACCTGCGCGGCCTGCAGCGCGAGCGCCAGACCGAGCTTCGCCGCGCCCACGTAGAGGACCGCGATGCCGAGCCCGACGAGAAGATCGGTGCCGCGAATCTCCCGGAAGGAACGGCGCGGCGAGGACACGACTGCGATTAGTCTAATCGCGCCGTGTCTTTCTCCGACCACTTCTCGGGCGTCTCGCCGGCGTATGCCGAGTTCCGGCCGGGATATCCGAAGGAGCTCTTCGACTGGCTCGCCGGCCTGCCACCTCGGCGCGACCTCGCGTGGGACTGCGGGACCGGCAGCGGCCAGGCCGCGGTCGCTCTCGCCTCGCGGTTCGACCGCGTGATCGCGACGGACGCGAGCGCCGGGCAGATCGCGGCGGCGTCGCCGCACCAGCGCGTCGACTACCGGGTGGCGTCCGCGCAGGCGAGCGGGATCGAATCCGGATCCGTCGATCTCGTGGCGGTCGCGCAGGCGCTCCACTGGTTCGACACCAGCGCGTTTTTTGCAGAGGCCCGCCGCGTTCTTCGACCCGACGGCGCGATCGCCGCCTGGACCTACGGGAACCCCAGGGTGGACGATCCGCGCGCCGACGAGATCCTGTGGCGCTTCACGACCGGGACGATCGGTCCCTGGTGGCCGCCGGAACGCGAGCTCGTCGACTCCGGATATCGCACGATCGACTTCCCGTTCGCCGAGGTCGAGGCGCCCGGTTTCGAGATGGAAGCGCGGTGGACGCTGCCGGAACTCCTCGGGTACATCGGGACCTGGTCGGGGGTGGCGCGGTTTCGGGCCGCGCGGGGCGGCGATCCCGACCCCCTCGAAGAGCTCGCGAAGGCGCTCGATCCGGCCTGGGGAGCGCCTCGATCGCACCGCCGGATCATGTGGCCACTCGCCGTGCGCGCCGGCCGTCGGAAACGATTCCAGGAGGTGTCGCCATGAACGAACGAGTTTTGGTCGACCGCCGCGGGCTCTTACGGCGGATGGGATTCGCCGGTGCCACGCTGGCGCTCCCCGTCATCGGTTCGGCGCGGCCCGGCCGGGAAGGACCGGACGAGGAGGTCGCTCCGGCCGAGGACCTGATGCGCGAGCACGGAGTCCTGAACCGCGTGCTCCTGATCTACGAGGAGTGTCTGCGCCGCCTCCGGGAGAAGCCGTCCGACGTGCCCCCGCGGTCGTTCGCCGGCGCGGCGCGGATCATCCGCACCTTCATCGAGGATTACCACGAGAGGCTCGAGGAAGACCACCTCTTCTCGCGCTTCGAGAAGGCCGGTCGGCAGGTAGACCTCGTGAAGACGCTCCGCGAGCAGCATCGCGCAGGTCGGGTCCTGACGGACGAGATGCTGCACCTCGCGACCGAGGCCGGATTTCGGAGCCCGGCCGATCGCGAGCGCCTGCGCGAGGACGTCTCCCGGTTCATCCGGATGTACCGGCCGCACGAGGCGCGGGAAGACACGGTGCTCTTCCCGGCGTTCCGCGGCATCGTCTCGAAGCACGAGTACGACAGCCTCGGCGAGGACTTCGAAAAGAAGGAGCACGAGCTCTTCGGAAAAGAAGGGTTCGAAGGCATCGTGGCGAAGGTGGCCGCGATCGAGAAGGAGCTCCAGATCTACGATCTCGCGAAGTTCACGCCGCCGCCGGTCAAGTGACACGCGCGTGGACACGGGACTTTCGCAGACGAAGCTTCGCGAGAACGTCTTCGTGTGGACGCTCGGGGGAGACCGGATCGAAACGAGCTACGGCGCCAACTGCACGGCGGTCATCGGCCGGCAGGCCGTCCTTCTCGTGGATCCCCTGATCGCGCCGGCGCACGCCCGCCTGGTCGAGAACGCGCTCTCCGCGGTCACGCCGCTGCCGGTCCGGTTCGTCGTCCTCACCCACCATCACACGGACCACGCGCTCGGAGCCGCCTGGTTCGGGAGCCGCGGAGCGACGGTCGTCGCGCACCGCGCCTGCCAGGAGGCGATGGCCGCGGAACATCCCGCGCTCATCCGGTCGCGGCGGCGGATTCCGGGTCTCGCGGAGCTCTTCGCCGACGCGAAGCCCTGTCTTCCATCGCTCGACTTCGAGGAGGGCGTTCTGACGCTCGACCTCGGAGGCTGCGTCGCGCGCGTGGTCCATCCGGGCCCGGGCCACACCGCCGGAGATTCGGTCGTGCACCTCGAAGAAGAGTCCGTCACGATCTGCGGAGATCTCGTTTCGGCCGGCTATCACGTCAACTACGAGGACGCCGCGATCGAAAGCCTGGAGACGGGGCTCGCGGTTCTCCGCGATCTCCAAACGCGAAGCTACGTGCCGGGCCACGGCGCGGTCGGCGGCCGGCATCTTCTCGACGACCAGCTCGAGTACCACCGGGCGGCCGCCGGCGCGCGCGGCTCCGACTCGTCCAGGCCGCGGCATCCGCTGCACGCCCGCTTCCCCGGGTACCTTCTGGAGGAAGTGATCGGGTCGTGATCGCCGCGGCTGTTCTTCTGCTGGCGGCCGGCGGCGCGAATGCGGACTGCGCGCGACTGCTGGACGGCGCGACCGCTCCGGTCGAAAGATCGCTCGCGTTCTTCGAGTTGCAACCGGAATACTCGGCGGCAGCTCTCTCGTCTGCTCGCGAGCTTCTGGCTCGCGCCCACGACGCGCGCGATCGGCTCGAGGCGGCGCGGGTCGGCTCCTTCTGCGCCCCCTCTCGCTCCGAGGAGCTGATCTATCTGAACCACCTGACGCTCGGGTTCACGGGCTGGACCGCGGCGCGGGCACGGCGGCCGCCGTCCGTCTACGACATCGCCTCGATCGTCCGCCGGGCGCGAGCCCACCGGGCGCGCGGGCGCGCGCGGCTCCGCTGA
>QHVV01000069.1 GCA_003222385.1 Acidobacteriota bacterium
GTAGATGGATTTCAGGCCCTCGGGGTTCTGCCAGAACTGCGGGTCCACCTCCAGGACGACGTGGTACTGGTTCAACTGCGTGTACATGGTGGACACCTGCCGCTGGCCGAACGCGTCGTACAGGGTGTTGTCGATCATCTGAGGCGTCACGCCGAGGCGGGAAGCGGTTGCCCGGTCGATCGCGAGCGATACCTGCAGCCCCTTGTTCTGCTGGTCGCTGTTGACGTCGGTCAGCTCCGGCACCTTGCGCAGCCGCTGGAAAACCTTCGGGGCCCACTCGAAGAGCTCTTTCGAGTCGTCGCCGCGGAGCGTGTACTGGTACTGCGCAGCGCTCGAGCGGCCGCCGACCCGGACGTCCTGGACCGGCTGGAGAACCAGGGTCGCTCCTGGTACGTGCGAAAGCTTCCCGCGCAGCCTCGCGATGATCTGGTCCGCGGTCGCCTTTCGCTGATCGCGCGCCTTCAACGACACGAACATCCGGCCGGAGTTGGACGTGCCGCCCAGGAATCCGTTCGCGCTCTCGACGTCCGGGTCGCGCATGACCGTCGCCACGAACTGCGCGAGCTTCTTCTGCATCGCCTGGAACGAGGTGTCCTGGTCCGCCTGAATGGTCCCGGTCAACCGCCCGCTGTCCTGCTGCGGAAAAAATCCCTTGGGCACCTTCGCATAGAGAAAGATCGTGGCGGCCATCGTGGCGAGCGTCACCGCCAGCGTCAGGGGCTGATGTTTCAGGACCCAGCCGAGGGACCTCTCGTAGGCGCCGACGATCTTCTCGAACGACCGCTCGCTCATCCGGTAGAGCTTGCCGTGCGAGGTCTCTTCCTTCGGGCGAAGGAGCCGGGCGCACATCATGGGCGTGGTCGTCAGCGACATCAGGAGCGACACGGCGATCGCGACGGAGAGGGTGACGGAGAACTCGCGGAAGAGTCGGCCCACGATCCCGCCCATTAGAAGGATCGGGATGAAGACCGCGATGAGCGAGATGCTGATCGAGATGACGGTGAAGCCGATCTCCTGCGCCCCCAGGAGCGCCGATTCGAGCGGCTTCTTTCCCTCCTCCAGGTGCCGGGTGATGTTCTCGATGACCACGATGGCGTCGTCGACGACGAACCCGGTCGCGACCGTCATGGCCATCAACGAAAGGTTGTCGATGCTGTAGCCGAGCAGGTACATGACGCCGAGCGTCCCGATCAGGGAGACCGGCACGACGACGCTCGGAATCAGGGTGGACCGCACGCTCCTCAGAAAAACGAAGACGACCAGGATCACGAGCGCGATCGAGACCCCGAGCGTGATCTCGATGTCCCGGACCGAGGCGCGGATCGTGCGGGTCGCGTCGATCGCCACCGAAAGACGGATCGCCGGCGGGATGGAAGCCTGGAGCTGCGGCAGCAACGCGCGCACACGGTCGACCGTCTTGATGATGTTCGCGCCCGGCTGGCGGAAGACGATGATCAGGATGGCGGGCTTGCCGTTGGAGAGGCCGCCCGTTCGGATGTCCTCGACCGAGTCGGTCACGCGCGCCACGTCGGACAAGCGGATCGCGGAGCCGTTCTGGTAGCGGATGATCAGAGACTGGTAGTCCGCGGCGTGGAGGAGCTGGTCGGTCGTCGAGACAGCCCACGTACGCTCCCCGTCGGCGAGCTCGCCCTTCGGCCGGTTGGTGTTGGCGGCGGCGAGCGCGGCGCGGACATCTTCCAATCCGAGGCCGGTGTTGTTCAACGCCGTCGGGTTGACGTCCACCCGCACGGCCGGCAGCGCTCCCCCTCCGACGACCACCTGTCCGACTCCCTCGACCTGCGCCAGCTTCTGCTGGAGGATCGACGAACCGATGTCGTACATGCGAGCGCGCTCGATGATGGTCGACGTCAGGGCGAGGATCAGGATCGGAGCGTCCGCCGGGTTGACCTTTCGGTAGGAGGGGTTGTTCGGCAGGTTGGCGGGGAGCTGGCCGCGGGCCGCGTTGATCGCCGCCTGGACGTCGCGCGCCGCTGCGTCGATGTTGCGGTTCAGGTCGAACTGGATCGTGACATTCGTCGAGCCGAGAGAGGAGGTCGAGGTCATTTCGGTGACGCCGGCGATCCGGCCGAACTGGCGCTCGAGCGGGGTCGCAACGGAGGACGCCATGGTGTCGGGGCTCGCGCCCGGGAGCCCCGCCTGGACGCTGATGGTGGGGAACTCGACCTGCGGCAGCGGCGAGACCGGAAGGAACTTGTAGGCGATGGCGCCCGAGAGGGCGATCGCCACGGTCAGGAGCGTCGTGGCGATCGGCCGGTGGATGAACGGCGACGAGAGGCTCATCCGCCCTCGGCGGGAACGAGCCCGACCGCCGGCTGCCGGCCGCGGCGCCGGGCGATGCGTTGCGCCAGGCGATCGAACGCGAGGTAGATCACGGGCGTCGTGTACAGCGTCAGCATCTGGCTGAAGATCAACCCGCCGACGATGGCAATGCCGAGCGGCCGGCGCAGCTCCGATCCGATTCCCGAGCCCAGCGCGAGAGGCACTCCCGCCAGCATCGCGGCCATGGTCGTCATCAGGATCGGCCGGAAGCGCAGCAGCGCCGCCTGGTAGATCGCGTCGGTCGGAGCCTTCTTCTCCTTGCGTTCCGCGTCGAGCGCGAAGTCGATCATCATGATCGCGTTCTTCTCGACGATCCCGATCAGCAGGATGATCCCGATCAGGGCGATGACCGAGAAATCCGTGCCGGTCAGCATCAGCGAGAGAAGGGCGCCCACGGCCGCGGACGGCAGCGTGGACAGGATCGTGATCGGGTGGATGTAGCTCTCGTAGAGTACGCCGAGCAGGATGTAGACGGTGATGATCGCGGCCAGGACCAGAAAGACTTCGTTCGCGAGCGATGCCCGGAACGCTTTCGCCGTTCCCTGGAACCCTGCCTGGATGCTCGCGGGCATTCCGAGCTCCTGCCGCGCCCGCTCGACGGCGCGCACCGCCTGGCCGAGCGAAACATTCGGCGCGAGGTTGAAGGAGACCGTGACCACCGGGAACTGCCCCTGGTGGTTGACCGAGAGAGGGGCGTTGCGCGTCTGGATGTCGGCGAAGGAACCGAGCGGGACTGTCCCTCCGGCCGGCGACCGCAGGTAGACGTTCTTCAAGTCATCCGGCCCGCGGCGGAACTCCGGGTGGGACTCGAGAACGACGCGGTATTGATTCAGCTGCGTGAACATCGTCGAGATCTGGCGCTGCCCGAAGGAATCGTAGAGAGCGTCGTCCAGCGTCTGGGGCGTGATCCCGAGGCGAGACGCCGTGGATCGATCGAGGACGACGTGGGCCTCGAGGCCCGCGTTCTGCTGGTCGCTCGCGACGTCCCGGAGCTCCGGAAGGGACTGCAGCTTTCCGACGAAACGGGGAATCCAGAGGGCGAGCTCTCCCGCATCGGGGTCTTCCAGGCTGTACTGATATTGAGTGCGGCTGATCCGGTCCTCGACGGTCAGGTCCTGGACCGGCTGCAGATAGAGCGTCACCCCTTCCACCTTCGCGAGCTCCGGCTGGAGGCGCCGGATGACGTCGCCGGCCGCGGCCTTGCGCTCTTTGAGCGGCTTCAGGTTGATCTGAATGCGCCCGCTGTTGATGGTCGTGTTGGTGCCGTCGATGCCGATGAATGACGAGAGGCTTTCGACCGCCGGGTCCTGGAGGATCACGCGCGCGAGCGCCCGCTGACGCTCCGCCATCGCGGAAAACGATACCGTCTGCGACGCTTCGGAGATCCCGAGGATCACGCCCGTGTCCTGCACCGGAAAGAATCCCTTCGGGATCACGATGTAAAGGAGGATCGTGGCGAGGAGCGTCGCCACCGCGATGACGAGCGTGGTCGGCTGGTGTCGCAGCACCCACGAGAGCGTGCGGCCGTAGAAGTCGATGATCTTCTGGAAGACCTCGCCCGAGACGCGATAGAACCGGCTCTGCTCCCTCTCCGGTTTGTGCCGCAGGAGCTTCGCGCACATCATCGGGGTCAGCGTCAGCGAGACGGCGGCCGACACCAGGATCGTCACGGAGAGCGTCACGGCGAACTCGCGGAAGAGCCGGCCGACCACGTCGCCCATGAACAGGAGCGGGATGAGCACGGCGATCAAGGAGACCGTCAGCGAGAGGATGGTGAACCCGATCTGCTCGGCGCCCTTGAGCGCGGCCTCCAGCGGTTTCTCTCCCTGCTCGATGTAGCGGGAGATGTTCTCGATCATCACGATGGCGTCGTCCACGACGAAGCCGGTCGAGATCGTCAGCGCCATCAGGGTCAGGTTATTCAGGCTGTAACCGAGCACGTACATCGCTCCGAACGTCCCGACGATCGAGAGCGGTACGGCGACGCTCGGAATGAACGTCGCGGCGAGCGTGCGCAGGAAGAGGAAGATGACCATCACGACGAGCGCGATCGTGAGCATCAGCTCGAACTCGACGTCCCTGACGGATGCGCGGATCGTGGTGGTGCGATCGGTCAGGATCGCGACCTTCACGGCCGAAGGGAGCGAGGCCGAGAGCTGCGGGAGAAGGGCCTTCACCCGATCGACGACCGCGATGATGTTCGCGCCCGGCTGGCGCTGAATGTTCAGGATCACTGCCGGCACGTCGTTCATCCAGGCGGCCTGTTTCGCGTTCTCGGTGTCGTCGCGGACGGTGGCCACGTCGGAAAGGTGCACCGGCGCGCCGTCCTTGTACGCGATCACCAGCGGCCGGTACTGGTCGCTCGAAAGGAGCTGGTCGTTCGCCCCGATCGAGTAGGACTGCCGGCTGCCGTCGAACGTCCCTTTGGCCTGGTTGACGTTCGATTGCGCGACCGCGTTGCGCACGTCTTCCATCGCGAGGCCGTAGGACGAGAGCGCGGTCGGATTCACCTGGATGCGGACCGCGGGCTTCTGACCGCCGCTGATGCTGACGAGGCCGACACCCGGCAGCTGGGAGATCTTCTGCGCGAAGCGGGTGTCGGCGAAGTCCTCGACCTTCGAGAGCGGAAGCGTGGCGGACGTGAGCGCGAGTGTCAGGATCGGAGCGTCCGCGGGATTGATCTTGCTGTAGATCGGCGGGTTGGGCAGGTCGCGCGGCAGGTAGGTGCCCGACGCGTTGATCGAAGCCTGGACCTCCTGCTCGGCGACGTCGATGTTCAGGTCGAGGACGAACTGCAGTGTGATAACCGAGCTGCCCTCGGAGCTGTTCGACGTCATCTGGTTCAAGCCGGGGAGTTGGCCGAACTGCCGCTCGAGCGGGGCGGTGACGGCGGAAGCCATGACGTCGGGGCTCGCCCCCGGATAGAAGGTCACGATCTGGATGGTCGGGTAATCGACCTGCGGCAGCGCCGAAACGGGAAGCTGACGGAAGCCGATCGCGCCCGCGATGAGCAGGCCGGCCATGAGCAGCGACGTGGCGATCGGTCGGAGGATGAACGGACGGGACGGGCTCATGAAGCCGGCTTGCGGGACGCCCTCGGGGAATTCGGCGCTTTCGAGGAGCCCGGCCCTCTCGGGGAGCTCGACGCGAGCGCGACCTTCGTGCCCGGCTGGAGCTTGTCGACGCCGTCGACCACCAGGATCTCGCCGGCGGCGACCCCTTTCTTTATCGCCGTGTCATCACCCTCCGTGAGCTGGACGTCCACGTTTCTCATGTCTACCGTGCCGTTCCTGCCGACGACGTAGACGTACGTCGACTGCGGGCCGCGCTGGATCGCGGCGGTCGGGATCAGGACGGCGCCGCGAACGGTGTCGACGAGAAGCCGCGCGTTGACGAACTGGTTCGAATACAGGGAGTAGTCGGCGTTGTCGAAAATCGCCTTCAGGCGAACGGTCCCGGTCCCCGCGTCGATCTGGTTGTCCACGGCGAGGAGGGAGCCTTGCGCCAGCTTCTTCTTCATGTCGCGGTCATATGCTTCGACCGTCAGCGCGCGGCCGGCGCGCAGCTGCTGCATGACCTGGGGCAGCCGGTCGGCCGGGATCGTGAACAGGACCGCGATCGGCTGCACCTCGGTGATGACGACGATGCCGTTGGGATCCGCGGCGTGGACGATGTTGCCGGGGTCCACGAGGCGCAGGCCGACCGTGCCCGAGATCGGCGCGGTGATGCGGCTGTAGGTCAGGTTCAATTTCGCGCTCTCGATCTGTCCCTGGTCGGTCTTCAGCGTCGCTTCGAGCTGGTTGACCAGAGCCGCCTGCGTGTCCATCTGTTGCCTCGGGATCGAGTCCTGCTGGACGAGGATGCGGTAGCGCTCGAGATCGAGCCGGGCATTCTTCAAAGCCGCTTCGTCTTTTCCGCGCTGACCCTCCGCCTGAATGAGCTGGACCTGGAACGGCCTCGGATCGACCTGCGCCAGGAGTTCGCCGCCGCGAACGAGCTGCCCTTCGCGGAAAGCGACTTTGATCAGCTGGCCGTCGACGCGCGTGCGAACCGTGACGGTGTTGATCGCGGTGACCGATCCCAGCCCCGTCAGGTAGACGCCGAGGTCGCCGGTTCGCGCGGGGAGGCCGGCGACCGGCACCGTGCGCGCCGCCGCTTTGGCCTTCGCCGCCTGCGCCTGGGCTTTCTGACGGTGACCGGAACGCACGAGCAACAGCACGGCGACGACGGCCAGAACGCCGATTCCCACGACCCAGGGCCAGCGGCTGCGCTTGCCGGCTTCGCGCGGCGCGGGAGCCGCGATTTCCGGAGTGCTTGCCTCGAGTTGCGGTTTTGGGTCTTGCATGTCCGCTGGCGGCAGCTTATCGCCCGACGATGCAATTCTCCGGCCTCGCGCGGCGGGCGAACCCCGGTTTACATCGTTCTTACAACGCGAGGGCGACCCCTCGAGAACCCTCTCACTCGAGCGGCCGGAAGTCGGAGCGCGGGACCCTCCCGGCTCGGCCTACTTCTTGTTCGTCCAGCTCTGCCGAACGACCTTCCACTGGCCGTCCTCGTCGACCATCTCGATCGTGCCGTAGTTGATCTCGCCGCCGACTTTTCCGGTCGCCTCCAGAGTCGCCTTCTTGCCATCGAGCTTGAGCGACGTGAATTTCAGCTCCGTGGGGCTCATCGCCTTCAGGAATTCCATCCCCTTCTTCGCGTCGATCCCCGCGTCCTTCATCTGCTGGTCCATGCCCTTTGCGGTTTCCGCGGCCATGCCCTTCTTGTAGGCCTCGTAATCCCCGGCGTCGACGGTCTTCAGGAGCGCGCGGTACGCCTTGACCTGCGCCGTTTTCTCGAGGTCCTTCGACGCGCCGGCCGCGAAAGCGGAAGAGCACACGAGCAGGGCGGTGACGACGGACAGTCCGATCCGGACGGGGATTCGCATGTTTCGATCTCCTTTTTTTGGGGTCAGGCGGGTATTTTGGTACGAAGCGACGGGAATACCAAACTAACCTGCCTCACCCCTGTTCTCGCTCGAGTCGCGGAGGATCGCCCTGCTCGCGGGTCCAGTCGCGCACGGCGAACCGGTCTTCCGCGTCGACCTCCACGATCGAAATTTCGTCGAACCCTTCTTGCCACACGGGGGGCTCGAGCCGCTTGAACGTCGCGATCACGCCGGGGACCGGGACGACCTGGCCCGACGGGCGCCGCCGATTCCGTCCCAGCGCTTCCCGGAGCGCGCAACGGAAGAAGAAGCACCGGACCCGGAAGCCGGCGGCGCGCGCAGGCTCGATGAACTCCGCGCGCCGGCTCTTCGCTGCGTTCGTGTCGTCCACGACGAACGGCTGTCGTCCGGCCAGGCAGGCGCTCACGAGCAGAGACTGCCGGTTTCGGGTCTTCAGCATGTCGCGGCTGATCCGGACGTGCGTGTCGAAGAAGCGCTCCTTGTAGAACGTGGTCTTGCCCGACCCCTGGACGCCGACGAAGAGGACCGCTTCCATCTCCGCACTCTAGCCCGCGCCGTCTTTTCCTGAGATCCTCGATCTCCAGCCGTGAAGAGATCTTTCGACGTCCTCGTCGTCGGGGCGGGCGCCGCCGGCCTCGCCGCCGCCGAACGTCTTTCCCGAGCCGGTCTCTCGGTCGTCGTCCTCGAAGCCCGCTCCCGGGCGGGCGGGCGGATCTTCACGCGGCGCGTGCGCGGCTGGCCGCTTCCGATCGAGCTCGGCGCCGAGTTCGTCCACGGCAGGAGCGACGAAGTATTCAAAATCGCCCGCGAAGCCGGTCTGCTGATCGATCGACTCCCCGACAGCTATCTCCAGCGCACGACGTCCGGATTCCGCTCGCAGCACGATCTCCGGACGCGGTTCGACGCGGTCACGCGCGAGATGCGGACGAACGGACGGGATCGGTCGATCGCGGAGTTCCTCCGTTCGCGACGGCGGATGTCGCCCGCGGAAAAGCGGCTCGCGGGCGGGATGATGGAGGGATACCACGCGGCCGTCCTCGAGCGAGCGAGCGAGCACGCATTTTCGACGCGCGGGGAACCGCCGCTCTCGCCCGAGGATCGCATGCAGTTCCGCGTCGTGTCGGGCTACGACGGGATCATCGACCGGCTCCGATCGCACCTCGATCCGAAGCGCTGCCCGATCCTGTTTTCCGCGGCGGTCGAGCGGATCCGCTGGCGCCGGGGGAGCGTGGAAGCCGCGACCGCGCGCGGGAACTTTCGCGCGCGCCACGCGATCGTGACCGTCCCGGTCGGAGTGCTGCAGCCCGGTCCCGGCGGGAAACCGGGCATCGAGCTCGATCCCGACCCTCCGGATCAGCGCCGTGCTCTCGAGAGTATGGAAATGGGCCAGGTCGTCCGCGTCGTCGTGCTCTTCCGCCGGTCGTTCTGGGAGGAGACGGAGGCGGTCGAGCGGCTTCGCGCGCGCGAGCCGGAGAACTCCGAGGTCGCCTTCGTGCATGCGTGGGACGCTCCGTTCCCGACCTGGTGGACCGCGGCGCCCGCGCAGGTCCCGATGATCACGGGGTGGGCCGGAGGTCCGGCGGCGACGACCCTTCAACACCTTTCGAAGGAGCAGATCATCGACCAGGCACTGGAAACGCTGGGTTCGCTGTTCGACCTTCCGGCGCCGAGGTTGCGCCGCCTCCTCGTCGCCGGGCACGTCCACGACTGGAGCGCTGATCCCTGGGCTCGCGGCGCGTACAGTTACGAGACCGTCGGCGGCGCGTCGGCACCAGACGTTCTCGCGAGACCGGTCGCGGGAACCCTCTACTTCGCGGGCGAAGCGACCGACCGGAGACAGAGCGGGACCGTGCCGGGCGCGATCGCGAGCGGGCACCGGGCGGCGCGCCAGATCCTCGACTGACGCGGCGCCGACCCTATGGCTGGTCGGGCTTCTTCTCCTTCTTGCCTTTCTCGCCCTTCCCCTGCTTCTCGGGCTTTCCGCGCCCGCGCTCCTGGACCGGCTGCGGCTGGTTCGGGTTCGCCTGGACGGCGGGCGGCGGCGGCTGCTGCGGTGGAGCGGCCTGCGGTTGCGGCGCCTGCTGCGGAGCAGCCTGCGGTCCGGCCTCGGGCCGACGGTGACCGCGCCCTCGATTTCCGGGTTGGTTCGATGTCGCCGGGCGCCCCCGGTAAGTCTCGGGGGCGGGTTGCGGCGCCGGTGGCGCGGCCGGGGCCGCCGCCGGAGGCTGATAGACCCGGCCGGTGGCGCGGCCTCGGTTGATCCGCTCGTTGCCGCCGGTCGGTGCGCCGGTCGGTCCTCCCGTCGATCCCCGGAACGTCTCGCCACGGCCGCGTCCCTGCGGCCGGGAGGTGATGGCTTCCCTCACGACGGTCGGCGGCGCGACGATCGAGACCTGCCGCCCGCCCCCGCGAATCGTTTCGGTCACGGGCTGCGGAGCGGTCTTCGCATCCCGGATGCTGCGGGTCGGGATCTGCATGCCGGCTGCCCGCTGAATCCTGTCGACCGGGATCGCGTTGTTCCGGACGATGCCGCCGGACACGGAGAAGCGCGTGACCGGAGTCGTCTGCTGGAAGATCGTCGCGCTCCTCTCCGGAGCGATCCGCACGGAGGAAACGTTCGTGCCGACGAAGCGGTTCGTGGGCACAAAGACGTACTGCGTCGGCTCCATGCGGATGGCGCGTCCGGAATATCCCGATACGCCGAACGCCAGGCTCGGAGGCAACGGCGCCCAGCCGACGTAGTTGTCGTTGTAGGACCAGGTGACCCAGGCCGGAGCCCAGACCGTTCCGGGGACCCATGCCCATCCCCACTGTCTCGTCCAGACCCACGTCCCGTAGTGGTACGGATGGTCTCCCCAGGGGTCGTACGACACCCACGTCCATCCATATTCGGTGTACACCCACTCGCCGTTCGTGTACGGCTGCCAGTGGCGGGAAACCCGTGCGGGGACCCAGCACTCCCCGTAGCGGCAATCGACCCAGCGGCCGTACGGCTCGAGCTCGTCGTAGAACCCGCCGATCGAGATGTTCACGGAGACCTGAGCGCTCGCCGGCTGCGCCGCGAAGACGGTGGCGAGCGCCGCGAAAAACAGCGTCGTGATCGTAATTTTCTTCATGGTCTGCTCCTCGAGCGAACTCTGCCGCAAGACTCGCGCCATCCCGGCGAGGGGACAGCCCTCTGGCCTACGAAGAAGTATGCTGCGCGCCGATCTCGTCAGGAGGACCCGATGTTCTCGCCTTCCTTCGCGCGCGCGATCGTCGTTTCCGCAGCGTTTCTCGCAACCCCCATCCTCGCCCAGCCTTTCGACGGCTCCCTCTTTTCGGAGATGCGGTGGCGCAACATCGGACCTTACCGGGCCGGGTGGGGAACCTGCGCGGAAGGGATTCCGGGGGAGCCCGATACGTTCTATTTCGGCGCGGCGGGTGGCGGCGTGTGGAAGACCGAGAACGCGGGGCGCACGTGGACGCCGATTTTCGAACACGGCTCTGCCGCCTCGATCGGAGCGATCGCGGTCGCGCCTTCGAACCCGAAAGTGATCTATGCGGGCACGGGCCAGCCGGAGCCTCGCTACGACGTCATTTCGGGCGACGGGATGTTCCGGTCGGACGACGGGGGCAGGACCTGGACGCACCGGGGTCTCTCGGCGACGCGCCACATCGGCCGCATTCTCGTGGATCCGCGCGATCCGAACGTCGTCCTCGTGGCCGCGCTCGGCCACATCTTCGGCCCGAACCGCGAGCGCGGCGTCTTCCGGACGACCGACGGCGGGAACAACTGGAGCCCGGTGCTCTTCGTCGACGAGAACACGGGCGCCGTCGACCTGGCGGCGGATCCGGAGCATCCCGAGATCGTCTATGCCGCGGCCTGGCAGGTCCGCAACTACCCGTGGCTGTCGTACTTCAAGCCGAACATCGGACCGGGCAGCGCTGTCTACCGCTCCGCCGACGGAGGCCGGACGTGGAAGCGGCTCTCCGGCGGAGGCTGGCCGGCGGGAGACATCGGACGCACGGGTCTCGCCGTCGCACCCGGAGGACGCGTTTACGCCCTGGTCGACGCACCCGCTTCCCCGGCTCCGCCGCCCGGAACGGCGGCGCCGCTCCGCGACGGCATGTACCGATCCGACGACGGCGGGGTGAGCTGGAGCCACGTGCATTCGGGGTCGGACCTCGCGACGTACTACTTCGGCCGCGTGACCGCGGATCCGAAGAACGCGGACGTCGTGTACGTCATGGGCCGGTCCATCCGCCGCTCCGACGACGGAGGGAAGACGTACCGCGTCGTCAAGGGCGCGCCGGGAGGCGACGACTACCATTTCCTCTGGATCAATCCGAAGCGGCCGGACCACATGGTGACCGCGAGCGATCAGGGCACGGTCGTCACGGTCGACGGCGGGAAGACGTGGAGCGACTGGTACAACCAGCCGACCGGCCAGTTCTACCACGTCGAAACGGACGGCCGGTTTCCATACTGGGTCTACAGCGGCCAGCAGGACAGCGGCACGGCGGGAACCGCGAGCCGCGGCGATTACGGAGGCCTGACGTTCCGGGAATGGCACCCCGTCGGAGCAGACGAGCGCGGCTGGGACGTGCCCGAACCGGCCGACCCCGAGATCATCTATGGCAGCGGACTGGGAGGAAGCCTGATCCGCTTCGACAACCGCACCGGACAGGGCACGCAGATTTCGCCGGTCGTCGAGACCACGTATGCACGGCGCCCGACCGAGGTGAAGTACCGCTACACCTGGATCACGCCGGTGGCGGTGTCGAAGAAAAAACCTCACGCGCTGTACTTCGCTTCCCAGGTCCTCTTTCGGTCCACGGACCGCGGCCAGAGCTGGACCGAGGCGAGCCCGGATCTGACCGGCGCGGTGCCCGGGACGCCGGGCTGCGACGGCGAAGTCACGCTGGCGAACGCGCGGCCCTGCGGCTTTGGCGTGATCTACACGATCGCGCTTTCCCCGCACGACGAGGACGAGATGTGGATCGGGACCGACAGCGGTTTGATCCACACGACGAAGGACGGGGGGAAGACCTGGCGGGACGTCACGCCGAAAGGGCTTCTCCCGTGGAGCAAGGTCGCGAGCCTCGACGTCTCGCCGCTCGAGCCGGGAGTGGTCTATGCCGCGGTCGACACGCATCGCCTGGACGATTTCGCGCCGCACCTCTTGCGGACGCGCGATTCCGGCCGGACGTGGACCGCGATCGCGTCCGGCCTGCCCCCGCTCGAGTACACGACCGTCGTGCGCGCGGACCCGGTTCGCAAGGGACTTCTGTTTGCCGGCACCGTCGGGGGCGCGTTCGTCTCGTTCGACGACGGCGGCCACTGGCGGCCGCTCCCGGGGAACCTTCCGACCGCCTGGGTCGAAGACCTCCAGGTCCACGGAAACGACCTCGTCGCGGCGACGAACGGCCGGGCCCTCTGGATCCTGGACGACGTGACCCCGCTGCGGCAGACGATGCCTGAAAGGTCGGGCGCGGTGGGCTCCTCGCCGTACCTCTTCGCGCCGGCGGCTGCGGTCCGCGTCCGACGCAACGTCAGTCACGACACGCCGCTTCCGCCGGAGACCCCGATGGGACAGAACCCTCCGGCCGGCGCGGTCATCGACTACGTCCTGCCTCGCGCGGTCGCCGGTCCGGTCGCGCTGGAGATCCTCGACTCGGCCGGACGGGTCGTCCGCTCCTTTTCGAGCGCCGACGAGCCCGAAAAAGTGGCCGCCACGCGCTACTTTGCGCAAGAGTGGTTGAAGCCGGCGGCTCCGCTGTCGGGGGCGGCGGGCCACCACCGTTTCGTCTGGGATCTGCGTGGCCCGCGCCCGAAGGCGGAGGAATACGAGTATTCGATCGCCGCGATCTCCGGCGAGGACACGCCGGCGGAGCCGGAAGGCGTCCTCGTCCCGCCCGGTATCTACTCCGTGCGGCTCCGCGCCGGCGGCAAGACCCAGACGCAGCCGCTCTCGGTGCGACAGGACCCGCGGATGACGGCATCCCCGAACGACCTGGCCCGGCAGTACGAGCTCGCCCTCCGGACGGCCGGCGAGATGAACCGCGCGGCCGGCGCGCTCTCGGAGATCCGCGGCCTGCGCAAGCGGCTCGAAACCAGAAAGGAAAAGACGTTCGAGGACATCGACGCGAAGGCCGCCGCGTTCGAGACCGCGGCTCGGCGGGCGGGATCACGGAGCGAAGATTCTCTCGTTCGGTTGAACGCGCGCCTTTCCGGACTCTTTCTGGCCATCGAAAGCGGCGACTCGGCGCCGACCGCTCAGGAGGCCGTGGATTCCGAGGCGCTCGGCAAGGCGCTCGAGAAGCGCCTCGCGGACTGGGAAGCTCTCAAGAAAGAAGCCGCGGGGTCCGGTCTCCGCTGACCGCTTTGGGGAAGGAAGTGGTCAGAGAGGCCGAGCCCCGCGAACTGGACTACTGCGGTCTTTCCCGCCGGTGCTCTTCTCTCCAGCGCCGGTAGTCTTCGCCCTCGATCACGCGCTGATTCGACCAGTGACCCGGGATGTAGCGATAACTGCCGTACTCGCGAACGTAGCGCGGGCCGATCCAGCGGGCGTGCCGCTCTTCCGGAACCGTCCAGCGGCCCGGAATCCAGACCCAGTTGTCGCCCTGCCAGTCCCAGAACCCGCGGATCCAGACGGCGTCGCGGCTCGGGCGCGCCATTCTGCGCTCGTAACGGACCCGGGGTGGGGCCTGGCGGCCAATCCGAATTTCGAGACCAGGCAACGGCGGCGGCGGCGGGAGCTGCGCGAACAGCGGCGCCGTCGCGACCATTACAAGTGCTGCCAGCGAAATTGTTCGGATGATGCTTTTGAACATGGAACCTCCTATCGACGAGTAAACCCGCAAGCGGCGTGCCACCGCCGACGCAGAGGTCTTATTTTCCGAAGACGAGCAGGACGAAAGAGCCGGGCACCATCGTCGGCCGCGGACGGGGTTGATCGGGCGTCGGGGAGGGGGGCGGCCCGAACTGCGCCGCGGCGAGAAACACGTTGTGCGTCTTCCGATCGAGCGCCATCGTGCGCGCGCTCTTCTGCGTCGGGACGGTCTGCACGACCGTGACCTTATCGGGCGAGTCTTCGTGCGCCACCGTCAACGTCCCGTCGCCGCACGACGCGAACGCGAGGCCCGCCGACGGGTCGAAGGCGTTCGCGTCGACGCCTTCGCCGATCGGGACCGTCGTCACGATCCGGCCGCTCCCGGCGTCGACGACCGCCATCATCTTGTTGCTGCAGCCGAGGAAGAGGCGCCCGTTCTTCTCGTCGAACGCCATGCCGGAAGGCTCTTCGCACGGCGCGAGAGGCCAGCGCTTCTCGACCGAGAGCTTCCCCGAGTCGATGACCTCGATGACGCTCTTGTCCTCGATGTTGACGAAGATCTTGCCCTTGCCGTCGGCGACCGCGAACTCGGGCTTCCCGTCGAGAGGGACCGTTCCTCCGACCGTGCCGGCTCCCGCGTCGATCGCGGTCGCGTTGTGGCCCCGTCCATTGAACGTGAACACGCGCCGCGACGAGGAGTCGTAGAGGATCGCGTCCGGGTTCTCTCCGGTCGTCTTGATCTCGGAGAGCGTCTTCAGGCTCTTCAAGTCGAAGACCGTAACCGTCGAGGCCCGGCCGTTGCTCGTGAACCCGCGGCCGAGCTCGGGCACGAGGGCTACCCCGTGCACTCCGGCAGTGTTCGGGATCTCGCCGACCGGCGCTCCGCTGTCCGCGTCGAAGACCTGGACGCGTGTCGAGCGCGTCACGTAGAGCCGCCGCGCGGCGGCGTCGACCGTCAGGTAGTCCCATCCGCCCTCGCCTCCGATCGCGAGCTTCTTGACGAGGTGGTAGCCCGGACCGGATGCCGGCGGCTTCGCGGCAGCGGGTCCCGACAGGCAGAGCACGAGCGCGGCCGCGCAGGAGAGCATGCGTCGAATCATTCCACCACCTTCACTTTCCGCGGTGTGACCGGCCCGGCATGTCCTTCAGGAAATTCTCCGAAACATACGCGCCGAGCTGCGCGCCCGAAGCGAGACCCGCCTCGTTGGCCGAAAGGAAATGAATGCCGCCGTAAATCCGGCTGATTCCCGCCTCCTGCGCGGCCGCCGTGAACGACGAGAAGCTGCGGATGACCCCGGGCAGGTCATCCGACTCGGTCGTGAACGGAATGTCCCCTTCGAAAAAAGCGGTCAGTACCGCGGCAGCCGCCGCGCTGAACGTGCTGTGACCCGACGTGTACTCCGGGAACGGCGGCGTCACGAGGAGCGGCGCCCAGTTCGCGTCCTTTTCGGTCTCGGCCGGAGGATCCAGGTCGCCGTTCACGATCGCGGTCACCGGCCGCCAGAACTCGAACTTGTACTTGCAGTCCCAGGCGATGATGCCCGCGTCCGCCTCCGCGATGTTCAGGAGCGCGAACAGCCGCGCGTTCTCTTCGAGCGTCGTCCCCATCGCCGCCGCGACGTCCTGCGCGATGACGTTCCAGTGGCCGGGCGGAGTGACCGTTCCGGCGCCGTCCGCCCAGAACCTCGCGATCGCCGTCTGCTCGTCCGAGCGCGACGCGCTGGAGACGGAACCGAGATCCTTCGTCAGGTTGTAATCTCGGATCCACTGCGCGCTGTCGAGCGCGGGAGGGGCCGGCGGACGGAACTGATTCCCGCTCGTCATCGCGAAGGGCGTGACCATCGGCCACTGAGGCAGAAGGGCCGACGCGAACGCGGGAGGCGTCGGGACCCAGAACCCGACTCCCGGGGTCGGCGCGTACGGGACCACGGCGTCGGAATGATCGTCGCCGCGGAAATCGAGGATCGCCTCGGCGACGGATTCGCCCCAGTCGATGGCGGCGCGTTTCGACGGACCTTCAGCAACGCCGCCGAGGATCGACGTATGCAGTTCGTCGAACTGCGTCTGCCGTGCAGGGAAGAGCGCGATCAGGACGCGGTGCGCCGCGGCGGAAGCGGCCGCCTCGACCGAGCCGATTCCGGGAGCCTTGCCCTTCACGAAGTAGGGCTCGTGCGTCAGCGTGATCCCGTTGACCGCGTCGTAAATCGCG
>QHVV01000161.1 GCA_003222385.1 Acidobacteriota bacterium
GCCTGGCAGGCGCCCCCGTCTCCGGCGAAAACTTCTTCGAGGCCGAAATCTCCGTCAGCGTACCGAAGGAGGTGACATGAACGACGCAGGAAGAGACTCTCAAGGACGACGTCGCCGGGCTCTCGTGACCGGCGCGTCGTCCGGGATCGGGCAGGCTTTCGCCGAAAGGCTGGCGCGGGATGGATACGACCTGATCGTGGTCGCCCGCCGGCGCGACCGCCTGGAGGCGCTCGCGCGGAGGCTCTCCCCGGAGTCCTCGGTTTCGGTCGAGGTGGTCTCGGCGGACCTTTCGAGAGACGACGGAATCGCGATGGTGGAGAGCCGGATCGCCCGGGAGCTCGAGCTCGATCTGCTCGTCAACAACGCGGGCTTCGGCGCTTACATGCCGTTCGTCGAGCTCCCGCCGGAGCGCGCGGCAGAGCTGATCCGCCTGCAGGTCCTGGCGGTCACCCTTCTCTCGCGCGCCGCTCTGCCGGCAATGGTCGCCCGCGGCAGCGGCGCGGTCATCAACGTCTCCTCGCGCCTCGCGTTCAGCGCGTCCCTTCCTTCGCCGCCCCTTCCCAGACGCGCCGTCTACGCCGCGGCGAAGTCCTACATCAACACGTTCAGCCGGATCCTGGCGAACGAACTCGCCGGGACCGGAGTCCGCGTCCAGGCGCTCTGTCCCGGCGTGGTCCGGAGCGAGTTCCACGAGGTGCAGGGGATGGACGCTTCGCGCTTTCCGGTCGGGATCATGTCCCCGGAGGACCTCGTGGACGCGTCGCTCGCGGGACTCGCGCGCGACGAGGTCGTGTGCATCCCGGCGCTGGACGACCCGGGCCTCTTCGCGGCGATCGACGCGAGCGAGCGCCGCCTGCTCGAGGAATCGCACGGTGGGGAGGTGTCGAAACGCTACGACTCGACGCGCGGTTAAGATCCTTCCCGGTGATCCGGTGACTTCCCTCGATCCCTTCCATCCCGCCGTCCGGACCTGGTTCGCCGCGCGCCTGGGAGAGCCGACTCCGCCGCAGCGCGACGGCTGGCCGCCGATTCGCGACGGCCGCCACACTCTGATCGCGGCGCCGACCGGCTCGGGCAAGACGCTGGCGGCTTTTCTGTCGGCGATCGATTCTCTCGTCCGGCAGGGGATCGGGCTCGCGGACGAGACCCAGGTGGTCTACGTCTCGCCGCTGCGCGCGCTTTCGAACGACGTCCAGAAGAACCTCCAGGGGCCGCTGGCGGAGATCCGCGCGGGCGATCCGTCGATTCCGGAGGTGCGGGTCCTGGTGCGGACCGGCGACACGCCGTCCTCCGAGCGCACGGCCATGACGCGCCGGCCGCCGCACATCCTGGTGACGACGCCCGAGTCGCTCTACCTGCTCTTAACCAGCGACGGCGGGCGCGGAATGCTCTCGACCGTTCGGACCGTGATCGTGGACGAGATCCACGCCCTCGTGCGCGACAAGCGGGGGAGCCATCTGTCTCTGTCCCTCGAGCGTCTCGAAAAGCTCGCCGGCCGGCCGGTCCAGCGCGTCGGCCTCTCCGCCACGCAGAAGCCGATCGACGCGGTCGGCCGCTTCCTCGCCGGCGCCGGGCGGGAGTGCACGCTCGTCGACGCCGGGACTTTCCGCGACCTCGACCTCGGAGTCGAGATCCCTCCGTCTCCGCTCACGACCGTGTGCTCGCACGAGCAGTGGGCCGAGATCTACGAGAGGATCGCGGAGCTCGTCCGGGAGCACCGGACGACTCTCGTCTTCGTCAACACGCGCAAGATGGCGGAGCGGATCGCCGCACAGCTGACGCGCGTCCTGGGGGAAGACGCGGTCACGAGCCATCACGGCAGCCTCTCGCGGACGCGGCGCCTGGACGCCGAGCAGCGTCTGAAAGCGGGACGCCTTCGCGCGCTCGTCGCCACCGCGTCGCTCGAGCTCGGGATCGACATCGGCGACGTCGACCTCGTCGTCCAGGTGGGCGCCACGCGCTCGATCGCCACGTTTCTCCAGCGGGTGGGGCGCGCCGGACACGCGCTGAAAAAGATCCCGAAGGGCCGCCTCTTCCCGCTCACGCTGGACGAGCTGGTCGAGGCGGCGGCGCTCCTGCGCTGCGTTCGGGGCGCGGTGCTCGACCGTACGCCCGAGCCGGCCCGGCCGCTCGACATCCTTGCCCAGCAGATCGTCGCGGCTTGCGTCGCGGAGGCCTGGGACGAGGAGGTGTTGTTCGGTCTCCTCACGACGGCCTGGCCGTACCGCGACCTCGAACGCGGCGACTTCGACCGGGTCGTCGCGCTCCACTCGAAGGGTCGCGCGGCGCTCCTCCACCGCGACGGCGTGAATGGCCGGCTGATGGGGACGCGCCGCGCGCGGCTCACGGCGCTCCTCTCGGGCGGCGCGATCCCGGACACCGCCGACTACGAGGTGCGCCTGGAGCCGGAGGGGACGCTCGTCGGGACCGTCAACGAAGACTGGGCGATCGAGTCGAACGGCGGCGACATCTTCCAGCTGGGCAATGCGTCGTGGCGGATCCTCCGCGTGGAGCCGGGCACCGTCCGGGTCGCCGACGCGAAAGGCCAGCCGCCCAGCCTGCCCTTCTGGCTGGGAGAAGGGCCCGGGCGGACCCGCGAGCTCGCTCAGGAGATCGGGTCGCTCCGCGAAGAGTGCGCGAACGCGAACGGCGATGGCCCGGCCACGCTCCGGTCGACGTGCGGCAATGCGCTGCCCGAGGGCGCCGCGGTGCAGATCGCGGACTACGTCGTCGCGGGGCGTCAGGTGCTGGGAGGCGTGCCGTCCCAGAAGCGCGTCATCCTCGAGCGCTTCTTCGACGAGAGCGGCGGGATGCAGCTCGTCGTCCACGCGCCGTTCGGCTCGAAGATCAATCGCGCATGGGGTCTCGCGCTGCGCAAGAAGTTCTGCGTGGGTTTCGGATTCGAGCTGCAGGCCGCGGCGAACGAAGAGGCGATCGTCCTTTCGCTCGGGACGCAGCACAGCTTTCCGCTGGAAGACGTCTTCGACTACCTCCATCCCGGGACCGCGCGCGACGTGCTGATCCAGGCGCTGCTGCCGACTCCCATGTTCGAGACGCGGTGGCGGTGGAACGCCCAGCGGTCCCTGCTGCTCGAGCGGTCCCGCAACGGCAAGAAGGTCCCGGCGAATCTCCTTCGGATGCGCGCGAACGATCTGCTCGCCGCCGCGTTCCCGCAGGTGCTCGCTTGTCCGGAGACGCTGCCCGGCGGACCCATCCCGGTTCCGATGGACCATCCGATCGTCGCCCAGACGGTCGAGGACTGCCTGACCGAGGCGATGGACGTCGACGGATTCATCGAAGTGCTGCGCGGGCTGAAGGACGGCTCGATCGAGCGGAGGGCGATCGACACGGTCGAGCCATCCGCATTCGCCTGCGGCATCCTGTCCTCGCAGCCGTACTCGTTCCTGGACGACGCTCCGCTCGAAGAGCGACGCACGCAGGCGGTCCATTCCCGGCGCGTCCTCGACGCCCGCTCGGCGGACGAGCTCGGAACGCTCGATCCCGACGCGATCGCGCGCGTCCGCGAGGAGGCGTGGCCCCGGCCGGCGGACGCCGAGGAGGTCCACGAGGCGCTCCTGTGGATGGGCTACGTCACGGCGGACGAGGCGCGGATCTGGCAGCCGTGGTTAGACGAGCTCGCCCGGGGCGGCCGCGTCGTGCGCGACGGAGACCGCTGGTTCGCGCGGGAGGCCTCGCGCGATCCGAAAACGGTCTTGCGCGGCCGGATGGAGGCGCTCGGCCCGGTGACGGGAGACGATCCGCTCTTCCTCGAGCTCGAAGGGGAAGGCATCTTGCTGCGCACGCGCGTCGACGGCCAGCGGGCGTGGTGCAACCGCCGGCTGCTCGCGCGCATCCACCACTACACGCTCGACCGTCTCCGCCGGGAAATCGAGCCGGTGACCGCGGCGGAGTTCCTCCGATTCCTCACGTGCTGGCAGCACGTCGACCCGGAGCATCGGCGCGAAGGCCCGCGGGGCGTCGCGGACGTGATCGCGCAGCTTGCCGGTTTCGAGGTCCCCGCCGCCGCGTGGGAGGGAAACGTGCTGCCGTCGCGCGTCCGCGGATACCGCCGCGAGTGGTTAGACGAGCTCACGTTCTCGGGAGAGGTCGCCTGGGGCCGGCTGTGGGGCGCGGGTGCTTCGACGATCCGGCAGACACCGATCTGCCTGGTCAAGCGCGATGACCTGGACGACTGGACGTCGCTCGTCTGCGCACAGGGACCGAGCGCGGTCCGGGAGGCTTCGAGAACCGCGCGCGAGGTCGAAGAGGCGCTTCGCTCGCGCGGCGCCATGTTTCTGCCGGAGCTCGCGCGTTCGACGAGCTTCGCGCGCGATCTCGTCGAGGAAGGTCTGACCGAGTTGATCGCGCTGGGCCGAGTGACCTGCGACTCTTACAGCGGCCTTCGCTGGTTTCTCGTCCCGCCCGGCAGACGCCGGCCGGGCGGTCTCACCTCCGGGCGTTGGAGCGTGCTCCCGCGGGAGGCGGCTTCGCCACCGTCCGCGGAGTTCGTCGCGCGGCGTCTTCTGGCGCGGACAGGGATCGTGTTTCGCAAGACTCTTGCGCGCGAGAAGCAGCCGCTGCCGTGGCGCGACGTCGCCCGCGCCCTGCGCACGCTGGAAGCGCGGGGGGAGATCCGCGGCGGCCGCTTCGTCGGCGGCTTCGACGGCGAACAGTACGCGCTCGCCGAGGCCATTCCGCTCCTTCGCGCGGTCCGGAAGCGCCCCGCTGAACTTCCGCGGAATCCTGACGCCGCACGACCGGGTCGCGCCGACCGCGCGCAGACAGGTGCGGGTGGCGTAGTCTCGCTTCGCCGGACGATCTCGAGCGTAGGGACAGACCACGGTTTCACACCGACAGCGTTCTATTTCGGACAGCGTACCTGTGAAACCGTGGTCTGTCCCTCTCAGCTCCGCCGGACGATCTCGAGCAATCGGTCGGGAGCGACTGGCTTGACGAAATGCTCGTCGAACCCG
>QHVV01000070.1:0-1454 GCA_003222385.1 Acidobacteriota bacterium
AGAAACGCTGTGAGTGCTCGATTTCGTCGGGATTTCTGCCGGCGGGTACGGAGAATCCTCAGTCCCGCGCGTCTGCCGGTTCCGGCACTCTCGCGTGACTAACCATGCTAGGCGCAAGGGTCTTTGGATTCAATGGATACCGGCTCTCCAGGCGAAGACCTTGCCTTTGAGGGTGCCGACGTAGAGGGTGCCCTCGGACGAGCCGACCCCACGGATCACCCCATCGAATCTCTGGGACCAGAGGCGAGAGCCGTCGGAGAGGCGAAACGCAAACACCTCGCCCTGCTCGTTTCCGGCGATTACGGCATGGTCCCATAGGTAAGGTCTCGAGGAGCTCCAAGGGCCCGACGTTGTGTCGCTCCACCGAATGGCTGAAAGCGAGGAATCGACGCAGGCGAGCTTTCTCTCGCCAAAAAAGACGACGAGGGAATCCTCGACGAAGAGAAGTCGCCCAGTCGGTTCATCTTGGACTTTGAAGTCCGCCGCGACAGTCCCGCTCTTGGGGTCAAGGCGGTAGAGATGTCTGTCGGAGGTGCCGGCATACAGGCTTCCGCCCCCCAGAAGCACGGAGGTCGAGATGCGGCCTGGGAGCGCCCTCTTCCAAAGAACTTCGCCGGAATGGGCATCGAGCGCGTACACGGTGCCGTCGAGACTTCCGAAGAAGATCCGGTTTCCCTGCACGGCGGGAGTCGAGTCGCTTCTGGCGGATGGATCGGTCGGGTAGCCGGTCGTAAACTTCCAGACCAGCGCGCCCGTTTTCCAGTCCAGGCAGAGGAGCTCGTCCTGGAGCGTTACGGCATAGATGTTCGAATCGATCCGCTGGACGTCTGCGCCGACTCCGGGGGTAACCGCATACTTCCAGCGCGGCTTACCCGTGTTCCGTTCGAAGGCGTACAGGTGCGCGATGGCGCCGTCGCTGCCGGTGACGACGAGGTCTTCGACAACGAGCGGATCCGTGTGGAACTGGACCGCAGCCCCGTCTTGCTGCGTGTCGTAACTCCACCGCACCGTGCCCGTCTTCTTCTCGAGTGCCCGAAAGAACCCGTTGCAGGAGCCCACCAAGACGAGGTCCCCCGCGACCGTGGGGGTGGCGAAGACTCAACCGCCGGTGTCGTAAGTCCAGAGCGGCCGCGAATCGGCCACGGGTTTCGGGGCCTCTGTCGGACTCTGGTGCCCCGGGGCGGTTGCCACGAAGAGCACCACCATCAGGAGAGAGGGAACACCCAGAGACCTTTGCATCCGTCCCGAACTCATCATGGCTCTCCCTTTCTACGGTGCGAGGATAGTTTTCATCTTGCGCTTGCCCGATCGGCGTCTCGCGGGGACGATGGGATTCTTCTCGGACTTCGCTTTCGGGCTCCTCCTCGAGGGTCTCCGGGAGGTCTCTGGGGCGAAGCCCCGCAGACTGGCGCCAGCCGAGGAGTCCAACCCGGCTGGATCACCGTGCGGCCGAG
>QHVV01000070.1:1550-21760 GCA_003222385.1 Acidobacteriota bacterium
CGCATCTCGAGCGCGCGCTCCGCCAGCCGGATTCCTTCGGAGAGCTCGATTCCCCGATCCAGGAGGTTTCGGGCGAGATAGAGGGCGGAAAGCGGAGCCTCGGGATGGAGACGCTGCACTTCTTTCAAGATCTCGGCTTCGGGAGACAAACGTCCGAGCCTCCGGGAGAGGATCATCAGTTCTCGGAACGGGCGCCCGTCGTTCGGCGCGACGCGAACCTCGAGAGCGTACTCCTCCCAGGCGGCGTCCGGCCTCCCCTGCTGCTCGAGGACGACGGCCCGACAATAGTGAGCGCCCCGCGTCCGCGGGTCGAGCGCGAGAGCTTCGTCCGCCAGCCGGCGCGCCACCTCGAGATCCCCGCGGCGCAGCCGGATCTCGGACAGCGCCGCGCGGGCCGACGCCGATCGCGGCTCGAGCTCCAGCACCCGCGTTTCCAGCTTTTCCGCGCGCGCCCGGTCGCCTCGGGCATCCGCCGCCTGGCCGAGCAGGAGGAAAAAGCGCGAGTCGTTCGGGAAGAGGCGGAGCGCGGCTTCAATCGTGTTTTCCGCCGCCGCGAGCCGGCCGGCGGCGAGCTCCGCGACGGCGAGGCCGAGCGCGACGGTGGGGTCCGACGGCTTACGCTCGACCGCGCCGGCCAGCACCCGCGCCGCCTCCGCGAACTTCTTCTGCTGCAGGTAGAGCGACCCGAGCGCCGTCTCGGCGTCGACGATCTGCGGATCGGCCGCCAGGATCGCGCGTAAGCGGCGCTCCGCGCCGGAGAAGTCGCGTTGCTCGACGAGCGAGCGCGCGCGGAGCAGGTCGTTATAGAGGCCGACCCTTCGGCGCGGAGCGGGCAGTGCGCTCGCTCCACCCGGCTCCGGCGCCGCCCCGGTCAGGTAACCGAGTGACGCCAGCTTGCGCAGCGTCTCGGGATCGGCGCGCGACATCGCCACCGGCAGCGCGCCCCGGGACCACTCCTGCGACCAGGAGGCGAGGCGACGCCGCAGCGGCAGCGAGCGGTCAGCCGCCGAGTCGGCGAGGTTGCGGCCCTCCCCGGGATCCGCCGCGAGGTCGTAGAGCTCCGGCTCGGGCGAGTCGATCCACTTCCAACGGCGGTCGCGCAGAGCGTGGAGCTCGCTCCAGCCGAAGTGCAGACGCGGATAGTACGTTTCGGCGTACGCCGGGCGCTCGGTGAAGCCGCCGGTCCCGCGCAGGAGCCCAACCAGGCTCTGTCCCTGGAGTCCGGGAGGCGCGGGGAAGCGAAGGAGCTCGGCGACCGTGGGCATCACGTCCACGAGCGAAACGGTCTCGGCCCGCCGGGTCCCCGCCCTCTCACGATCCGGCAGTCGGAAAATCAGCGGGGCCCGGAGCGTCGTCTCGTAGAGGAACAGGCCGTGTCCGGACTCCTCGTGCTCGCCAAGGCTCTCGCCGTGGTCGCCCGCGAGCACGACCAGCAAAGGCTCCTCCCGCTGGTTGCGCTCGACCCACTCGAGGAGCCGTCCGATCTGAGCGTCGGCGAACGCGACTTCTCCGTCGTACGGCCGATCCGCGAATTCCTCGCGATAGGGCGAGGGCGGCTCATAGGGATCGTGCGGGTCGTAGAAGTGCGCCCACAGGAAGAACGGCCCTTTTGGCCGGCGCTCGAGCCAGGCGAGCGCTCGATCGGCGACCTCGTTTCCCGGGCGCTGGATGTCTCCGATCGAGGTGATTCCGGTTTGATGCGTGTCGAAGCCGTCGACGTACTCGGAGAAGCCGCGGTTCAGTCCCCACCGGGAATCGAGGACGAACGCCGCGACGACCGCCGCTGTTCGGTAGCCGCGGCCGGAGAGCAGCGTCGCGAGCGTCGGCAGCGTGGGCGGAACGAGGAAACTTCCGTTGTCCCGCACTCCATGATGCAGCGGGTAGGTTCCCGAGAAAAGCGACGTGTGCGCCGGCAGCGTCAGCGGAGTCGGCGAAATGCACGCTTCAAAGAGCACACCTTCGCGGGCGAGCCGGTCCATGTTCGGAGTGCGGGCGCCCGCGTATCCGTACGCGCCGAGCCGGTCCGCTCGGAGCGTGTCGACCGTGATGAAGAGCACGTTCCAGGGGCGCGCTCGGCTCTCACTCCCGATGCGGCCCCGGAGCAGCACGAGGGCGGCCACAACCGCGATTCCCAGCGCGAGGCCGAACGCAAACAGCCGAGGACGGACCAAGCGGCTTCGCCGGGTCGCACCCGCCGAACGACCCGCGCCGGACGGCCCTTTCCTCAAGCGAAGGAGACCGGGAGACGGATTGGGAGAGTCACCGGAAGAGTCTCTCAAGTTCTCGCGGGATTGATCAGCGTCTCTCGAGCCGGGGCTGAAAGTGACCCTCGGCTCAGCGCGCTGTCTTCTCCGCCTTGGGCGAAGCGCCCTTCCGGGATTTCGCCCTGTCGCCTTCGAAGACTACCTTTGCCTTTTCGTCGACCGTCAGGTCGAGATGTTCCGCGAGGAAATCCAGCCGCCGCTTCCAGAAGTCGAGAACATTCGCACGCTGCGTGATCACGTGCCCTTCCCCCTCGTACAGGCGATACTCGACCCCCTTCCCGAGCCGCTGGAGGCCGGCGAAGATCGCGTCGGACGCAATGAGCCGCCCGTCGTTCTGACCCTGCCCGATCAGGAGCGGCGTCTCGATTCGGTCGAATAGGAAGACCGGCGAGTTGCGAAAGTACTGGTCGCGCCGCTCCCAGATCGTCCCATGCATGTTGCCCTGACCCTGCTCGTAGTACCCGATCGAGGCGAGATAGTCGGCAAAGAGGTCCGGATGGAGGACCGCCGCCGTGATGATCGCGGCCTTGAACCGGTTGGACTGCGTGATCAGAGCGAGGGTGGAGTACGAGCCGTAGCTCTGCCCCATGACCGCGAGCCGGTCCGGGTCGGCATAGCCCTGGTCGATCGCCGCGTTGACCCCGGGCATGACCGTGCCCATGAGATCCTCCATCGGCATGCCGTCCCGAATCGGCGAGTCTGGCGCCAGCACCGCGTATCCGCGTGTTGCCAGCACGTGGCAATTGAAGGTGGCGAGGCTCCAGAAACCGAAGCGGTTCAGGTAACGCGAGCCGTAGTCGCCGCCGTAGACGAACACGACGAGCGGCAGGCGCTCGCCGGCCTTGTATCCGGGCGGAAGCAGGAGCGCGCCTCTCAACTTCGTTCCTGTCATGCTGCGCCATTCGATCAGCCGCGCCGATCCAAGCTCGTAGCGCTCCATGTCGGGGTTCAGGTGGGTGATCTGACGCGTCTTTCCGTCTTTGGAGTCGACGATCCAGAGGTCGTGGAGATGTTGCTGGTCGGTCGCCGCAAAGACGATTTCCCCGGTCTTCACGTTCCCGTCGAGGTTGAAGATGGGCATGTAGCTCTTGGTCTCCTGAAGAAGGGAGCGCGAGGTTCCCGCCGTCACGTTCACCGCAAAAAAGCCGGCCTTGCCGCCGTCCTGCAAGGACGCGAAATATCCCCTCGTTCCCGAAACCGGAGCCGCAAGACGCGCGAACACACAGCCCGTGCGGCCGTCCGGGGACAGGAGAGGCGGGAGAAGGGCTGGACGAGGCTGACGATTTTCCACACCGGGATCTTGCCGACGGGCGAGCCCTTCCCGGTCTCCGCATTCACGCGCCAGAGCTCGCCGTCACCGACGGCGTAGAAGTTCTCGCCCTTCTCGTCCGACACGGGCGCGTATTCGCCATCACCCGGGTCGAAGCTCGGCACGCCCTCGGCCTTGAGCGTCCGCGCCGTTCCGCCAGCGACAGGGACAACCACGATCGAGCCCTTCGTGACCTGGCCGCTCGCGATGTAGGCGATGTTCTTGCCGTCGGGGGTCCAGTTCCACTCAATCCCGTAGCCGAGCCGGATGTCGCTCTGCAGGGTCCGTTTCCGGCCGTTCGCGAGGTCCACCACCGCAATGTCGTAGTTCGGCTGCTGGCTGTTCGACTCCCAGCCTTTGAGGACCGTGTACGCAACGCTCTTTCCGTCCGGCGAAAAGCCGTAGAAACGCACGTGCGCACGCTCGACGAGGCGCGTCACTTTGTGCGTTTTCAGCTCCAGGAGGGCCAGGTCCGAGGTCCCCCAGGAGACGTCTCCTTCCGTCCGGGCTTTCGTTTCGGGCGCGGGCTTGGCGGTGGCGGACTTGTCGGCCGGTTCGGATTTCTTGACGATGACGGAAGGTTGATCCGGCCCGACTTTCTTGAACGTCGGCTTCTCGTCGAGGCTCGTGCCGAGCGCCGTAACTTCGGAGAGCGACATGCCCGCCGGGACGATCTTGCAGAGGAGGCGCTCGCCGTCAGCGCTCCAGCGGACGATTTCGTAACCGAAGAACGGGCGCGCGATGACTCCCGGGAAACGCTCGGCCTTCCGCGTCGCGATCGACCAGATCCAAACACCCGCTTCGCCCCCTTCGTCCGAGTAGAACGCGACACGGGATCCGTCGGGCGACCACACCCCCGCCCAGCTCGAGCTCTTCGGGCCGCCGAGCGGGATGCTCTCCCCCGTTTTCGTGTTCGTCACCGTCGCCTGCATCCGGGAGTCCCCTTCCGCGAGCGGGAAGCCGGTCGCCGAGTACTGATGGGTGGCGCGCGGGACGGTATCCACCGTTTCGATGGTGTGGGCCACCCACTCTCCGTCGGGCGAAAGAGCCACCGGCGAGCGTCCGTTGTGCCCGCGGATATCGGCCGCCACCTCGAGCGGCAGCGGCTCGCGCAGGCTCCCCGCGCTCTCCGCTGAAGCGAGAGCGCCGGTCGAGCCGACGAGCAGGATGAGCAACGAGGCGACGGAGGGCGGCAGGGGGCGACGTTGCACGATTGTTCTCCTCCTCAGTTCGATTTGGTTGACGCGGTGCGGCCCGCGGCCGGTGCGGTGGATACGACTTTGAACATCATGAAGGGATACTCCGGCTTCTCCGGGATCCGGGTGAACCGCCACCGAAACGGGCGGGCGGCAGTCTTTTGCCCGGGAGCGAGCTGCGTCGAGCCGGCCGAGAGCGCGAAGCTCCAGCGGGCGCCCTCCGCCGCGCGCGTGTTGTCCGCGTTCTCGACCTTGAAGTCTTTCAGGTTCACCATCATGTTCTGGAGCTCCACCGTGAACGGACCCTCGACGGGGAGCGGAGACTTGTTCACGAGGTGCATCTGGCAGGAGAAGGAGTTCTCCTTCCACTCGAAGCCGCAGTTTTCCGCCACGAGCTTGACTTGCGTGCTGACGTCCCGCTCGCTCTCGACCGCACTTCCGGGCGCGCCCCGCACCGAGAAGGGCGTCGTCGCGAGTTGCATCACGCCCGAGAACCCGTCTATCCACGCGGCATGGAAGACGCCCCCTCCGTCACTGTCGAGCCCCTGCGTGTCGCCTCCGCCGGGAAACCGAGTCGAGATCATCAGCATGTTGAAGCCCTGCCCCTCGACGGACCGGCCCTCTTCCGTCTTGGGGTAGGCGGTCACCTCCGCGTGCGGCACCCAGTTTCCGGTCGCCATCGAGCAGGTCGGCTTACCTCCCGGGGTAACGTTCGGTAGGAACGTGTCTCCTCCGTCGAGCGAGGCCGAGAAATACAGGTCGTAGCACTCGTTCTTGTGCGCGCGGCGGTCGTTCCAGACGACGCCCACGACGCCACGGTTGTTCACCGCGATCGTCGGGTTCGCGTGGTCGCCAGGGGTCGTGTTGTCGTTGACGGTGACAGGCTTCGACCACGTCTTTCCTTTGTCGGAGGAGTGGATGACGCGGACGTTGTAACGGTCGCCGGCATTGTCCACACCGACCGAATAGATCCGCCCCCGGAAAGGACCGTCGGAGAGGTCGATGACTGTGTTGCCGACGCCCTGCGCGTTCTCGGCGCGATATCGATCGCCGGAGACCCGAAAGGTCGTGATCTTCGGCGAAACCGAGTAGCTGTTCCCGCCGTCTCCGGAGATCGCGAGCCGCAACGCGGTCTCATAGTCGGGCAGTCGTTTGCTCGTGTCCTGCGGGTCCCACAGCGTCGACGGAGAGTCGCGCTCGGCTATCGTGAAAAACGGAAGGATAACGGTGCCGTCCGGTGCCACGACCATGTTGACGAAGGAGCCCACGAGCTCGCCGGGCACGCTCGAGATGAGACGCGGCTGATCGAATGTTTTCCCCTCGTCGTTCGAGAACGTGACCGCGAGGGCGGAGCGGGCTTTCCCGTCGAGTCCAACCATCTCCACGCTCGCGCCCGCATAGAGACGACCGGCGAACCTCCCCGTGCGGTCGAAGCCCATGTATTGCCGGTCGAAGCCCTCCGCTCCGGCGAGTAGTGTCGCAGCGCTCCACGTCTTCCCCTCGTCGCTGGACCGCGTGATCCAGAGCCCGTCGCGGTCGTTCGCGCCGTAGAACGCAGTGCCGGCAGCGTCGAAGTATGCGATCGCGTCCCAGCCGGTCGAGACCTTCGCCGCCGTTTCCGGCAGAACGACTCGCGTCCAGTCGAGGCCGCCGTCCTGGCTGATGTATCCCGAGGTGCCCATCCGACCCCGGCTGATCCGGCAGGAGACCGCGAGCATGTTACGAGGGTTCTTCGGATTCACGGCGAGGAACGACTCGCCGTGAGGATCCTCCGGCGCGTCGGCGGAGATCGTCACCTTCGGGCCGATCGTGATCGCCTGCGCGCCGGCGCGCGGCGACAGGAGTAACGCCGCCGCACCGATCGCCAGAGACACACCGAACCGGCGGTTCCCGTCCGCCAGCGGTCTCGCGCGCTTCACTCGACCGCTCCCGGGCCGCCGGCCGTGGCGGGACGAGGCTTTGCCGCGGGCGCCATGTATTTCTCGACCCACCCGAGCATCCTCTGCGTCGCGTCGACGGCGTTCACCAGCGACCAGTCTCCCGGGACGTGCCCCTCCCCGTCGTACACGGCGAGCTCGGCCGTCCGATTCAGTCGCTTCAGGGCGTTGAACATCTTCTCGGCGCCCTCGACCGGGCACGTGTCGTCCTTCTTGCCGTGGATCAGGAGAAACGGCGTGTGGATCTTGTCCGCCTGGTAATAGGGAGAGTTGGCGAGATACCGCCGCAGGTCCGCCCACGGATGCGTTCCCATTCGCCCTTGCCCGCTCTCCGACCAGACGAAGTTGAAGGTGCTGCCTCCCGGGCCCATGCGCGCGTATTCGCCCGCGAGATCGTAGAGGCCGTCGAGCGCGATCGCGGCGCGGAAGAGGTTACTCTGCGTGATCATCGCTGCGGTGCTGTAGCCGCCATAGGACTGCCCCATGATCGCAACGCGCTCGATGTCGGCATATCCGTGGTCGGCGGCGTGATAGACCTGCGCCAGAATCGCGTCACCCATATCCTGAATGGGATTGCCTCCCTTGCCTTGAGGGCTCAACGGAACGTCGACCAGGAGCACCGCATAGCCGCGCGTCGTGAAGACCTGCACCGGAATCGAATTCGGAGCTCCGCCGCCGTACTCCTGGGCCGTGTTCGACATCCGGGATCCCGCGTAGAAATAGACGACCATCGGCCGGCGGTCTCCCGCTTTCTTTCCCGGCGGAAGGAAAATCGCCGATTGGACCGCCTGCAGCCGGCCATCGAACCCCGGAACGGGAGAGCTGAAGATCTCGATCGGTCCGACGGCGATGCCGTCGAGGCGCGGCTCGACGTGAGTCAGTTGCTGCTTCGACGCGAAGTGGCTGTCAAATCGATAGAAGTCCGGCGGGGTATCGAGCGATTCGTAGCGCGCCACGATCCCGCCCCCCGAGGCAGCTCCCGCCGCGTCGAACCGACCCCGGCCCTTCCAGAGAGCCGCGACCGCGCCGCTGCGCGCGTCGATTTTCAGGATCGACCGATCGCCGGTGGTCTCGTCGTTCTGAACGATCGCAAAACTTCCCGCTTCGAGCTGCCAGAGCATGTCGCGATCTGCCCGAATGGGGACGCCGACCGAAGAGAACGTCTTTGGCGCGGTTCCGTCGAGCGGAACGAGCGCGAGCGCCTTCGGCGGAACGGAGTAATAGGTCTTCTCGCCCGGCGCCTCCTGTCCCACCAGAATTGCCTTACCATCCGCTGTCAGGAGAAGCGGTGCCTCTTCCAGGTCTCCCAGCGAGGAGCCGAGCTGGCGTGGCGGCTTTCCCGGAGCAGCCGCGTCCGCGAGCCAGAGCTTCTTGTCCTTCCGATACGCGATTCGACTGGTACCCGGAATCCAGCGATACGTGTCCTCGAAGTACTCGTTGTCCGGAACCTGGAGGTCCGACGCGAGAACGACCGGCTTCCCGCCGGAGACCGGCACGACCGCGAGATCGTAATAGGTCTCCGAAGCCGTCTCCCCCTTCATCTTGAAGACCGAGAGATAGGAGAGCCGCTTGCTGTCGGGAGAGAGCCGCAGACAGCTCGGCAGCGGGGTTGCGTCCGCGGGGACGACCATCCGCATCTTGCCCGTGGCGATGTCGATCGCCGCGAGCGCCGCGTTGTTCTCCCGGAGGAAGTGGGCCATCATGGCCTCCGGCGTCGATGGGCCGCCTCCGGTCGAGGCAGGCTCTCCGCTCGTTTGACGAACGGTGACCGTCGGTTTCAGCAACGGCGCCCCCGGCGGAGGATTCGCCGGAGGTCCGGAGGCGGGTGTCGAGAAGTCAGCCTGATCGGGGGGCCGGATCGGTACGAAGACCTCGCGCTCGTCCGCGCTCCATTCGGCCTCGTCCCCGGGCCAGTGCTTCGCCTTGATCGGCGCCTCGGAGAGCCGCCGAGGTTGTCCCTTCGCGACATCGTAGACCCAGAGCTGTGGCATCCCGCCCGCGTCGGAATAGAAAGCCACCTTGCTTCCGTCCGGCGAGGGGGACGGACGCCAGCAGTTCCCCTTCTCCGGACAGGCCGGACGGGCCTCGCCGCCTTTGGTCTCGACGACGAACACGCGAAGGCCGACTGCCGCCTCGGGCGTTCCTCCCGGTGTGAACCGAATCCCTTCGGCTAGCTCGCTCGTCGGGCTGCGCGTGGGCGGCGAGTAGATTTCATAGGCGAGAAGGGAGCCGTTTCGGCTGACGACGGGACGCTCCCAGCGGCGAACCGTCTTTTTCGAAAAGGCCAGATCGAGGGGAAGAGGCCCTGGGGAGGCGGGCTCGGCGGCGCCGAGCATTTCGGTGGTCAGAAGAGAAGCCAGCGCAACCCAAAGCGCTCTCCGAATCCGGATCGCCATGATTGTTTCCTTCCTAACCTTTCGGCACGAAGCCGGTCAGCTTGATCCGCAGGCTCGGTGTCTTTCCGGGATCCACGAGCTTCAGTCTCATGACGACTGGCCCGGTCTGAGCGCCCGGCTCGAGCGCCTCGAGGTTTCCGAGCATGTCGCGGAATTCGATGATCGCTCCTTCCAGCTTTTTCTGATTCGTCGCGTTGAGGACCGTCGGCGCGTTCTCTGCGTCTTCCTTCTTCTGCTCCTCGCTCTGATCCTCCTCGAATCCGAAACCGGTGACCTCGAGGCGGATCGGCGGATAGATCGCTTCCTTCGAGGTATTTTTCAACCGGATCGGATATTCGACCTCGCTCGCCAGGGCGTCATAGCGGGTGGGATCGAAGACGAACTCGACCCGATCGAGCAGGCTCACCTCGACCCGCTCCCGTTCCGGCTTCGGCGGTTCGGGCGGAGAAGTCGTGCTCGTCTTCCTGCTCTCCTTCTTCGGAGGCGTCTCGACCTGTACTCGGGCGGTATAGATCTGGAACGTGCCGCTGCGCGAGTCCGCCCAGAAAGGGTGAAACACTCCGTCTTTATCGGCTGTCAGCCCCATGTAGTCGCCGCCGGATGCCCACCGGGTTGCTGCCGAAACCGCGCTCAAGTACGTCGTCTGCTTGTACCGGTAGACCGTCGGCTTCAGGACCGAATTCCCCGGACCCTTCGGGTTCGACAGAGCCGAGGAGATCCGAACCGAGGGGAGAAAAGTTCGGCCGCCGTCGAGCGAGGCGGTGAAGTACTCGTGATACTGCTTCCCGTCTGAGGAATCGCGCGTGTCAAACCAGGACACGGCGACGACGCCGTCCTTGTTGACCGCGACGACCGGCTGAAACTGCCGGGAAGCTGCGGGAGCCCCGGCATCCAGGGGCGCCGGCGCAGACCAATGACCGCCCTTGTCAGCCGAGTAGGAAAAGAGGATACGGGGATTCTTGCCGTGAAAGTCGGGCCACGCGACATACATTCGGTTCTTGTACTCCGTCGACTGGGCGTCGGCGGCGAGGGCTGGAACGCCGAAGACGTCGCGTTCGTCGAGATCGAACTCGATCGTCGCGATCTTCTTCCGGGGCGAGAACGTGACCCCGCCATCGGAGGAGGTCACCAGCCAGACCGAGCTCGACACCTTCCCGTGCAGCTTGACCTTCTCGGGGAGAAACTCGAAATCGATGTAGGGCACCACGAGTGTTCCGTCGGAGAGCACCAGGAGATTCTGGTCGTTGATCCCGATCGTGCCGCCGCCGTTCGCCGCCTCTACCGGGCCGGTGAAAGTGCGGCCGTCGTCGTCCGAGCGAAAGACCCCGACGCGGTAGACCGGATAGTCGTGAAGAACCCCGATGTAGATACGGCCTGCATACTTTCCGAACGTCCGATCGACCGCGATCTGCTCGTGATCGTATGAGTAGCCGAGGTCCGCGGGAGGCTTCCAGCTCCGACCTCCATCCTCTGATCGATAGACGTAAAGGCCAGCGCGGTCCTGCCCCTTGTCGTCTTTCACGAAGGCGAGCGCGGTGAAGAGCGCCGTACCGGCCGGTGTGATCGCAAGCTGGGGATCGCCGCCTCCAAACTCGATCTGCTCCCGGAACTCGGAGGCGTTCCAGGACGAGCCTCCGTCGTCGGAAGCGTAGGTGCGGCAGGCCTGGCCTCCGCTGGGCCTGGCTTCCGTGATCGCCGCGCCCACGAGGTTTTTGCCGTTCCTGGGATTCGCGGCCACCATCAGCTCGACGTGGGGAAAGTTCCCGTCGCGAGAGACGAGGATGTTGGGACCGACGAGAATCTTCGGTTTCTCCGCCGAAGTCACCGCGAGCGGAAATGCCATCGCCGACAGGGCGCCGGCGAGGATTGCTGAGATTCGAGTGTTCATCGTGACCTCTTTTCGGGCTTCCCTCCCCCGGGTTCGACGCTCACCTGGGCCTATCCTTCACCTTCTCGTTCCCGGTGCCTTTGCCCGCCTTGCCGAGCGCTTTCGTTTCGATCGAGATGAGGCTCCCGAGCCTCTCCAGCCGGTCGACCTTGAAACCGGCGAGCTCTTTGAGGCGGAGCCGGACGCGCTTCGGTTTCGTGGACGCGCCGGGAGCGAGGCGCCCGCCGGGAACTTCTGCGGTGAAGTCCCAGACCGCTCCCGCGCCCGTCATCCGGTTCGAGGCGTCGAGGATCTCGGGGACCGCGCTGCCGGAGTCGAGCTCGAGGACCCGGAGCTCGAGGGGTGCCGAGATCTCGTCCTTCGAAGTGTTCGTGATGGTTAGATCGAGGGTGGCGACGCCGGTCTTCGAGTCGTAGGCCGTATTGTCGAAGTCGAGCGTGACCTGCTGCGTCACGTCTGACAGCGACGCGAGCTCGGGCGCGCCGTTGACGAACGCCGACCCTTCCACTCGGACCGCAGCGCTCCAGAGCTGCGGAACTCCGGTCCGGTCGTCCACCCAGAGCGGGTGGAACACGCCGTCGCCGTCCGCGGCAATCCCGCCCGTGTCGGCGGCCGCGAGGTAGTCGATCCACTGCGGGCCAATCTCCATGCGGATGTTTCCGCCGCGTGCCTTCGGCCGGCGGTGCCCGCCTCCGGTGCTGTGCGCCATCATCGGGAGCGCCTGCCCCAAGTGACTGGTGGAAAGGGCCTCGGAGACGCGCACGCTCGGCGTGAAGGTCTCCCCTCCGTCGAGAGACGCCGCGAAACGCGCGCGCCAGCCTCCGACGTTGTCGGAGCTCTCGCGCCGGTCGTACCAGGAGACGCCGACCACCCCCGCCCGATTCACGGCGACGGCCGGGATCATGTGGTCCCTGCCGCGATCCCGCTCCGCGGGCGAGCGATCATCGGAAATGGTTGCCGCCTTGGACCAGGTCTTCCCGTTGTCGGAGGATAAGGAAAAGAGGATCTCGCATCGTCCGGAGCGCCGGTCCGTCCAGACGACATAGAGCCGGTCCTTGAATGGACCCGTCGTTGCATCGACCGCGAGGTACGGCATCCCCGGGGTCCAGCCTCGGCACATTGTCCACTCGCTGACGACGCCGCCCTTGGCGAAATGGTCTCCGCCGTCCTCGGAACGGACGACCTTGACCGAGCCGGAAGGCCGGTCCTTCTCGACGTGCGCCAGGTTCTTCCGATCGTTCAACTCGAAGAACGGCGCGACGTACGTGCCGTCCGACAGCACGGCGCCATTACCCGTGCCGAGGGCCATCTTGTCTCCGTCCGGAAGCAGCTTCCGCGGCGGGCCGAACGTCTTTCCGCCGTCGTCGGATCGGAACAGCGTGAAGACGACGCGCTCATCGCCGTCGACGGTGGGATCCGCGACCGCGTTTCCGTGCAGGTAGACGCGTCCGCGATGCGGGCCGGTCGTTCGGTCCACCGCCAGGTATTCGCGGTCGATGAACGGAAGGTGGACCGGTTCCGACCACGTCCGGCCGCCGTCGGCCGAGCGGTAGACCAGCGTCTCGTGATCCGCGTCGGACTCGTAGTGGAGCGGGAGCGTCGAGAAGTACGCCGACCCGTCGGGCGCAAAGCCGACGTCCGGGTCCCCCACGAAACGCGTCAGCTTCACCTCCAGAGTGGGTGCCCAGCTCTGGCCGGCGTCGCTCGACGCATAGACGATCGTATGGCGGGAAGCGTCGCGCCCATCGAAGATCATTGCACAGGCGAGGAGCCGCCGCGGATCCGTCGGGCTCGCCGCCATGCCGACCTCGTGGTGCAGTCGTTCGGGGTTCCTACTGCTCACGCGCACGTTCCGTTCGACGCGGATCAAAGGGATCTCGCCGGCGGCCGAACTCGAGGACGCGGCGGAGGCGAGGAGCGCCGCGACGAGTCGCAGGAATGAGAGGCGCCGTCGGCTCACTTTTTCTCCACGCTTCTGGAGGAGAGAGATCGAAGCACCTGTCAACGCGAACGTCTCCATGCGAATGAGCCTCCCGTCACCGATTCGTCACTTCGTCGCCGAAGCGGCGTTTTGCGCCGCTGCCTTTCGGTCCACTTTCACGACCGACTGACGGAGCCGGTACATTCCGTCGCGGCTGTCGGACCATAGCAAGTGGAAGCTCCCGTCCGGCCGCGCAGCGAGCCCGGTGTAGTCGCCGCCCGCCGGCCACCGCGCTTTCGCCAGCCCGTTCCGCGGCGCATCGGCGCAGCTCGGGGCGCTCGACACCTTCACGTCCGGGAGGAAGGTCTCGCCGCCGTCGAGTGACGCCGCGAAGTAGAGCTCGACGCACTGGTAGATGTCCTTGAACTTCAGCTTCTCGTGGCGTGCGTCGTACCAGGTGATGCCGACGACGCCGTCCTTGTTCACAGCGATCGAAGGCGTGCGGACGTATGGTCGGCGTCCGGACGAGACGTTCACTCGGACCGGCTTCGACCAGGTCTCGCCCCGGTCGGCCGAGCGGTGGAGCAGAATCTCCTCGAAGCGCTGCGTGTTGCAGAGCCAATACAGGCGGTCGCGCGTCGGACCGCTGGACGAGTCGACGGCGAGCGACGGAAACCCGCGCCCGCACGCATCGGAGATCATCATGGGCGCCGCAAACGTCTTTCCCTTGTCGCGCGAGACCGCCATCCAGGAGCGTCCCGGCTCAAGCCAGACCGGTCCCTCGGGGCCCGGCCGCTGGTAGTCGGCGAACGACGCGAGGACCGCGCCGTCGGAGAGGATGACCAAGGTCATCGCGTTGCTGTCGAGGTTGCTCGGAAAAAAGCGCGTCGGCTCGGCAAAGCTCCGGCCGCCGTCGTCCGAACGCGCCACGAAGACGCTCGTCCGGTGCTTCCCGCTCGCGGGCTCGTTCGTATCCTGGCTCGCCACCAGGTACACGGGACCGCTCGAGGCGGCGAAGAGCGTCTCGTGATCGAGGTTCCCGTCGAACGCGAGCGGTTTGCTCCACGTCCGCCCGCCGTCTCCGGAGCGGTAGACGAGCAGCGCGCCCGCTCCGAGCACCGACAGAAGAGCGCTGCCGTCGGATGCGAAGGCGGTCCACACGTCGGCGCAGTCCGAGAGACCGAGATTCCGGTGACTCCAGGTTGCGCCCGTGTCGAAGGAGACGAAGGAGGCGCAATCAGTTTGGGAGATATCCGGTTTCGTGAGAACGATCGAGGCGGCGAGCAGGTGCTTCCCGTCGGCCGGATCCACTGCGAGGTGCGGCTCGATGAGCGGTGCGGTGTCGTATCGGGCCGCCACGGGCCGATCCTCACCGACCTCGATTGTTCCGGAGGCGGACGGGGAGGAAGCGAGGACCGGGGCCGACACGCCGAGCAGAAATAAGACAGCGGCGCGGCGCGCGAGACCGAGGGGAACTCCGCGGCTCACACACGAGGGAGGAGACCCGCAGGAGATCTTCACGGCGAAGCCGCGTTGCGAGCGTTCTCGTCGGTCGTGGGCCGCTTCCCGCCCTTCAAGTGTCGATCGAACCAGGCGAGCACTCGATTCAGTACGTCGAGCTGGTTCGCGTAGCTCCACGTGCCCTCCCAATGCCCTTCGCCTTCGTACCGGACATAGCTCACCGGTTTTCCAAGGCGCCGCAGCCCGGTGAAGACCTCGTCGGCGAGGAATGCGGGTACCGCGTCGTCCTTGTCCCCATGAATGATCAAGAGAGGCGTCTCGACGCGGTTGAGGTAGAAGATCGGCGAGTTCTCCAGGTAACGCTCGCGAAACTCCCAGGGGCTTCCACCCATCCTTCCCTGGCCGCTCTCGGACCACTCGAGCCCGTAGTTCGTTCCGTCGGGGGCGAGCTGCCCGTACGCGCCGATCAGGTCGCCCATCCCGGCGCGCATCACGGCAGCTCGGAATCTTCGCGACTGGACGATCAGGGAGAGGGTGCTGTAACCGCCGTAGCTGTGTCCGGTGATCCCGATGCGCGCAGGGTCGGCCACACCGGACTCGACTGCCTTGTTGATGCCGGGCATGACGCTCTTCATGAGATCGACCATGGGGCTTCCCACGTTCAGCTTCGAGTCGGCGAGCAGGAGCGCGTATCCGCGAGTGGCGAAGAGCTGCAGGTTCTCGATCGCGGCGCTCGCGTATCCGAAGCGGTTCAGATCGTTGGATATCGAGCTTCCTCCATAGACCTTGACGATGAGGGGATAACGCTTACCGGCTTTGTAGCCGGACGGATAGACGAGCGCGCCCCTCTGGATCTCCCCGTCGATGCTGCGCCACTCGATGACCTCCGCTCGCCCGAAAGATCGGTTTGCGAGCGAAGGGGCGACCTCGCTGACCTTTCGAGCCTGCGCGAAGTCCCCGCTGCGCAGGAAGAGATCCGGGGGGTGGACGGCGTCCTCCGCAACGTAGGCGACGCTCGCCCCGTCGGAAGAAATCGTGGGCTCCGTGCCGTACCCGCCGTAACGTTTGTCCTCTTCGAAAATCGGAGAGACGGCGCCCGACTGAAGGTCGATTCTCGCGAATCCCACGCGCTTGGTGCTCGGATTCGAGCTCGTGACCAGCGCAAACCGGCCCCGGACGGGCGAAAAAAGGCGTTGCTGCCGCGGAGCGATGATTTCGAGCTCGTGTGCCTTCGACGTTGCAAACGCTGCAGCCCCCGATCCGTCCGCCGGCGCACGCCAGAGGACACCCTCGCGGATGAAGAAAACGTTCTGCCCCGACTCGTCCCAGGTCGGCGGATCCACCTCGAAGGCCAGCTTCTCGGTCCGCGGGTTCTGGGCGATCCGACGAGACGGTCCGCCGGCCGCCGAGACCACGTGGACCTCGTCCTCCGCGGAGGGTCCGCCGGTTCGCCAGGCAATGCGATCGCCGGCGGGCGCCCAACTGAAGGAATTCGCGAGAAGCGTCAGGCGCAAATTCGATGCGACGACCCGAGGCTCACCACCGGAAAGGTCCTGCACGACGAGGTCGTAAAGGTATTGACCCGTTCCGGGTTTCTCCGATCGAGTGAGTAACGTATAGGCGACCCGCCGATGGTCCGCGGACACCGCGTAGTGTCCGATGCGGGAGCCTTTCGCGAGTCGGCGAACCTTTCCGGTGTCCACGTCGATCAAACCGAGATCCCGCCGCCAGAGATCGAGGTTGATCTGGTCGGTGCTCGGAACCGCCTCGGGAGTCGAGGGATCGAACTCGAAGACCTTGGCCGTTACGCCGGAATTCGACGCGCCCGCTGTTCCCTTGCCCTCGATTCGGGCGGCGTAGCCCTCCCGTCCGAGGTCTTCCGGAAAGAGAGAAACGAGGACCGAGCGCTCGTCCCCGGCCCACCCGATTCCAGCAAAACCTTCCCGAACGTCCGCGGCGCCGATCTGGCGCAGCTTTCCGGTGGCACGATCCCATATCCAGAGGCGGGCGGGCCCGATCCGGGGACCGCCGCTGCGGTCCGACAGGAACGCGAGACCGCGGCCATCCGGAGACCAGCTCGGTGCCCAGCTGTTCCCGACTCCCCCTGTGACGTTGCGACGCTGCCCGGTCTCGAGATCACTTACCCAGATGTCGGAGGCCACGCCGTACCAGGCGACTCCGGCGCGAAGAAGCTCCTTGTCGTCCACAGCCTCGCGCCGGCGGCTGTTGTCCGTGACGACGTACGCGAGCAGCCGCTTGTCCGGTGAAAATGCGGGAGGCGAGTAAGGCGCCAGGGTGGGCGCATGCAGCACCTCTTCCACCGAAAGCGGCCCGGCAGGGGAATTCGTTCGACGGGGATGAGCGGCGTCGTATCGGGCCGCCACGGGCCGGTCCTCGCCGACCTCGATTGTGCCGGAGGCGGACGGGGAGGAAGCGAGGACCGGCGCCGACGCGCCGACCAGAAATAAGACAGCGGCGCGGCGCGCGAGACCGAGGGGTACTCCGCGGCTCACTTCCTCTCCCCGCTTTTCGCGACGAATCCTGTGATGTCCGCGCCGATGTAGAAGTCCGTCTTCGTCGCGGAGGCGGCTTCGAGCCTCCACACGAGCGCGTCCGTGACGGCGTCCGGGGCCAGGGCGTCGAGGTCGCCCAGGGCCTTCGCGTAGTCGAAAACGGCGCCGACTCCGCTCCGTCCGTTCGCCGCGTTGCGGATTGTGGGAACGCTCGTCTCCTCGTGCGCCTTCACGTTGTAGGGATGCACGAGCTCCTTCACCTCGACGCGAAACGGCGGATAGAGCGTCTCCTTCGAGACGTTCTTCAAGCGCACCGGGAGGAGCACCTCCCGGCTCGACGGATCGAACCGGACCGGATCGAACGAGAGCGTGATCTTCCCTGAGAGCGACTTCGACTCGAGGGTCGGACGCTCGGCAGCTCGGTCAGTACGTATGCGAATCGCGGCCGTGTAGAGCTGGTACGTGCCGCTCCGTCCGTCCGCCCAAAACGGATGGAAGTTCCCATCCGGGTCCGCCGTCAACCCGATGTAATCCCCGCCGTCGGGCCAGCGCGAGAGTCCGGACGACAGGTAGACGGTCACCATGCCCCGGTCGTCCCGTACCCAGGGACCGGGCCGGAGGTTTCCGGTGCCCGACGGTCGGGAGGTCTCGCTCGAGACGCGCGACGGCGGGAGAAAGGTCACTCCGCCGTCGAGGGACGCCGAGAAGAAAGCGTCGAACCGGTCGCGCGCGGACCGACCTTCGGTTGCGTACCAGAAGACTCCGAGAGCTCCGTCGGGGTTGGCCGCGATCATCGGCTGGAATTGCGACGCGTCGGCGGGCGCGTCGCGGACGACCGGCTTTGGCCTGCTCCACGAGGCGCCCCGATCGGTTGAGAACGAGAGGAGGAGACGGAACCGATCTCCGTCGAGCTCGGTCCACACGGCGTAGAGCCGGTCTCGAAATCGCCGCCCGGAATCGACGGCGAACACGGGCCCGCCGATCTGATCGATCCGACCGCTCTTCTGCTGCCGGCGCATCGCCTCGAGGCCACCGAAGCGGATTTCGCCGATCGGCCGGAGCGGCGAGAACGTCACGCCTCCGTCCGACGAGGTCGAAAAAACCAATTTCCAGGTCGACGCGCTCTTGTCGAGCGCATAGTTCGGGTACTCGCTCATCGGGATGAAGAGGGTTCCGTCCGAGAGAACGAGGAGGTTGTACGCCGCAAGCCCGTGTCCGTCTCCCCGGGCGACCTCCACCGGGCCGACGAAGGAGCGGCCGTCGTCCGAGGAACGAAAGAGGACGACACGGCGACGCATCTGCAGGTCTTCGATCTCGTTCGAGCCCTTCTGGTCCGTCTCGTCGGCGACGTACACGCGCCCGGCGAACGGCCCCGTCGTGTGGTCGGCGATCAGCATCTCGTGGTCGTGACCCTTGCCGAGAAGGACCGCCTTCCCCCATGTCTTGCCGCCGTCCTCGGAGCGGTAGAAGTTCATCCCGTTCGCCAGCCCCATGAAGTACGCCGTTCCCGTCGCACCGAACCCGACCTGCGGGTCCGCTCCCCCGTGCGCGAGCTCCTCCGGGAAGGTGACGTCGGACCACGCCGCGCCGCCGTCGAACGAGACGTACGCCTTGTTTGCCGCGCTCCCGTCCGGCCGTGACAGCGTGATCGAGCCGCCCAGGAGGTTCTTCGGATCCGTCGGGCTCGCGGCGATCATCGTCTCGCAGTGCGCGAAGTCCCCGTCGCGGCTGACGAGGATATTCGGCCCGATCTCGATCCGCGGCGCGGAAGAGGCCGGTCCGGGCCCGGAGCCGAGCGCACCGGCGGCCGCGAGACCGATCGCGAGCGGGATCCTCCTCATCGCGCAGCGGCGGCTGGCGGCGGCACCTCGAACCAGACCTCCGCAGCGCCGAGCGGAATCAGCTCCTTGTCTCCCTGACCGAACCGGCCGGAGAGCTTCGTCACGTCCTTGCTCGTTGCGACGATCCGCGCCGCGAGGTGTCGCGGAGATTGCGGGAGGCGCGCGGCCCACGCGTTCGCCCGCGCCTGCCAGCGGGTCGCCGGAGGCCGCTCCTCCGGGAGGTCCGCGGCCGCGATCGCGCCGAAGCCCGGGTGGGAGAAGAAGTCGAAGTACTCGTACTCGACGGGTCCGTCGGGCGCCGAGAAGGCGTCCACGACGATCACCCAGCGGCCCGCCTTCGGGCTCGACACCTCCGCTTCCGCGCCGGCACCCACTCCGGCCGACTTGACCGCGGGAGCGCAGAGCGGCGGTGGGCGCATTGGCGACTTCTTTCCCTTCTCGAGCTCGCCCGCGGGCGCTTCGGGCGGCTTCTCCGGCTCCGTGCAGTCGAGCACGTAGAGGTCGAGGTCGGCTCTCGAGTCCTTCGGTGGCTGGACGCGGGCGAGGAGCGATGTCGTCCCCTTCGGCACGACGATCTCGTACAGATGCTGCTCCCCCTGACGCATCGTCGCCCGCGAGCGGATCGCGCTGCCGAGGTCGACCGACGCCGCGGCGGCCGCGACCTTGCCGAGACGGTTCTCGAGAGTCAGCGTGAGCGGCTGCGACCGATCGGCGCCGAGCGCGACCGGAGCGGGCGCCACGGCGAGCCCGACGGACGCGGCGGTCGCGGTGACGGTCACGGGGGTCGGCTTGAACGGATCCGGCGCTTCCGGGTCGAAGTTGCGCATGGCGCTGCTCGCCACGTTGATCTCCCAGACGCCCGGCTGCGGATTCGCGAACGCGCACCGCGCTGGGGTCTGCCCCTGCAGGTCGAACGGGCACGGATAGAACCCGTCCCGGTCGGGGCCGATGAGCGTGGGATAGAAGCCGGGCGCCGACACCCCGAAGCGGAGCGCGGCGGTGTCGGGTGGGACGTCGACAAACACGCCGATGTCGCTCGGTGTCGGCGGAACGACCTCGGCCTTGATCGAGTATCCGTCCTCCGCCGTCAGCCGGTGAGGCACGACGATCGCGGCGAGGACGCGGTGGACGTGCCCCGGAATCGACGGATGATCGATCGAGAGGGTCGCGCTGTGCGCGCCCTCTTTCCTGGCGGTGATCTTCACCGGGAGGGAAACTGGCGTGTCGAGCGGTAGCTCGATGGAGTTCGGGCTGCTGAAGACGCCCTCCTCGCCCTGCCACGTCAAACGAAAGCTCATCGGCTCGGAGGGGCCGGACCGACGGGTCAACGTGATCGTCCGCTCGCCTGTCTGCCCCGCGGTCCACCCCTCGCGTTCGTAGAGGCCCACGCCCTCGTTCGGCGTCCGGAGCAGGGGCGACAGCTTCGTCTTCACCGGGCCCCGGCTTTCGATCGAGACGAGAGAGACCGCCTGCAGCTTCTGGAG
>QHVV01000163.1 GCA_003222385.1 Acidobacteriota bacterium
TGCCCCTGGTCGAGGCGATCACCTACGTGAACAGCCGTTGGGAATGGATCGGCACCCCGGCGAGCGATGGCGGAGTTGGCCCGATGCACGTGACGCCGAAGCAGATGGCGCAGGCCGCCGGACTGAGCGGCGACAGCCAGGCCCAGATCGAAAGCGACCTCAGCGCAAATCTCGACGCCGGCGCCGCGCTGCTCGCGAACGCGCACACGGGCGCCAACGACCTGGCGTCGTGGCAGCCCGCGGTCGTGGCTACCCAAGGCCCGGTGGTGGCGACGCAGATCTACGACGCGCTGCGCTCAGGAGAATCACGCACCACGAACAGCGGCGAGCAGATCGTCCTCGCAGCGCAAGCGCTGCCCAGCTCGAGCCTCGCGCCCAACGCGCCGATTGGTGGGGCGTCAATGGTTGCCGACACCCCCGACTACAGCGGCGCGACGTGGAATCCAGCGAATGTGAACAACTACTCGTATGCGAACCGTCCGCATGACTATCCCGTGCAGCTGATCGTCATCCACGACATCGAAGGCACCTACGGCTCGGCGATCCAGCATTTTCAGGATCCGAATGCAGAGGCCTCGGCCCATTACGTCGTTTCGGATGCCGGGCAGATCACGCAGATGGTGCACGAGCACGACATCGCCTGGCACGCGGGCAACTGGGACTACAACACCCGCGCGATCGGCATCGAGCACGAGGGCTTCGCCTACGCTCAGCCCACCTGGTACACGACCGTGATGTACCAGGCAAGCGCGCACCTGATCGCCTCCATATGCTCGCGCTGGGGCGTGCCCATGGACCGCACCCACGTCATCGGCCACGCCGAGGTGCCCGACCCCAACAACCCCGGCCTCTACGGCGGAGCCGAGCACCACACCGACCCCGGTCCGTACTGGGACTGGACCTACTACATGGGCCAGGCGCAGGCGTACGCCAACGCGCTGCCGAGCCCGCCGCGCATGATGCCCGACCCGGTCGCGGTCAGCGGTTTCACGAGCGCGAGCATCACGTGGAAACCCGCGCAGACCTGCCACACCCCCATCACCGGCTATACCGTGACCAGCCAGCCGGCCACGACGACGATGACACTGCCCGCGGGCGCAACCTCCGCCACCTTCAACAACCTGCAGCAGGGCACGAGCTATACCTTCACGGTCACAGCCACCGACGCGGACGGCCAGGACAGCCTCACCACGAACGCCGTCGTTCCAGGGCACTGCGGCACCGCCCAGCTCACGTCATCGCCGGCCTCGCCTGGCGCTTACGGCACGACCGTGCAGTTCACCGCTACCTCGACCGGATGTCCCAACCCGCTCTACCAGTTCTGGGTGCAGCTGCCGGGACAGACCGCGTGGAATCTCGGCCAGGACTACTCGAGCAGCGCCACGTTCAGCTGGAGCGCAAGCGCCCAGGTTTTCGGCCGCTACTACTTCCTGGTCCTGGCGCGCGATGCGAGCAGTGCGGGGGATCACACCGACTATCTGGGCACTTACGACACCTTCAGCACCACCACCTTCACGGTGACTCCCGCCGCCTGCGCCTCGGTGACAGAGTCCGCGGCGCCTGCGTCGCCCCAGGCTTCGGGCACCCAGGTCACCTTCACAGCCACAGCCACCGGCTGTCCCAATCCGCGCTACGAGTTCTGGGCCAGGTGGCAGGGATACAGCACCTGGCAGCTGCTTCAGGGTTACTCGACGAGCAACACGTATACGTGGAACAGCACAGGCGCGGCCCCGGGTACCGAATACATCGGGGTATGGGTTAAGGACTCGAGCTCGGCCAACACCCTCGACGCGTCCACCAGCATCCCTTACTCAGTGACGACGCCAAAGTGCGCATCGGTGACAGTCTCCGCGGCGCCGACCTCTGTCACGCATGGATCGGGCACCCACGTCACCATCACCGGCGCCGCCTCTAGCTGCACCAGCCCTAACCCTCGCTACGAGTTCTGGATGCGCGCCGCCTCAATGAGCACGTGGCAGCTAGTTCAGGGCTACTCTACTGGCACCACCTACGACTGGAACAGCACTGGGGCGGCCGCCGGCACGGTCTACTTCGGGGTCTGGGTCAAAGATTCCGGAAGCCCGAGCAGCCTCGACGCAAATGCAAGCACCCCGGTCACGGTGAACTGAAACCGAACTGAGCTGAGCTCGTCCTCGTTCACCGGGCCTTACCTCGGCGAGCAGAAAATTAACGCCTTCGTCGTCGGACTCTCCTTGCCAGGCGCAGAGAAAGGCGGCTATGAACACAGGACGCCTGGCCCGAATCTGCGTCGTGCTCTGCTCCGCCGCCGTCATCGGCGCAGTGCCGTCAACCGCATCAAGCGCAACTTCGGCGACTCAATCCGCCGTGGTGCCGTCATTCGCACACGTCGTGGTGGTGGTGATGGAGAACAAGTCCGCCTCATCGATCATCGGCAACACGAGCCAGGCCTCGTACATCAACGGCCTGGCCGCTCAGTACAGCTATGCGTCGAATGACTTTGCGATCTCGCACCCAAGCTTGCCCAATTACCTGGCCCTCACCGGCGCCAGCACGTTCGGCATCACCAGCGACTGCTCGCCGGCCGTGTGTCCGGTCAACGCCACCAACCTGATGGACCGCATCGAGTCCGCCGGCCGAAGCTGGAAGGCTTACATGGAGAGCATGCCCGCGAGCTGCGCCACCTCCGACGCCTACCCGTACGCGGTCAAGCACAATCCGTTCGTCTACTACAACGACATCCGCACCAACGCGAGCCGCTGCCAGTCGCACGTGGTTCCGTTCACACAGCTCAGCACCGACTTGCGGAGCGCGTCGACCACACCGAGCTACTCGTGGATCACACCCAACATGTGCAACGACATGCACGACTGTTCGATCGCGACTGGCGATGCGTGGCTCAGGACGCAGATCCCCGCCATCCTCAGCTCGCCCGCCTTCACGACTCAGAACTCGGTCCTGCTGCTGACGTGGGATGAAGACGACTCGTCGGGCAACAACCGCGTGGACCTCGTCGTCGCGGGACCGAACGCGGTGCGTGGCCAGGTCTCGGGCGTGGCCTACAACCACTACTCGATCCTGTCGACGGTCGAGTCGGCGTGGGGTCTTGCCGCCCTCAACTCGAATGACTCCACCGCCACCACGCTGGCGAGCTTTTTCGGGGCCTCGACGCCGAGCACGTCCTGCTCCGGCGCGACGATCGCGAGCACGCCTCAGTCTTCGCAGATGGCTGGAACCCAGGTTGCGTTCACTGGCTCGACCAGCGCCTGCCCCAATCCGCGCTATGAGTTCTGGGCCAGGTGGCAGGGGCACACGGACTGGCAGCTGCTGCAGGGCTACTCGACGAGCTCAACCTACAGCTGGAACAGCACCGGCGCGGCCACGGGCACCGAGAACATCGGGGTGTGGGTCAAGGATGCAAGCTCGGCCGGCAGTCTCGACGCCAGCGTCAGCCTTCCCTTCTCGGTGACAGCTCCGGGATGCGCGTCTGTGACCGCCTCCGCAACCCCGGCCTCGGTCGCCCATGGCTCCGGCGCGCACATCACCGTCACCGGCGCCGCCTCCAGCTGCACCAGCATCAACCCGCGCTACGAGTTCTGGATGCGCCCCGCGTCGGTCAGCACCTGGCAGTTGGTGCAGGCCTACGCGACCAGCGGAACCTACAGCTGGAACAGCACGGGCGCCGCCCCGGGCAAGGTGTACTTCGGGGTCTGGGTCGCAGACGCCCGAAGTCCAAAAATCGTCGACGCGTTCGCGGGCCTCCAGGTAACCGTGACCTAACCCAACGCCGTCCCATTCATGGGGAGGAGAAGCTAATGCTCCTCCCCATTAATGGAAGGTGGCTCCTCCCCATTAATGGAAGGTGGCTCCTCCCCATTAATGGAAGGTGGCTCCTCCCCATTCATGGGGAGGTGGCGCGAAGCGCCGGAGGGGCCACGGCCGGCTCTCGCCGAGAGGTCGAGAACCGGCTGCTATCCTCTGTTCCGCTTGTGACGTCCCCTCGAACCAGCGTCTCGGCGGTCGTGCCCGCCTACAACAGCGAGCTGTCCCTTCCCCAACTCGTCAGCAGGCTCGAGCCGGTGCTCGACGCAGCCGCGACGGATTACGAGCTCCTCATCGTCGACGACGGCAGCCGCGACGGCACGTGGTCGGTGATCGAGAGCCTCGCCCGAGATCACAAATGGGTCAGAGGCGTGCATCTGATGCGGAACTACGGCCAGCACAACGCGGTGCTGTGCGGGATCCGTTTAGCGCGGCATGATGTGATCGTCACCCTCGACGATGATTTGCAGCATCCTCCCGAAGAGATCCCCAAGCTGCTGGAGAAGCTCAGCGACGACAAGGACGTCGTGTATGGACCGCCGGCGCAAGAGACGCATGGGCTGTGGCGTGACCTGGCCAGCCAGGTGACGAAAATCGCGCTGCAATCAGCGATGGGCGCGCCCATCGCTCGGCAAGCGGGGCCGTTCCGCGCGTTCCGGACCAGGATCCGTGACGCGTTTGCGGGGTTCGATGGCCCCTACGTGTCGATCGACGTCCTCCTGACGTGGGGCACGACGCGCTTCGCCTCCGTTGCGGTCCGCCATGAGCCGCGCACCCTGGGCAAGTCCAACTACACCTTTCGCAAGCTGGTGGTGCACGCGGTCAACATGATCACCGGCTTCAGCACGCTGCCTCTGCAGCTGTCGAGCCTGATCGGCTTCTCCCTCACCATCGTCGGGATCGCAGCGCTTCTTTTTGTCCTGATCCGTTACCTGATCGTGGGCGGCGGCGTGCCCGGCTT
>QHVV01000164.1 GCA_003222385.1 Acidobacteriota bacterium
TTGATGGGCCGCGTCATCTAGAGCAGATGGAAAACCATCACGTATAGATAGACGAGGATCGGCGGGAACAGGATCGAGTCCAGGCGGTCCAGCACGCCACCGTGGCCCGGGATCAGATGCGAGGAGTCCTTGACCTCGGCCAGGCGCTTCATCTGCGACTCGACCAGGTCCCCCACCTCGGCGCTGGTGCCGACCAGCACACCAAGCGCGATCGCATGCAGCGGGTTCAGGCCGAGCACCGCCGAGACCCCGATCAGCATCACCAGCACCGATCCGATCACACCCGCGATCGCGCCTTCGAGCGTCTTCTTGGGGCTGATCGCTGCAAAGAATGGGTGCCGGCCGATTCGACTCCCGACCAGCAGGGCGGCCGCATCGCTGGCGACGGCGGCCAAGATCGTGAACAGCGTCCACACCAGGCCGTTCGGCTTGGACGTGTACAGGAGCAGGTAGAAGTTAAACGGCATGCCGACGTACAGGGCCCCGGCCAGGCCCATCGCCCAGCGGCTGAGTCCCTGGCGGCGACCAGGAAGAAAGAGGAACGCGCCCAGCCCGCCGACCAGCGCGAGCGCAAGCACGAGGGTGACGTCGACCTCCTTCAGGACCGTGCCGCTGAACGCGAAGAAGATGCCGAGCGGGTAGAGCAGCCAGGCCGGCGCGCGCGAGCCCATCAGGTCGGACAGCCCGTTGAACTCGTACAGGGCCAGCCCGCCGAGGATCAGCACCAGCAGGTAGACGCCGTAGATGCCCGCGAGCACGAGCCCGATGACCACGCCGAGGAAGACGAAGGCGGTGAGGATGCGCACCATCAGCGGGCTGGGCTTCCAGCCTTTGGCCAGCAGTGGATTGTTGGTGGTCATCCGGCCCCTCTCGCGACCTTCTCATCTTCGGGTCGCGCCCCGAATCGACGAACCCGCGAGGCATAGTCGGCCAACGCCGCCTTGAGGTCGTCGACGCCGAAGTCGGGCCACAGGGTTTCGGACACGAGCATCTCCGCGTACGCCCCCTGCCAGAGCAGGAAGTTGCTGACTCGCCGCTCCCCGGCGGTGCGGATGATGAGGTCGGGATCGGGAAGCTCCGGCTGATACATGTGCGACGAGATGGCGTCTTCATCGACATCTTGCCCTGAGACACCGTCGCGAATCAGGGCGCGCACGGCGTCCACGATCTCGGCCCGGCCCCCGTAGTTGAGGCAGACGTTGAGCACTCCGTTGCGGTTCTTGGCGGTACGCGCCATCGCTTCGTCGATGCGCTGGATCATCCGCGGGGAGAGGCCATCGCGACGGCCGCTCACCACGATGCGCACGCCGCGGCGGTGCATCTCCTCGATCTCGCGCTGCATCGTCTCGTGGAAGAGCCGCATCAGCGCCCGCACCTCAGCCCGCGGACGCGCCCAGTTCTCGGTCGAGAACGCATAGATGGACAGGTCGTGCACACCCAGGTCCTCGCATGCCTGGAGCACTCGCTTGATCGCACGCACGCCCTGGCGGTGGCCGAAGCTGGCGGGCCGGCCGCGGCGGCGGGCCCAGCGGCCGTTGCCGTCCATGATGATCCCGATGTGGCGAGGGACCTGGGAGTCCAAGGGTGAGGAAAGCGTACCGACCGGCACCGAATCCGTCGCTTCGGTGATCGGGACGGTGTCAGAACCGCAGGTCAAATCAGACTGCGGTGCCTGAAAGGGACCGAAGTCCCATTGACACGCAGTTTTCCGGATTCAACATTTTGAGTACTTAATTCGGACCCGTGAATTAGCGAGGGTGCCCGCCCGTATCGCAGCCTGGGCAGCTACCAGGGAGAGCCAACCGGTACTGGTTTTTTGCTTTGCAGCTTCGCGTGTCGCCGTGGCCTGCCGCAAGCGGGCCAGCTCTCCTGAGACTGAGTTGCCGCAAGTAGGAAGCACCGTTTGACGGCTCACCTCAGGCCGCTTGCGCGGCAATCGAGGGAGCGTTGAAACGAGGAGAATGAATTTGCAACTTCGATTTGGGCCTCTTAAGGCTCGGAAACCGGGCCGAGTGGCGACGAGCAGCAGACGTAAGGCAGTTTCGTGGTTTGGGGTCGTTTTTTCCGCAGCCGTCTTGACTGTGGTTTTTTCGGCTCCGACCTACGCCGTCCACGACACGGGCAGGTTCCAGCTCGACGGCGACGCCTCGTCGAGCACGCTGGGTACACCGCCGGCGGTCGACGACTGGGACAAGGTCTGTCATCAGTACGGCCCACCTGGCACCGCCTGTGGTTCAGCGTCTGACACCACTGGCTCCACAGCTGGTTTGTGGACCTGTGACACAAGCCGAAACACCGCGGCCTCGTGCACCCTCAACGCAACCGTCTTCACGGGGGGTGGCTCCAAGGACCCGCAGCTCCTCAGCAGCTGGAACTGGAAGGACGGCGCGGGCGGCCTGCCCGCCAAGGACAATCTGGTGCATGCGTTCGCCGTCCGCTACTCGCTAACCCCAAGCGCAACCTGTCCGAGCTTAAGCTCGACCTGCGAGGTCATCTACTTCGGTTTGGACCGCTACGACAACAGCGGTGACGCCCAGAATGGCTTCTGGTTCTTCAAGGGCAAGGTCGGTCTGAACGCGGATGGGAGTTTTAGCGGCTCCCACCAGAACGGCGACGTCCTCGTGGTAAGCGACTTCAGCATTGGCGGGACTAACTCGATCATCACCGTCTACACCTGGGACGACAGCTGCACAGCAACCAACAAGCCGGCCGGCTACTGCGCCGACGCGAATCTGCACACGCAGGCGTCCTCAACGGCCGCCAATTGCGCGTCCCCTACGCCCAATACCGGCGATCCATTTTGCGGGATCGTTAACGCGAACGATGGCACGACTGTCCCGTGGAGCTCCGACTACACGGACAAGAGTGGCAACAACAGCTACCTGAAGGGCGAGTTCTACGAGGCCGGAATCAACCTGTCTTCCTTCGGCCTTGGGGGCGAGTGTTTCTCGAGCATTGGTGCTGAGAGCCGATCCTCGACCTCGACCACGGCGACGCTCAAGGATTTCGTGCTGGGCACCTTCAGCCAGTGCGCACCGAGTCTGACGACTCAGGCTTCCACCAACGGCACGGTTACTCCGGGCACGGCGGTCCACGACACGGCCACCATCACCGTCACCGGCGCGGCAACTCCGGATGACGCGACCGGAACCGTGGACTTCTATCTCTGCGGCCCGAGTGCGACCGCCAACCCCGACTGCTCGACGGACGGGACCTCCGCTGGCAGCGGCAAAACCCTGGTCGACACTTCGAACCCAGCCAACCCAAAGGACGGCAAATCTGGCGCGAATTCCGACGACGTGAATACGTCGGCCAGTAAGCTAGCGCCTGGGTACTACTGCTTCGCGGCGGTGGCGCACCTGACTAACTACGATAGCCCTGGTCGGTTCACGGATTCGAGCAATGAGTGCTTCAGGGTGAAAGACACGTCGACCACCACGACCGCCCAGAACTGGTTGCCGAACGACACGGCCACGGTGAAGCTGTCGGACGGAACCACGAACGGCACCGGCACAGTGACCTTCTCCCTATACGAGAACGGGAGTTGCGACGCGATCGGTTTGAAGACCACGTTTGGGCCGATCACACTGGTCAACGGGATGGCCAGCACCAACAACACGTCCACATATGTGACGCCGGGAAAGACGATCTCGTGGCGGGTCACCTTTACGCCCAGTGACCCCAACGCCGTCGGTGGCTCGACGAGCCACTGCGAGATGTCAGTTCTAACCATCAATGACGACACCGGCTCCTAGCTGTCTGCTAGAAAGATAAGGAGGCTTGGCAAAACAGGAGGCCCCGGCGAAAGCCGGGGCCTCTTTCTATTCGATTGTCGGCGGACGTGCGCGCTTGGCTAAGCGTAAACGTGAAAACTGAGCGTCTTCAGCGTGACGGTTTTGGAGCCGCTGAAGTAGTAAAGGCTAGCCGTGCAGTCGGCCGCGCCGCTACTCCAAGTGTATGACGACAAAGTCATGGTCTGGTTCCACGGCCACGGGTAGCTTGCGTAGTAACCCGCGTCGTTGCGGTAGACGACGATCCCATTCTGTGAGCAGGCCACACTCACATGGGGCTCCGTGGTCGCCTCCGTTGAGACTGTGAACGTTATCTGCTGGCCATAATGCGGCAAGCCGTCTGTCGAATTGAGAAGAGCGAGGTTAAGGGTCGACGTGCCGGTACCCCCTCCGTGGCTCGCGTTGTGAGAGGCGACTGGAACGGTGTTCAGCGTGTTGAAGCCGATGATGCTGGTGACCCCGATCACCACCGCAATGCCCACCAGCAGGCGACCCAGGCGTGACAGAAATATGAACATCGATTGGATACCCCCTAACCGGAGATTGGCGCGTTTAACGCAGACGTCCGAGTTTTCCTGCAGCCGTGCCTGTATCGAAGCATCCGGTTGATCCGAATTTGCCTTCCCCCCGGCACGCAGCGCTCGCCCCGCCCAAGCTCGGGCGCGAACGTTAGCGGCCTGCGACGCGATGCGTCAACCCCCGAACTTCAGTTCGGAGCCAGGCTACCCCTGGTCGCGAACTAGACCTCCATCACCTCGTGCTCTTTGCGGTTGGCGAGCGCGTCGACCTTCTCGATCTGGGCTTCGGTGATCTTCTGCAGGCGGCCGGTGGCTCGCTTTGAATCGTCCTCCGCGACCTCGCCCTGCTTCTGCATGTGCTCGATGCGGTGCAGCTCGTCGCGGCGCACGTTGCGGATGGCGACCCGTGCTTCCTCGGCCTTCTGACGCACGAGCTTGACGTACTCGCGGCGCCGCTCCT
>QHVV01000071.1 GCA_003222385.1 Acidobacteriota bacterium
ATCGGGTCGCCTCCGAGCCGCGGGTCGAAGATGCCGAGGTGGAAGAGCCGTTCGACCGCGACCATCAGGAGCGTGACGGCGATGACCGGCGTCGCCAGCACGAAGATGAGGCTCGTCGCGTAGTGCGACCACACGAAGAGCGGCAGCCGGAACCAGGTCAGCCCCGGCGCGCGCATGGTGTGGATCGTGACGATGAAGTTCAGGCCGGTCAGGATCGAGGAGAGGCCGGTGATGAAGATGCCGACCGCGGTTGCGATGACGTGCGTGTTCGACGAGGCGGTGCTGTACGGGGTGTAAAAGGTCCAGCCGGTGTCGACGCCTCCGTGGACCACCGCCCACAGAGTGAACATGGCGCCGACCATGTAGATGTACCAGGAGAGCAGGTTCAGCCTCGGAAAGGCGAGATCCCGGGCCCCGATCATCATCGGGATCAGGAAGTTGCCGAGCACCGCCGGGATCGACGGGATCAGGAAGAAGAACACCATCACGACGCCGTGCATCGTGAAGAGCTTGTTGTAGGTCTGCGACTGCACGAGGTCTCCGGCCGGCGTCAGGAGCTCGAGCCGGATCAACAGCGCGAAGAGTCCCCCGAGGAAGAAGAAGAACGTGATCGACGCGAGGTAGAGGAGCGCGATCCGCTTGTGGTCGCGCGTCAGCAGCCACGACTTCACGCCGTACTGGGCGTTCAGGTAGTGGACGCGCGGCTCGATCGGGTGTTCCGACCGGGGCGGTACGGCGACGACGGAGCTCACTTTGGCGCCTCCCTCTCCGGAGCGGACTCCTTGACCGCCGGCGCCACCCCCGCCGGCGACGAGCCCGCTTTCGAGAGCGACTTGATGTAGGCAACGAGCTGGAGGAGTCCCTCCTCGCTGATCAGCCCCTGAAAAGTCGGCATGATCGGCTGGAAACCGGTCACGAGCTTCGCGTTGGGCGCGACGATCGACTCGCGGATGTAGCTCTCGTCCGCGACGAGCGTGCGTCCGTCCTGCAGAGTCACGGTCTTTCCGAAGAGACCCTCGAGGTTCGGACCGCGTGCCAGCGAATCCGGGCGGTGGCAGGTGTTGCACGCGTGCTGGGCGAACAGCTTCGCGCCGGCCGAAGCCAGCGATTCGCTGCCCGTGCCGCCCGCGAGCCAGTTCTGGAACGCGAGGGGATCCATGGCTTCGACCCAACCGATCATCGCCGAGTGCTTGGTGCCGCAGTACTGCGCGCAGAAGACGTGGTACCGGCCGGGCCGGGTCGCCTCGAACCACGCGGTCGCGTAGCGTCCGGGAACGACGTCCTTCTTCATGCGGAAAGCGGGCACGAAGAAGTCGTGGATGACGTCCTCGGAGGTCAGGGTCAGGCGGACCGCGCGGCCCACCGGGACGTGCAGCTCGTTGATCTCCCGCTGTCCGTCGGCGTGCTGGATCTTCCACATCCACTGCTTTCCGACGACGTAGATCTCGAGCGCATGGGTCGGCGGCCGGTTCATCGCGAAGAAGAGGTTGGCCCCCCAGAAGAAAAACGTGAGGGTGATGAAGAGCGGAATCACCGTCCAGGCGACTTCGAGCTTCAACGAGCCCTCGACTCCGCGGGGGAGCTCCGACTCCGACCGCCTCCGATACTTGATCGCGAAGTAGATGACCGCGAGCGCGATCAGCGTCGCGAAGAAGAAGCTGACGAGGAGCAGGTAGAAGTAAAGATGGTCGACGTGCGGCGCCATCGAGGAGGCCTGCTCCGGAAAGAGCGGGAAGGTCTCTCTCACGCTTCTCCGCTCTGGGAGGCGACCGCCGTCGCATCCCGCCGACGGTCTCTTCGCCACATCAGCAGGAGAAACACCACCAGCCCGGAAACGATGGCGACTCCCCCGAGGCGCACCATGTTCATCACGACGGCGCCGTAGCGGGCGGCGACGGGGTCGTAGTGGTAGCAGTAGAGGAGGAGCGCGTCGACGAGCGTTCCGATCTTTCCCCGCGAAGCCTCGATGAGCGCGAGGCGCAGATCGCGCGGCGCGTACTCGATGCCGAAGAAGTAGCGCGAGAGTCTTCCATCCGGAGTCGCGACGTAGATCGCGCTCGCGTGAGCGAACTGGCCGATCCGCTCGTCCCACGCGTACCGGAACCCGACGGCGTCGGTCAGGCCGGCGATCGACCGCGGCTCTCCGGTCAGGAAATGCCAGCCACCCGCCGCGCCCCGCCGCCCGTAGCGTCCGACGTAAGGCTCCTTCTTCGCGCGGGCGGCGGCGGGAGTGTCCCGCGGGTCGAAGCTGACCGTCACGACCTCGAAGTCGCGGCCGACGTCCAACGGGAGGACGCGGAGAGAGGAGAGGAGGCCGTTCAAGACCTGCGTGCAGAGCATGGGGCAGTTGTAGTAGGCGAGCACGAGCACGACGGGGCGCTTCCCGAAGTAGTCGGCGAGGTGGACGGTCCGTCCCGCCTCGTCGCGGAAGGGCAGATCGAGGGGGAGGAGGCGCGGCGCGATCCCGACGTTCACGAGGATCGGAGGGCGGGAGTCGGGCGGGGCCGTCTGCGCGAGAAGCGGCAGGGAAGCCGTAAAGAACGTCAGAGCGAAGACTGCCCGTCTCATCGTTTCCCGTTTCCCGTTTCCCGTTTCCCGACGAGCATCGTCGGCGTCGGTACCGGCGTGACCGGCTTCGTCACCGGTAGACCGCGTTCGACGAGCAGATCCATCGCGCGCGCGATCGGGATCCGCGCCACGCCGGCATTGCGGTCCACCCAGCCGTAGGTCGTCAGGACCGCGTCTTCGCTCGCGCGCATCCGCCGGCGCGGCGCGAGCGGGTCCGGCTCCAACCTCGGCTCGGGCGGCGTGCGCCGCAGGCTCGCGGACACGAGTGGAGAGACGGGCTCGTTCTGCTTTCGGTCGTGGGCTTCGAGCGCCCGGAAGTAACCGAAGATCGCGACGTGGACGAGAATCGCCGCGGCCGCGAGGCCGATTCCAAACTTGACGATCCCGCCGATCGAGACGTCGCTCGTCTCGTGGGTGACGGGGGGCGGCGGATCAATGGGCGCCATGCACCGCCGCCTGCTGCATCTCCGGATCGTTCAGAGGAAGGAGGGGCCGTCGACCGAGCTGCCAGAGAAAAGCTCCGAACCACACCCCTCCCACTCCGATCGGGGCGAGGAGGTCCATCCAGTGGATCCGCAACCGTCCGCCCGCAAACGCCGGCTGCGTCATCCAGAACACGTTCACGAGCTGCATGAAAACGACGAGCCCGGCGACCGCCCCGAGGACTCGCGGGTTCCGGTTGGCGGAGGCGGGCAGCAGCATCAGAAACGGGAGGACGAAGTGAAAGAGGAGGATCGCGAGCCCGATCCAGCCCCAGCCTCCCTGGAGGCGCCGGAGATACCAGGGGATCTCCTCGGGCAGGTTTCCGGCCCAGATGATCAGGTATTGCGAGAAGGAGACGTACGCCCAGAACATCACGAAGGCGAGCATCAGCTTTCCCAGGTCGTGGTAGTGCCTCGGTCCGACGTACCCGGCGAACGGTGCGCGGTCCGAAAGCAGGACCAGGACGACCACGATGAACGCGAAAGCGGAGAGTCCCTGTCCTGCGATGAACAGCACACCGTACATGGTCGAAAACCAGTGCGGCTCGAGCGACATCGCCCAGTCGATGGACGCGAACGTCACGGTCAGCCCGTAAGCGACGAGCCCGGCCGAGGAGAGGAGCTGCAGCCGTCGCGAGATCGCACGGCCGCCCGTCGCGTCCTGCTCGCGGGACCACCGATTGAGGAAGTAAGCGAACCCGAGCCAGGCCCCGAAATACAGGAGCGCGCGGATGGAAAAGAACGGGACGTTCAGGTAGAGGCTCTTGTGGCGCAGAACCGGATCCTGCGCCACGCGCGCCGGGTCCGCCCACTCGTAGATCTTCCGTGCGCCGAAGAGGATCGGCAGGAACAGGAGGAGCATCAGCGGCAGCGTGCGCGTCGCCGACTCGAGCGGACGGCGGATCGGAAGCCCCCACGCTCCGCCCGTGACGTGATTGAGCATCGCGACCGCCATGCAACCGAGCGCGATGCCGGTCCAGAAGAGGTAGGCGGAGAGGTAGGAGCGGAAGAACTGCGCCGGCGCGAAGAACGCTCCGATTGCGCAGACGGCGAGTGCCCCGGCCCCGAGGAAGAGCGCCGGGCGCTGGAAGCGCTCCAGGGCGTGCGGGGCGGCGACGTCGGTCTCGCCGTTCATTTCCGCTCCTTCAAGCTCCGCCGCTCCGGCTCGGGGACGTCGGCCAGAGCCGCGCGCTGCGACAGCTGCAGCGCCCGGACGTATGCCGCGATCGCCCAGCGGTCCTCCGGAGGGATCTGTTGCGCGTAGTCGGGCATCGCGCCCAACCCGCGCGTGATCACGTCGTAGAAGTGGCCGATCGGCGCGTCGCGGAGGCGCTCGATGTGCAACGACGGCGGGGGACGATAGCCGCGGCGGACGACCATCCCTCCGCCGCCCCCGGTGCGGTCGTGGCACGGAGTGCAGAAGATCTCGAAGCGCTGCCGGCCCCGCGCAAGCAGCTCGCGGGTGAGCGGCACCGGCATCGTCGTCCGGAGCTCTTCCGCGCTCGGAGCTCCCGCGGCCGGGACCGGCGCCGACGCGAGCGTGCCCCGCGCGACCGTCCCCTCGACGAGCGGCCGCGACGCGCGCTGGTCCGCGAAGAAATCGCTCTTTTGGAGCGGCCGGTACTTGGGCTGGTCGTACATCTCCTGGCGGCAGCCGCACGCCGAGATCAGCGCGATCGCTCCGAGGTAGATCGTGGCGCGATGGACCTTCCCCGTCATTCCTCGACCTCCACGACTTCCCGCGCGCCCACGCTCTCGAAGAACGCCCGGATGGACCTCTCGTTGAAAAGCGGATCCTTCGCTTCGATGCAGAGGAAGAAGCGATCCCGCGACGCGAAGGCGAAGCGCGGCGCGTTGAACACGGGGTGGTAAGGCATCGGCAACCCGTTCATCCCGAGCATGCCGAGAACGGCGAAGACCGCGGCGAAAAGGACCGTCAGCTCGAAGGTGATCGGGATGAACGACGGCCAGCTGGCGAGCGGCCGTCCTCCGACGTTGATCGGATAGTGAATCGTGGTCGAAAACCACTGCATTCCGAGCGCGGTCGCGCAGCCGATCAGGCCGCCGGCCAGGACGACGAGCGGGAGCTTCGTTCGACCGAAACCGAGGGCGTCGGAGAGCCCGTGGATCGGAAAGGGAGTGTAGGCGTCCATCCGGCGGTAGCCCGCCTCGCGCGCGCGCCGCGCGGCCTCCACGAGCTCCTCGGGTCTCTCGAACTCCGCCAGGAGACCGTAGACGCGCGGAAGGTGCATCGGGTTCGAGCTCAACCTTCCTCCCCGGCGACCGAATGCTCCGGGATCGGCTGCATGGCGAGCGGCCCGGCTTCCGGGACGAGAGTCCGCATTTCGAAGATCGAGATCATCGGCAGGAACCGGATGAACAGGAACATGAGCGCGAGGAAGAGCCCGATCGTTCCGACGAACGTCGCCCAGTCCCAGATCGTCGGGAAGTACATCCCCCAGGACGAGGGGAGAAAGTCGCGGTGGAGGCTCGTCACGACGATGACGAACCGCTCGAGCCACATCCCGATCGACACGACGACCGCGATCCCGAACAGCACGGGCGGGCTCGTCCGCACGCGCTTGAACCAGAGGAACTGCGGCGCGACGATGTTGCACAGCATCAGCGACCAGTAGACCGGCGCATAGGGGCCGCGCATCCGGTTCCCGATCATGTAGCCCTCGTAAGGGTTCGCGCTGTACCACGACATGAACGCTTCGATGACGTAGCCGTACCCGACGATCAGGCCCGTCGCGAGGAGAATCTTCGCCATGTTCTCGAGGTGCCGCATCGTGATGAAGTCCTGCAGCCCGTAAACCGCCCGCAGCGGGATCGCGAGCAGGAGGACCATCGCGAAGCCGGCGTAGATCGCTCCCGCCACGAAGTAGGGGGGGAAGATCGTCGAGTGCCAGCCGGGGATGATCCCGATCGTGAAGTCGAACGACACCACGGTGTGCACCGAAATGACGAGCGGCGTCGCGAGCCCCGCGAGCAGCAGATAGGCGGTCTCGTAGCGGTACCAGTGGAGCGCGGATCCACGCCACCCCATCGCAAGCATCCCGTAGAAGATCTGGAAGCCTTTCCGCCGCGCGCGGTCGCGCAGCGTCGCTAAGTCCGGGATCATTCCGACGAACCAGAAGAGGAGCGACACGCTCGCGTACGTGGAGACCGCGAAGACGTCCCAGACGAGCGGGCTCCTCCACTGCGGCCAGAGCGCCATCGTGTTCGGGTAGGGGAGCAGCCAGTAGGCGAGCCATGGCCGCCCCATGTGCAGGAGCGGGAAGAGACCGGCGCACGCGACCGCAAAGAGCGTCATCGCCTCCGCGAAGCGGTTGATCGACGTGCGCCACTCCTGGCGAAGGAGAAGCAGGATCGCGGAGATCAGGGTTCCCGCGTGGCCGATCCCGATCCACCAGACGAAGTTGATGATCGCGAAACCCCAGCCGACCGGCTGGTTGACGCCCCAGATCCCGATGCCTTTGGCGAGGAGATAGCTGATCGCCCCGAGCAGGACCATCGTCAGCGTGAAGGAGGCGAAAAAGCCGAGGACCCAGAAGAGCGGCGTCCTCCGGGCGAGGACGATCGAGCTGATCTTGTCGGTAACCGTGGCATACGTGTGCCCCGGCTCGATCACCGGCGGCCCGCCCCGCCCCGGCTGGACGGCTCGGCTCACGCGGGTGTCGCCTCGTCCAGGTCGGCGTTGGGGTTGGTCAGCGCCGCGAGGTACTCGGTGCGCGGCCGCGTGCCGAGCTCCGCGAGGAGGCCATAGGAGAGGTTCGACCGGCGCATCTTCGACACACGGCTCCCGGGATCGGCAATATCTCCGAACACGATTGCCCCCGCCGGACACGCCTGCTGGCACGCGGTGACGATGTCGCCGTCGCGCACGGTCCGGTTTTCGAGCTCCGCGCGGATCTTCCCCTCGTTGATGCGCTGGACGCAGTAGGTGCACTTCTCCATGACTCCGCGCCAGCGCACGGTGACGTCGGGGTTGGCGAGCATCCGCATGCTCGGCGCGCGGAACTGCGTCGAGTAATGGAAGAAGTTGAAGCGCCGCACCTTGTACGGACAGTTGTTCGAGCAGTACCGCGTGCCGACGCAGCGGTTGTAGATCATGTCGTTCAGCCCTTCCGCGCTGTGCACCGTCGCCGCGGTCGGACAGACGAGCTCGCAGGGCGCGTTTTCACAGTGGACGCAGGCGACGGGCTGGAACGAGTGGCGGGGGTTCGCGGGGTCGCCGTCGGCGTAGTGGTCGATCCGGAGCCACTGCATTTCGCGGCCGCGGACCACCTGGTCCTTGCCGACGATCGGGACGTTGTTCTCCGCAGTGCAGGCGACGACGCACGCGTTGCAGCCGACGCAGCTCCCGAGGTCGATCGCCATCCCCCAGGCGTAGGTGTTCACCGGGCGCGGCGGGTACATCGAGAGCGAGGCCGGCGGCTTCTCTCCCATCTTCGCGATCGCCTCGGGGTCGCGCCGGATTCCTTCGACCGAAGCCGTGCGCGCGAAGTGCCTTCCCTCCATCGAATGGTGCGGCTGGGTCACCGCGATCGGATACTTTTCGCCGGTCTTCCGGACCTGGAGCCCCGCGCCCTGCCAGAGCGCGGCGGACGGTCGGATCGAGTACGCATCGAAGCCGGCGCGGGAACCGAAACGACCCGACTTCGCGCGACCGTACCCGAGCGTCACCCCGATCGAGTCGTCGGGATGCCCGGGCACCACCCAGGCGGGCGCACGAACCCGGCGCCCCGAGAACGAGAGCTCGAGGACGTCCTCGTTGACGACACCGAGGCGCTGCGCGGTCGCCGGGGAGATCGCGGCGACGTTGTCCCACGTGACCTTCGTGATCGGTTTCGGGAGCTCCTGCAGCCATCCGTTGTTTGCGAAGCGGCCATCGTAGATCGTCGGGTCGGGCCGGAAGGTGATCTCGAGGCCGGAGTCATGCGACGGGTTCCCGGCCCCGGTTTGAAAATTTCCGCCCCCCGGCCGCGCGACGACCGCGGCGGCCGCCGTCCCGGCGACGACGCCGTCGTGGAGCGCCCTCCGCCACGCCGTCTCGAAGTCGCCGGACATCCGGGTCTTCCAGGTCGCGCGCACGAGCTCGTAGCCCGTCTCCTCAGGCTGGTCGGAGAGGGCCGCGAGGACTTCGTGGGCGGACTTGCCGCCGTAGAGCGGCGCGATCAACGGCTGCACGATCGACGCGGTGCCGTCGAACGCGCGCGCGTCGCTCCAGGATTCCAGGAAGTGCGCCTCGGGGACGTGCCATTGACACTCTTCGGAGGTCTCGTCGTTCTCGAGCGAGAGATGGACCCGCCGGACGACCTTCGACAGAGCCGCCCGGAAACCGACGTCGGCCGGCGCGTCGAAGACCGGGTTTCCCCCCAGGATCAAGAGCGTTCGGACCTTGCCGGCCGCGAGGTCGGCGACGAGCGCGGAGTCGAGCCCGATCTCGGGTCTCGCTTCGATCGGCTCGGTGTAGAGGACCGTTCGACCCGCGTTCCCGAGCATCCCGTTCAAGGAGTGCGCGAGCGCGTGGACGGCGGGAGGCTGGTGATCGCCGGCGAGGACGAGGCTCCGCCCCCGGTGACGACCGAGGTCGGCCGCGACGGCCCGCGCGAAACGATCGGCCGCGAACGGACCGCCCGCTTCGGCGCTTCCGGTCGGAGCCCCCAGCCCGACCGCAGATGCCACGGCGTGGGCGAACGCTTCGATTTCGGAAGCCTTCACCGGCCGTCGGTGGTCCGCGCGCGCTCCGGTCGCCGACATCGTGCTCTCGACGACGTACAGGCGGTTCATCTCCGCGCCCGCAGCGCCCTCGCGCCGCCGCTCTCCGAACTCCCGGGCGAGGCGCGACTGCGCGGGTCCGCATCCCAGGAAGTCGGCGTCGAGCGAAAGGATGACGTCCGCTGCGGCGACGCGTGGGATCACGTTGACCGGCGAGCCGACCGCGAGCGTCGCCCCGGCCCGCGCGTTGTCCGGGGCGCAGGGCTCCCACTGATGCCACCGCGCTTCCGGAAGCGCCGCCAGGAGCTCGGTCAGCTGCCGGGCGAGCGTGGGCGACGACACCGTACCGGTCAGGATCCGGAGACCCGCCCCGCGGCGCGGTCGTTCCTCTTCCAGGACGATCCGCATCTCGCCGAGGAATGCGGACCAGGGCCGGATCTCCCCCAGCTGGATCAGGGTCTGCGAGCGGTCGGGGTCGTAGAGCGAGTACACCGCGGCCTGCGCGAACGCGTCGGTGCCGCCCAGGCTCGCCGGGTGGAGGGGGTTGCCTTCGACCTTCGTGGGCCGGCCCATGTGGCTCTCGACGAGGAGCCCGGTCGCGAAACCGCCGACCGTCATCGCGGTCGCGTAGAAGAGCGGCTTTCCGGGGACGATCTCCTCCGGCTGCCGCACGTACGGGACGATCTTCTCGGCCGGCTGGCGCGTGCAGGCGGTCACTCCTGCGAGCGCGAGCGACACCCCCGCGAACTTGAAGAGGTCGCGTCGGTCGAGGCCGCTCGCCGGGGTGAACGCATGCCCCGCCGGATGCACCGGAAGCGCGTTCTTCCCGGACACCTGAGACCCGGTACCGGACACCTGCTTCATCGGTGGCACGTCGAACAGCTCTCGAGCACGACCCGGTCGCGCACGTGGTACTCGCGCTTCAGGCGCTCCCCCAGGACCGCCTGCTCGACCGGCGGCCTCCATCCCATCGTGAAGACTTCCTCTTTCGGACGGAGATACCTCTCCGGGTGCCGGTGGCACTCCAGGCACCACTTCATCTGGAGCGACGCCGCCTGGTACATGAGCGGCATCTGGTCGACGCGGCCGTGGCAGGTCTCGCAGCCCACGCCTTTGTTCACGTGGATCGAGTGGTCGAAGTAGACGAAATTGGGCAGGTCGTTGACACGCGTCCACTCGAGCGACTTGTCGGTGCGGAAGCTCTCCCGGACCGGCTCGAGGTACGGGCTCTGCGCCCAGATCTGCGAGTGGCAGTTCATGCAAGTCTTCGTGGGCGGAATCCCGGCGAACGCCGCCTTCTCGACCGAGGTGTGGCAGTAGCGACAGTCGATGCCGATCGCGCCGACGTGGTGCGCGTGGGAGAACTGGACCGGTTGCTCGCGGGCGATCGTCTGCTGGGTCGTGTAAGGGGACGCCTCGAGGTCGTAGAAAAGCCAGAGGAGGATCGCGAGGAAGAAAACCGACCCGAAGATCGAGAATCGGGACAGGAAGTTCGTACTGCGGTGAAAAATTTGGGCCATCGAGTTGGGTGATCGAAGGCGCCGCTAGTCTATACGGGCGGGAGAAGCCGCGAGCCGCATCACTTCCGCGAGATGGAGGGCACGGCGATCGGTGGCCTGCTCGATCTGCTCCCGGCAGCTGAAGCCGTCCGCGACGATCAGCGTATCGGGCGCGGCGGCTCGCACCGCGGGGAGAAGGACCCGCTCGCCGATCGCGAGCGAGATCTCGTAATGCGATTTCTCGAACCCGAAGGAGCCGGCCATCCCGCAGCAGCCGGAATCGGGGAGATCCACGTCGAGTCCCGCGCGGTCGAGGAGGCGCCGGTCCGCTCCAATCCCGAAGACCGCCCGCTGATGGCAGTGGAACGAGACGAGCGCCCGCCGTCCGAGCGCGCGGGGTCGCCATTCCGGAGCTTCCTTTTCGAGGAGCTCGGCGAAGAGATGCGAGCTTTTGGAGAGCCGCGCCGCGCGCGGGTCGTTCGGGAAGAGCTCGGGAAGCTCGTCGCGGAAGACGGCGGCGCAGCTCGGTTCCAGGAACACGACCGGCACGCCGGCCTCGACGACAGGCGTCAGGACGTCGAGAACTTCATCCAAGACCCGGCGCGCGCGGCCTAGCATCCCGAAGTCGTAGAGCGGCCGGCCGCAGCAGAGCGCCGCCGAGGGCAGCGTCACGGCGAAGCCCGCGTCTTCCAGGACTTCGACCGCGGCGCGCGCGATGCCGGTATGGAAGTGGTTCGTGAAGGTATCCGGAAAGAGGAGGACCGGCCGTCCGCCGCTCCGCCGGGTGCGCCGCGCGAACCACGACCGGAACGTGTCCCGCGAGAACCTCGGCAGGCGCCTCTCCCGCGCGATTCCACCGACCGCCTTCGCGAGCGCCGCCAGGCCCGGCGTCTGCGTCACGAAGTTCGCCAGGGAGGGCGCCCCCGACGCGAGCCTCGCCCAGGAGCCGACGAGGCCCATCGAGTACGCCGCGGCGGGTCGCAGCCGTCCCCGGTAGTAGCGGGAGAGGAACTCGGCCTTCCACGCCGCGACGTCCACGCCGACCGGGCAGTCCGACTTGCAGCCCTTGCAGGCGAGACACAGATCGAGGGCCTGGTAGACCGATTTTTCACGCCAGCCGCCGGTCAGCACCTCGCCGCGCAGCATCTCGTCCAAGAGCTTCGCCCGGCCGCGCGTCGAGTGTTTCTCTTCCCGCGTGACCATGTAGCTCGGGCACATCGTGCCGCCCTTGACGCGGCGGCATTCGCCGACCCCGACGCATCGCTGGAGGGCGCGCGAGAAGTCACCGGCATCATTCGCATACGCGAATGCCGGCTTGGGCAACACATTCCGGAGCGGTCCTCGATCCTGCCGCAGGTTCTCGTCGGCGCGGTAGGGGTCGACGATCTTGCCCGGGTTCATCAATCCCTCCGGGTCCCAGATCGCCTTGAACTCGCGGAACGCTCCGACGAGCTCGGGCCCGAACATCTTCGGCAGGAGCTCCGCGCGCGATTGCCCGTCGCCGTGCTCTCCCGAGAGGGAGCCGCCGTGCGCGATCACGAGGTCCGCCGCGTCGTCGATGAACGCGCGGAACTTCGCGATCCCTTGGCGCGTCGCGAGGTCGAAGTCCGTGCGCGTGTGGACGCAGCCCTGGCCGAAGTGGCCGTAAAGATCCCCGGAGTATCCGTACCGGTCGAGCAGAGATCTCAAGTCGCGAAGGTACGCGCCCAACTTTGCGGGAGAGACGGCCGCGTCCTCCCATCCCTCCCAGGTGAGCGCGGAGCCCGGGACGTGCGCGGTGGCGCCGAGCGCGGCCTGGCGGATCTGCCAGATGCGGGCGGCTTCCTCACGGCGGTCGAAGATCCGGGCGGAGACGCGCCCGGCTCGAGAGGTCGCGGACTTCACGAGTCGCTCCGCGGCGGCGAGCGCCTCGGCCGGCTCCGCCGCACCCATCTCGACGAGCAGCCAGCCGCGTCCGTCCGGCAGCAGCCGCCGATTCTCGGGGAAGAGCCCGATTCGCTCCATGTCGGAGACGAGCCCGTCGTCGAAGCCTTCGAGCCCGATGGGCCGGTGATCCAGGATCTCCGGCACGGCGTCCGCCGCCGCGAAGACGTCGGAATATCCGAGGACGACGAGAACCCGGGCCGGCGGGCTCCAGACGAGGCGCAGCTTCGCTTCCAGGACGAAGGCGCACGTCCCCTCGGAGCCGACGAGGGCGCGCCCGACGTCGAAGCCGTTTTCCGGAAGGAGGTGCGGCAGGTTGTAGCCGGAGACGCGCCGCGGGATGTCGGGATAGCGGGAACGGATGAGCGGCGCGTATCGGTCGCGCAGGTCGCGGAGGCTCGCGTAGATCTCGGCGCGGCGACCGCCTTCCGAGAGGATCCGCGCGAGGTCGACTTCGGACGTGCGTGCGACGGTCAGGAGGGTTCCGTCTCCCGCGACGACCTCGAGCTCCTCCACGTTGTCGTCGGTCTTGCCGGCCATGACCGAGTGGACGCCGCAGGAGTTGTTTCCGATCATGCCTCCCAGCGTGCAGTAGGCGTGCGTCGCGGGGTCGGGGCCGAACGTCAGGCCATGCCTCTCGGCCGCGTCGCGCAGGTCGTCTAACACCGCGCCCGGCTCGACGCGGGCGGTCTTCGACGCCGGGTCCACCTCGAGGATCCGGTGGAAGTACTTCGACGTGTCGAGGACGACGGCGACGTTGCAGCACTGGCCCGCGAGGCTCGTTCCGGCTCCGCGCCCGAGGATGGGAGCGCCGAAGCGGCGGCAGAGCGCCAGCGTTTCCAGGACGTCGTCGCGGTCGCGCGGAATGACGACGCCGATCGGCACCTGCCGGTAGTTCGAGGAGTCCGTCGAATACAGGGCCCGGCTCCCGGCGTCGAACCGGACCTCGCCGCGGATCGCGCGCGCGAGGGCCGATTCCAGCCCGCGAGCGTCGACGTCTCTCGGTCGCTGCAACCGCTCCAAGCTAACAGCTCGATAAATCAAAAAGCCCCTCGTCGAGGGGCTTTTTTTCGACTTCCAGCGACCGAGAACCCCGACGCGCGGGGGTCTGGATCGTTGGAACTCTCAGCGCCGGCCGCGCTGGACCGTCGCCGTGCCCGGCGCCGAAGAGGAACTCACGGTCGGAACCATGTCACAGAAGAACGGGCTCACGTACGTGCACAGCCAGGAGTCCGTGCGCTCCGGTTTGAACGCGACCACGCGGCCCTGCACCGCCGCGGAGCGTCTCGCGACGGGCCGCTGTGTCTGCATGCGGGCTTCGGTGCCGAGAGCCGTGCCGGCGCAGAGGATCGATCCGAAGACTCCGGCGGCCAGAGTCGCTTTCCACTTCCCGCTCGATCTCATCGCGAACCTCCTTCCCTTTCCTCGCCGCGTTCATCACGCAGCGGAAGGATGGGTTTGCGAGAGATGTGCCAGTGTGCAAGTCACTGAAAAGAGAAGAGTTCACCCGGTGATCGAGGTCACACCGGTCTTTCTGGCGGAAGAGCTCGCCGATCCGGGAAGAGATCCCCCGCTGCGCTCGGGATGAAACGCAAGGCGTATTCGCCTTGCGTTTCACTCCGGTTCGGCGAAGAGCGATGCGATCGAGAGCGCGTGGTCGTCCAGGTGCTCGCCGTCGACGTTGGCGAGCAGCGCGACCGCCAGTCTCGCTTCCGGAACGAGCACGACGACGGAGCGGCCGCCCGGAGTCCTCCCGCTCTGCACGAACCGCCGGCGGCCGGCGGCGTCCACGCCGATCTGCCATCCGAGCCCGTGTCCGGTGCTCTCGCCCGCCGCGGTCTTCTGCGGAGAGAAGAGGACCGGCAGAGATTCACGCTTGACGAGCTCTCCGCGAAGGAGAGCGAGCCCGAAGCGCGCCAGGTCTTCCGCCGTCGAAACGAATCCTCCCGCGCCGAAGCGGCACGTGTCGTCGATCCGCGGCGTCTCCGAAAGGATGCTCAGAAAGCCGCGGACATACGGGACCGCCATCCGCGGAGCGGGTGTTCGACCGTCGTCCAGGAACGTCGAGGTCATTCCGGCGGGCCGGAAGACCGCTTCCTGAAGGCACGAGACGAAATCGCTCCCGCACGCGCCAGCCACGGCAGCCGAGAGAAGAACGTATCCCGGCGCCGAGTAGAGGTACCGCGTGCCCGGGAGGCGCGACAGCGGGAGCGAAGCGAAAGTCCGGACGGCGTCGGCCGGTTGTGCACAGTGCATCGCGCGCAGCCGCTCCGCGGGAAGCGCCGCCATCCCGCCCAGGTGCGCCGCGAGCTGGCGAAGAGTGATCGGATAGTTCTTCTCCGGAAATCCCGGAACGTACTTCTGCACGGGCGCGTCGAGATCGACGCGGCCCTCCTCCGACAACCGCACGAGCGCGGCGGCGGTCAGGGCCTCGGAGACTCGATCGATCCGGAACTGCGTGGTCGAACTGACCGGAATCTGGCGGCGCACGTTCGCGTAGCCGAAGCCCGCCGACCAGATGATCCGGTCGTCCCGCGCGACGGCGACCGTCGTTCCGGGGTACAGCTCCAGGACGTCCGCGAGAAGCTTCCGGGACCGCTCGATCGCGTGGCGGCGGGCCGGGGTCGACGGCCCCTCGTCGAAGGCGGACTCGACGTCCCCCGAGGCGACGCCGGCGCACGCGAAGGCGAGCACCGCCGCAGTGCATTTCTTCGCGGAGAGGCGTGACAAGGTCTCGAGATCTCCAACAGTTCTTAACGAACCGGACGAAAAAAAGATTTTTGGGGATCGGCCTCCGACGTTGCGGGACAGCAAGCGCGGTGCCGTTCGAACTCGACGCCGGCACCGCCTCCGGACCAATGCCTATTTTCGGAGGACGAGCGCGCCCGGGCGCGGGAAACCGCCGCGGCGGTGCCCCAAAAAAATCTTCCCGCGCGGACAGATCACGCCCGCCGGACGCGCTGCGGAAAGATCAAAAACATGCCGTACATCCGGTAAACCGGATGCGCCGCGGTCGTTCAGAACGGGGTCTCCGCGCCGTCCCGACCGATGGCGTCCCGGTCCTTCCGTTTCGGGCGCGTGTCTCTCCCCGGAAGCGGCGCGAGGGAGCCGCCGGAGCGGGCGCGACGTTCAAGGATTTGAGGAAACGTCCGGAGAACTGGACGACCGCGCTCGCGCGCGGTTCGAGCCGGGCAATCCGTCCGTCGCGGGCCCGCGTTCGTCCCCTCCGCGGCGCACTTCGTCGCTCTCGAACAGATGGAAATCGTGGCAACCGCGTTGCTCTTCCGCGGAGCCCAGGGGATGTGAATCCAGACGAGAAAACAGGAAAGAAAGGAAGAGACATGAGAAATCGATCGATGAGGCTCGCGGCGCTCGCGTTCGTCGGCCTCCTCGCGGCGGCCGGAGCGTTCGCCGCGACGACCACCGGGACACTCATCGGGATCGTGAGCGACGCGGACGGCAGCGCGCTGCCCGGCGTCACGGTTACGGTCACGAGTCCGGCCCTCCAGGGAACGCGCACGGCGACGACGACCGCGGCCGGCGAGTACAACATTCCGCTGCTGCCGCCCGGCAACTACCGCGCGGACTACGACCTCGCTTCCTTCGAGAAGGTCGTCCGCACCGACTTGGTGATCTCGCTGGATCAGACCACGAAGGTCAACGTCACGCTCGCCCTCGCGCGCGTCGCCGAGTCCGTCGAGGTCAGCGGCGAACGGGTCGTCATCGACCCGACGAGCACGAACACCCAGCTGAACCTGAAGGAAGACCACCTGAAGTACGCGACGGTCGGTCTCGCCAACCGCTCCTACCAGAACGTCGTACTCGAAGCGCCCGGCGTGGCGAACCAGGCCGGCGCCGGCGGAAACCCGTCCGTCTTCGGATCCAACCTCGGCCAGAACTCCTTCCTGATCGACGGGCTGAACACGACTGATCCCGTGACGCACACGTTCACCTCGAACTTCACGTTCGACTCGATCCAGGAGATCGCGATCCAGACCAGCGGCTTCGAGGCCGAGTACGGAAAAGCGATCGGCGGGATCATCAACGTGATCACAAAGTCGGGAGGAAACGATTTCCACGGCAATCTCGACGCGCGGTACACCTCGGAGAAACTGACCGAGCAGGGCCGGAAAAAGCGGGACTTCCCGCCGGGCACGGACGTCCTCCGCTACGACAAGGACAGACAGGATTTCCGGAATCTCTCGCCCGACGCGACGCTCGGCGGCCCGATCGTGCGCGACCGGGTCTGGTTCTTCGGATCGGTCGAGCGGCCGGACTTCCAGGTCCAGAGACCGGACCTCTTCGGGTTCGAGCCGGGCCGCCGCGACTTCAAAGGCTGGACGATCTTCGGGAAGATCACCGCGAGTCCCGCTCCGAGCCACACGCTCGCCCTGAAGTTCAACAGCGAGACGGCCGACATCACCCACGCCGAGGACAGCTCGTTCTTCAGTCCCGAGGCGGGATACGACCAGTCGCAGGACCTCCGGATCTACAACGGTTCCTACGACGCGGTGCTGACTCCGAAATGGCTGGCGAACTTCCAGGTCGGGTATCTCGAGAACAAGCTCGACGCGAAGCCGGCGAGCGGCGACCTCGACACGACCGGATCGATCGACCAGGTCACCGGGATCTCGACCGTCAACTACACGAACATCCAGACGTCCAAGAGGCCGCGGTTCCAGGTCCTCGGATCGACGAGCTATTTCGCCGACTTTCTCGGCTCGCACGTCTTCAAAGCGGGGACCGACCTCGAGTGGACGAAGTTCTCGAGCGTCAACAACGTGACCGGCACGCCGATCGACCCGAGCTTCTGCTCGACCGCCTTCGGTCAGCCGGCGGGCGCCACGTGCGGCGCGATCAACGAGCCGGCGGACGGCGCGAACTTCCTCTACCTCGTGTACACCGACGTCCCCGAGCAGACCTTCAAGGGCCGGGGGATGGCGTTCTACGGCCAGGACGAGTGGCGTCCGCGTCCGAACGTCACCGCGAAGCTCGGCGTGCGCTACGACCAGGCCAACTTCTACCTCCCGGGCGACGAAAAGGTGAAGACCTTCGCCCGGTTCCAGCCGAGGGTCGGCGTGGCATGGGACCTCTTCAACGACTCCGGCACGATTCTGAAGGCGAACGCCGGGGAGTTCATGGAGGACAACGCCCTGACCCTTCCCAACTTTCTCTCGCGCCAGGGGTCCGTGCTCTCCGCCTTCCTCTGGAGCAACTCGCGGCAGATGTATCGATTCATCGGCTCTTTCGGAGGCCCGTCGGGCAACACCCTCGATCCGGCGCTCCGTCCGACGTACTCCCAGGTCGTCTCCGGGGGCGTCTCCCAGCGGATCTTCCGCAACACGAGCCTGGACGTCTCCGGGATCTATCGCCGCAACAAGCACATGTTCGAAGACACGTGCGCCGACGATGACTGCACGCATTACTGGATCACGAACACGCCGCACGGGCTGGACGTGCTGAAGTCGGACTACCGCGCGCTCCTTCTCAAGGTGGAGAGCCGGCCCACCAACTCGATGAGCTGGATCCTGTCCTACACGATGTCCAAGTCGCGGGGATCCGTCGAGTACACGCAGAACACCGGAACCGACTTCGACATCTTCCCCGAGCACTTCGTCAACCGATACGGCTATCTCTCCGACGACGCGCGTCACGTCGTCAAGCTCGACGGTTACGTCCGGCTGCCCTGGGATCTCTTCGTCGGGACGACCGCCTACTGGGACAGCGGGCTCGCCTACAGCGTGACGCGCCCGGCGTCGGACGCGGGCTACGGAGTCGAGTTCTTAGAAGCTCGCGGATCGCGCCGGCTGCCGCACTACTACCGGTGGGACGCGCAGCTCCAGAAGGACTTCCCGATCGGTCCCGTCCGCCTCGGTTTGATCGGCGCCGTCTTCAACATCCTGAACACCGAGATTCCGATCCAGCGCGACGGGAACGTCGGCGACGGCGGCACGGTGGACGACCCGACCAACCCGAGCTTCAACTTCTCGACCGCGTGGCAGAGGCCGCGCAGCTACGAACTGGGTTTCCGAGTCGAGTTCTGACGGCGTCGAGCCGCATTTCCGCCCGGGGCGCCGGTCCCTCCCGGCCGCCCCGGGCAACTTTTAGGAGCGAGATCCGGACACGCTGACCGCGAGCGCCCAGACGGTCCCGTCATCAGTTCATCGCCAGGGAAGGAACACGATACGACATTCGCCCAGCCGGATCGTCAGAGAGGCGACGTCTCCACTCTCCTGCCGTCGGAGCCGGTCGAAAACGGCAAACCCAGAGTCACTTCGAGCCCCCCCGCGGCAACATTCTCGAGATGGAGGCGCTGATCGGATCCGTAGAGCTGCTCGAGCCGCGCGCGTGTGTTCGCGAGCCCCAGCCCGGAGCCGCCCGGGCGCGGAGCGTCCCCGAGTCCCGGCCCGTCGTCGCGCACCCGCAGCACCAGCATCCCTTTTTCTTTCCGCGCCGAGATCTCGACCCTGCCGCATCCGGGCTGCGCCGAGACGCCGTGCTTGATCGCGTTTTCGACGAGAGGCTGCAGGATCAGGTTGGGGACGCGCGCCGAGGAAAGCTCGGGGGGCACGTCGAAGGCGACCTTCAGGCGATCCTGAAAGCGGGTCGTCTGGATCTCCACGTACATCTCGAGGAACTCGAGCTCGCGGGAGAGCGGGACGAGCTGCGCGGCGTCCGCCTCCAGGCTGCGGCGCAGGAGCTCCTCCAGCCTCGAGATCGTGCGCGCCGCCGCCTCCCGGTCGCGAAAGACGAGCGGCAGGACGCTGTTCAGCGCGTTGAAGAGGAAGTGCGGATGGAGTTGCGTCTGGAGCCGCACGAGGCGCGCCCCGGCGAGCTGGGCCTCCAGCTGCGACGCCCGGAGCTCGCGCTCGCGGGACAACCGCACCGCCTGGATCGCCCAGCACACGCCGACCACGCCCCAGTAGGTCAGGAGGTTCGCGAACAGGAAGATCGTCAGCACCGAAGGCACCGCGCGCAGCTGTCGCAGGAAGCCGAAGGGCATGCCCATGAGAGCGGGGTAGGCGAGCGCGAAGATCGTGCCGTGTCCCACCGCGAAGACCGCGCTCGCCCCGAGATGGATGGCGAAGATCCGCGGCCGCGGCCCGCCGGAGATCGGATGCCGGCGAGCGAGATCCGCCACGAGCGGCGTGAACGCCGCCCAGATGTAGGAGAAGAGGAGGTTCTGCGCGAGCGCCTCCCGGAACCCGAACTCGAGCCTCTCGCTCGAGACCGGATCGAGCGTGTAGCGCTCGACGGCGCGGAAGAGACCCACGGCGGTCCACGCTCCGATAGTGAAAGCCGCCTGCTTCCAGGGAGGCGCGCGGCGCGCGGCCCGAGTGGCGGAGCTCATGGGACGGTCCGGACCGCGAGTCGGCCGACTGCCGGCGAGCCTTCCGCCTCGCCCGGCACCATCGCGACGAACGGAATCTCGACGACCGCCTCGCCCGTCAGGCTGCTCCACTCCAGGCGGTGTCTTCCCGGATACTCGAGGTCCAGTCGCCGCCGCGCTCGCGCGATCGCGTCCGCGCTCGCCGCGGGCGGAGCGGGATGGCCCGGTTTCCCGGAGTCCGCCCCGATCCGGAGCGTCATCCTCTCGTCGCGCCGCTCCGCCGAGATCTCGACCCGCGCCGGCTCGGGGTGCGCCGCGACCGCGGCTTCGACCAGAGGTTGGAGGACGAGACTCGGGACGGCGGCGTCCAGCACGTCGCGCGGCACGCGAAGGCGGATCGTGAGGTCCCGCTCGAGCCGCGTGCTCTCGATCTTGAGATAGAGGTCGACGTATCGGATCTCCTCCGCGAGCCGCACGAGCCTCTGACCGCCGCTCTTGAGCGACAGCCGCAGCAGGTCGCCGAGCTGGACGATCGTCCGCGCGGCGGCGCGCGGGTCCCGGCGGATCGAGGACGTGAGCAGGGCGAGCGTCTGGAAAAGGAACGTCGGATGGAGCTGCAGCTTCAGAGCCTCCAGCCTCTCGCGCGCGAGCTGCGCCTGGAGGTGCGACGCGTGGATCTCTCCTTCGCGCCACGCCCGGTAGTCGTCCAGCCCCCACGTCACGCCGACGATCTGGAGGTAGGTCGCGATGCGCGTGGGCCCCGTCTGGATCGCCGAGTGGAGGCAGTTGGCCAGGAGCGCCCCCCACGGCACGCCGGGAGCGACGATGAGCTTGTACGCGACGTTGGAGACGAACGTGTGGAGGAGCGCGATCGCGGCGGCCGCGGGAAGGTGGACGGCCGCGAGGAGAGGGAGCGAGCGCCCCGGAAACGGATACCGGCGCGCGATCCGCATCACGAGCGGCGTCGCCGCCGCCCAGATCGCCGCGATCGCCAGGTTGTCGCCGAGAGCGCTCCAGAAGATCCACGGATGCGGCTCGAGCTCGCGGCCCCGCAGATAGCGCTGCGTCGCCTGCAGCACCGCGATGAAAAACCAGACCCCGACGATCCAGGCCGCGGCGACGAGGCGTTCGCGGCGGGATCGACTCATCGGGAGAGCCGGCCCGGGCTACGTACCGAAGCGGCGGAATTCCCTCAGACGGTCGCGATAGCTCGCCGAGAGCGTGAGCTGTGTGCCGTCGCGCAGGATGACCGCGTAGTCGCCGTTGAACCAGGGGTGCAGCTCGCGGATCCGCTCGATATTCACGATCGCGGAACGGTGAATTCGCAGGAACTTCTTCGGGTCGAGCCGCGACGCGATGGCGGAGGTCGTCTCGTGCAGCATGTACACGACCGGTCCGACGTGGATGCGGACGTTGTTGCGCGAGGACTCGATCCAGTCGATGTCGCGCACCTTGACGAAGACGTTCTTCCCTTCGGCCTTCAAGAGCACCCACTCCGGGAACGCGCGGTCGCGCCGGATCTTCTCGACGATCTTCCCGATCGAGTCGCGGAAGTCGTCGAGCGACCGGCCCTTGACGAGCTCCCGCACGCGCCGGACCGCCTCTTCGACCCGCTCCCGGCTGAAGGGTTTCATCAGGTAGTCCACGGCCTGCGCCTCGAATGCGCGCACCGCGTACTGATCGAACGCGGTGACGAAGACGATCGCCGGGATCTCTTCGGGCGCGAGCGCCTCGAGGACGCCAAAACCGTCGAGCCCCGGCATCTGTACGTCCAAGAAAACGAGGTCCGGCTTCAGCCGCCGGATGGCATCGGCCGCCTCGAACCCGTCACCGCATTCTCCGATGACCTCGAGGTCCGGGTCCTCCGCGACGGCGCTGCGGACCCATTCGCGAGCCAGCGGCTCGTCGTCGACCACGAGTGCACGAATCTTCATCGCCTGCCTCCATTCTGTCCCGGGAGCCACAAAGATGAGTACGAATGGGCGGATGGAAGGGTTGCTGTCGCGCGCCGATCCAGGAATCCGAGGACGAAATCCATTTTTCCGGGGACGAGTCCACTTGCCACATTAGAGTCGCGTCGGGCCAGAATGACCGCGATGAAGCTGCGAACTCTCATCGCGGCGATCGCGGGATGGGCCGCCCTGATCTCCTCGGCCGGAGCCTGCACGACGTTCTGTTTCGAGCGGAACGGCAGCGTCGTCTTCGGGAAGAACTACGACTTCGGGATCGGGTACGGGATGCTGGTCGTCAACAAACGCGGCGTTGCCAAGGCGTCCCGGATCGAGCCGCCCGACCGACCCGCTCACTGGACCTCGCGTTACGGCAGCGTGACGTTCAACCAGTTCGGCCGGGAGTTCCCGTCAGGCGGGATGAACGAATCCGGCCTGGTCGTCGAGCTGATGTGGCTGGATGCGTCGCAATATCCGCCGCCCGACTCCCGGCCCGCGGTGGGAGTCCTCGAGTGGATCCAGTACCAGCTCGACCAGTTCGCGACCGCGGCGGAAGTCGTCGCGAACGCGGACCGCGTCCGCATCGCTTCGAGAACACCGCTCCACTATCTCGTGGCGGACCCTTCCGGCGGCTGCGCATCGGTCGAGTTCCTCGAAGGGAAGCTCGTGGTCCACGCCGGCCCGTCGCTTCCGGTCCGCGCGCTGACGAACGACACCTACGGTTCGTCGCTCGCGTTCCTGCGCGAACGGGACCGGAGCGGCGCACGCGATCTTCCGACCGGATCCGGATCGCTCGAGCGTTTCGTGCGCGCGGCCGTTCTGGTGCGCGCCCTCGAGCGCGACGGGAATGCTGGAATCGCCGGGAACGGTCCCGCGGTCACCGACGCGTTTCGCGTGCTCGAGAGCGCCGCGAGTCCGAGCCGGACGCAGTGGTCGATCGCGTACGACCTGAAGAACCTCCGCATCCACTTCCGCACCCGCGCGAACCCGAAGGTCCGATCGGTCGCGCTCGCGTCGTTCGACCTGTCCTGTCGTGCTCCCGTGCGCACCACGGACGTCGACGGCGGTCTCGTGTTCGGGGACTACTCCTCCCGGGCGAATCGGGCGCTCATCGAGAAGTCCTACCGCGGCGTCGACTTCCTTCGCGAGACTCCAGCTGCCGAGCTCGACGCCGCCGCGGCGTACCCCGACACGACCGCCTGCGTCCGCTGAGGGGCGTCAGTCCTTCCGAATCTCGGCGGGAAGGCTCGCGAACCACTTTTCCAGCGCTGCCCGGTCGCCGCCCTTCAGACGACGGAGAACTCCCTCCGGGTGGGAGCCGACCACCCGGGAATCGTCGAACGGCAGGCGCGCGTACATTTTCCCGCCCGGGTCGTGGCAGGCGCCGCAGCGCGCGGAAAGAATTGGACGCACGGTCGTCGTAAACGGATCGGCGGCGGACCTGGAAATGGCCGGGCTTCCGGTGTCGGCGGATTTCGCGGCGCTGCCGACCTCGGCGGATTTCGCGGCGCTGCCGACCTCGGCGGGTTTCGCGGCGAGATCCGGCCCGGCCGCCGCCGAAGCCTTCTCTGCGGCGTACGAGGGAGCGGTTTCCGCAGCCGCCGGCATCGGCCGCGCAGCCGATCGCGTCTCGTAGCGGGAAACTCTCGCGCACCGCGGGGAAAGGACGAGGCCAGTTACGACCGCGGCAGCCAGGATCGTTCTCGAGCGCATATGGATTGCGTCTCCGGCTTCCGGAATCTTTAACGAAAACGGCGGCGAAGGGTTGCGAAATCTCGCGAGGCTGGCACCGGGCTTGCGGGTTTCCCCCCCAAGGGCCTCCGCATCCTGCGAAGACTCGCCCGAAAAGGAGGTGACGGATGTTCCGTCTTTACTCGTTCCCCTGGACGACCTGGCAGAGCCTGGGACTCCTCGCTCTGCGGCTGGTCGTGGGCCTCGCCTTCATCCTCCACGGCCTGCCGAAGATCCAGAACCCGATGCACTGGATGGGCGACAAGGTCAGCCCGATCCTGCAGCTGGCGGCGGCCGTCGTCGAGTTCGGCGGCGGGATCGCGCTTCTCGTCGGGTTCCTGACCCCGTTCGCGGCCGCTCTGATCGCGATCGACATGATCTTCGCGCTCGCGCTCGTGCACCTTCCGAAGGGGGACAAGTTCGTGAACCCCGCCGGCGGGAATTTCGAGCTGCCGCTCGTCTACCTCGTCCTCATGATCGCGCTGATCGCGACGGGTCCGGGACGCTTCTCGCTCGACGCGCTTCTCTTCGGCTCGCACAACGTGGTGATCGAGCGTAGCGAAGCATGGAGCAAGCCGAACACGGCGTAACCCGGTTACCCGGATTCACTCGACTGCGGCGGTGAAGACCTCCTCCATGAGGTACGGCCGGCGGCAACCGGTCGCCGGATCGAGCTGTCGTCGGCTGTCCGTCCACACGGGATGAGACACCCCGCCGAACGAGGCCAGGCCCTCGTAATCCCCCTGCTGGTTGCCGTAGTTGATCCCCTGGCAGGGGAACGTCCCGTCGCAGTCGTGCTCGTTCGAGCTCTGCGTCGTCACGCGGACGTTCGGAGCGAACGTGACGCCGCCGTCCGAGGAGCTCGCCAGGTAGACGTCGGTCTGGAAGCGCTCGCCGGTCGTATCGTTTCGGGTGTCGTAGAAGGAGACGTTGACTCCGCCGGTCACCGGATCGACGGAGAGCCAGTGGTTGAAGCGGTCGGCGTCGATCGACAGCTGGTCGCCGACCGATGCGGGGGTCGACCAGGTCGCACCCCGATCGTCCGAGTAAGCGTAGAGGATGTCGGTCGTGCCCGCCTCCGTCAGGTCCATCCAGGAGCAGGAGAGACGCCCGCGGTGCGGTCCGTTCGAGCGGTCCGCGTCGCAGGCGGGATAGACAAGCGCGCCGCGGAAAGACTCCGCGGGAATCCGGATGTCGAAGGGAATCGATTTGGAGGCCACGGTCGTCGCCGGCACCCAGGTCGCTCCGCCGTCGAGAGAGCGGCTGAACCCGATGGTGTTTGCGAGGTAGTCGTTCCACGCGACGTAGACCTCGCCGTTCGGACCAACGAAAGGATCCGCGGCGACCAGATTGCCCTGTCCGTGCGGATCGTCCACGCGGGTCACGGTGAACGTCGCTCCGCCGTCGGAAGAGCGGGCGAACCGAAGTCCGCCGCTCGCCGAGCCGCCCAGCGCCGCGTCCCACGCGACGTAGACGTTGTCGCGGAACGGACTCGTCGGGTTCGTGTCCACGGCGACGATCGGCTTGTCGTTGAAGTGGTTGGCGCCTCCCTGGAAGGAGAAATACGTGACGTTCGGGTAGGTGCGACCGCCGTCACTCGACCTTGCGACGGCCAGCCCGGTGCCGTTGATCCCGTTCCCGTTTCCGAAGAAGACGACGATCGGACCCGAAATCCGTTCCGTTCCCTTTCGGCGGCGGAAGAGGCAGGTCGACGCCTCCCCAGGAAAATCCGCCGTCGAGAGAGAAATACCCGCGCATCGGGAGGCGGAAAATCTCATTCGATCCGGCCGCGAGGTTCGACGGGTTCGAAGGGTTGATCGTGATGAACGTCTCGCTCTGCGGCCCGCACTCGTTCGAGACGTCCACGTTCGCGCCGACCGCAAGCGAAGAAATCCCGCCGGGGCTCGGATCGGAGCCGTTCTTCAGCAGGAACTGGTACTTGTCCCACCACGTCGGGTCTTTGCGGATCGAGTCCGCGCGGGCGAGTTGGAGGACGCCGACGGCGACCATCAGAAGCGACGGAACGATTTTCGAGTTCATGGAAACCTCCTGGGTTTTAGGGCGGGATGACGGCGTGCGCCTCCCGGGCGATCTTCTCGAGCCGCATGGCCGCGAGCTCGCGCTTCGCGCCGCGCGCGATCAGGACGGCCGCGACGACGGTCAAGACGAGACCGACGCCGAGAACGACCCATTCGACGATCGACTTGTGGCCGTGCCCCGCGGCGGCGAGAGCCGCCTGGCGGCCGGCCGCCCCGATCGAGACGTAGACGGCGACCATCGGGATGATCCCGACGGCGGTCGCGACCAGGTAGTGCCAGAAATCCACGGCGGTGAGCCCGTAGACGTAGCTCGAGATGGTGTAAGGGAGGATCGGCGAGAGCCGGAGCATGAACACGACTTTCCACCCGCTCTTCTTGATCGCGCGGTCGACCGCTTCGAACTTCTCGTTCTTTCGCGCGAGCTGTTCGACCTTGTGACGCGCGAGATACCGCGCGATCAGGAACGCGGCGGCGGCGGCGATCGTCGCCGAGATCCACACGATGATGCTGCCTTTGACGAGCCCGAACGCGAGTCCCGCGACGAGCGCGAAAAGCCAGGCCGGACCGAGGATGACCGCATCGAGGACGTAGATCAGGATGAAGGCGACGATCGCGAGCGGCCCGAGCCGGTCGAAGAGCGCATCGAGCTTCGCCACGACCTTGCCGACCGGCAGCAGCGTGATCACGAGAAAGGGAAACGCGATCGTGAGAGAGCCCGCGACGATCTTCCAGAGCCTGTGCCAGAAGCTCTTCTTCGGTTCTTCGTTTGCCACTGCCCGCCTGCCCTGCAATTCTCGCGCTTAGAATCCGGGGTCAGGTCTCCACTTGCCACATCGGGGGTCAGGTCTCCACTTGCCACATTGGAGAGGGATGCCGCCACAACTCGCCGTCCTGGCCGCGGTCACCCTGTGGGGAGTCTCCTTCGTCGCCACGCGCGCCGCGCTCGCGGAGATCTCGCCGATCCCGCTCGTTTTCACGCGTTTCGCGCTCGGGACCGCCCTCCTTTTGACGCTGCTCACGGTCCGGCGCCGGCTGAAAATCCCTCCCCGGGAATCCTGGCCCGCCCTCGCCGCGATGGGATTCCTCGGGATCTTTCTGCACCAGATGCTGCAGGCGCACGGCTTGACGCTCACGACCGCGGTCCACACGGGCTGGCTGATCGGCCTGATCCCGATCTGGTCGGCGCTCCTCTCGGCGGCTGTTCTGCGCGAGAGGTTCGACTCGACGAAGGTCGCCGGTCTGCTGCTCGGCTTCGCGGGGGCCGCGCTCGTCGTGACCCGCGGCAAGCTCTCCGGCGGATTCCTCTCGCTTCCGACGACCCGCGGTGACCTGCTGATCCTGGCGAGCACGCTCAACGTACGCTCGCGCGGCTCGGAAGCGCGCGCGCGACGGCGTTCGCGATGCTCGCCGGCTGGGCGATGCTCGCGCCGTTCTTCGCGTTTCGCGCGGGTTGGAGGGAATACGCGCGCGTTTCGCCGGCCGGCTGGGGGGCGATCCTGTTTCTGGGGATCGGCTGCTCCGGGCTCGGATACCTCTTCTGGTATGCGGGGCTCGAGAAGCTGGAGACTTCGCGCGTCGCGGCGTTCCTGTATCTCGAACCGCTCGTGACGCTCGCGGCGGCCGTCGTGCTCCTGGGAGAGCCCGTGCACTGGACAACCCTCGCCGGCGGCGCGATCGTCCTGGCCGGGGTCTTTCTCGTCCAGCGCGCGCGGAAACCCGTGGCCGACGGGTTTTCGGGGGGCAATGTGGCAAGTGGAGACCTGACCCCCGATGTGGCAAGTGGAGACCTGACCCCATGACCCACGGGCTGCTGTTCGACGTGGCGGTCATCCTCGCGGCCGCCTTTCCGCTCCTCTTCCTCGGCAAGCGCTTCCACGTCCCCGAGGTCATCGCGTACCTGGTCACCGGCATCGTCATCGGACCGCACGCTCTCGGCTGGATCCGCGACACGCGGGAGGTCGAAGTCATCGCGGAGCTCGGCGTCGCCCTCATCCTCTTCTTCGTCGGGCTCCACTTGCCGTTCGACAAGCTCCGGTCGCTCGGGAAGACGACCCTCGTCTCGGGCTCGTTGCAGATGGGGTTGACGGTGCTCCTGGTCGTGCTGGTCGGGATGCCGTTCGGATCGGACCCGCGCCGCAGCGCCTTCTACGGAATCCTGATCGCGCTCGGGTCGACCGCGGTGGTGCTCCCGCTTCTCGCCACCCGCGACGAGATGGGGGCGCCGTTCGCGCGGAGGTTCCTGGGCGTTTCCCTCTTCCAGGACCTGGCGGTGATCCCGCTCATGCTGCTGGTTCCGGCTTTCGGCTCTGGAGGAAACGCGCCGCCTCTTCCGCGCGTGCTGACCCGGGTGGCGATCGCGGTCGTCGGGGTCTTCGTCCTCATTCTGGTCGCGCGCGTGATCGTGCCGCGCCTCTTCCGCCGCATCGCGGCCCTTGGCAGCCGGGAGGTGTTCACCGCCGGCGTGATCGTGCTGATCGTCGCCACGATCGCCGCGGCCGGGCGGCTCGGGATCTCGGCGGCGCTCGGAGCGTTCGCCGCCGGGGTCGTGGTCGGCGACACGGAGTTCATCCACGAGATCGGCGGGATCCTGCGTCCGTTCCGCGACTTTCTTTCGGCGCTCTTCTTCGCGTCGATCGGAATGCTGCTCGACCCGGGCTTCCTCTTTTCCGCTCTGCCTCTGGTGCTGGCGACCGTGGTCGCGGTCGTCTTCATCAAGGTCGCGGCGGCGTATCCCGCGTTTCGGGCCGGGTCCGCGCTGCCGCGCACGTCTTTGCGCGCGGCATTTGCGATCGCGCCGGTCGGGGAGTTCTCGTTCCTGCTCGCGCTGGAGGGCAAGCGCCTCGGGGTCCTCGGCCCGGAGGACGAGCAGCTCTTCGTTTCGGTCGCGGTGCTGACGCTCGGGACGACTCCGCTCTTCGTGGCGGCGGGACTGAAGCTCGCCGAGCGGCTGCGAAGCCGGCCGGAGCCTGCCGACGAGCGGGAGCCGCCGCTCTCCGGCCACATCGTGATCATCGGATACGGCCTGAACGGCCTGAACGTGGCGCACGTGCTCACCGAGACGCGGATCCCGCACGTCGTGATGGAAGAAGATCCGGCTCGCGCGGAGATCGCGCGGGAGAACGGCAGCCGCGTCGTCGTCGCGGACGCGGCCTCGCCCGAAGGACTGGAGGCGGCCGGGATCGCGCGCGCTCTCGCGCTCGTGATCGCCATCTCCGATCCGGACGGCACTCGCCGGATCGTCCGGCTGTGCCGGCGCGAGAACGCGAACGTCCATATCATCGTCCGGACGCGCTACGTGTCGCAGGTCGAGCCGTTGAGGGCGCTCGGCGCGGACGAAGTCATCCCGGAGGAGTTCGAGACCTCGGTCGAGATCGTGTCGCGGCTCATGCGGCTGCTCGCCGTCCCCGGCAACGTCGTGGCCGCGCAGATCCGGGTCCTGCGGGACGAGGCCTACCGGCTGCTGCGCGACCCCGCCGTGCGGGCCGCCGAGGGGCGGAGGCTCTCCGCGGCGCTCGAGGCCGGCACGGCGCTGACGTTCTTCGTGCTGCCCGAGACCACCGCAGCCGGCCGCACGCTCGCCGAGCTCGGCGTCGCCGACGACCGCGTCGCGGTGCCCGCGATGATCCGCCGCGGAGCGCCGTACTCCCCGGCGCCGGTCGATGAGCCGCTGCAGTCGGGCGACACCCTTTTCCTGGTCGGCGCGCACGAGGACCTGATGCACGTCATGTCCCGCCTGGACGGGTAGTCTGGTATTACCGCGCTCTTAACGCCGAAATACCCGCCTGACCCCGAGGCTTACATCTTCTTCGCGGGCTTCTTCGCGGGCGCAGCCGCCACCGTCGCCGGGATGTAATCGCTCTTGCCCGGCTGCTCCTCGAAGTACAAGCAGTCGCTGCCCATCCGGCACTTGGCGGTGTGCTTCACGCCGCCGGGCACGAAGAGGTACGAGCCGGCGCTTAGCTGTTTCACAGTGTCGCCCTCGAGCTGGATATCGAAGGTGCCGGAGATGGCGACGACCTTCTGGTCAGAGCTGTGGGTGTGCCAGCCGAACTCGGTTCCCGCGGCGACCTTCTTCATCGCGCCGTAGGGGCCCGTGCTCGGATCGCCCCACAGCGGCGCAACCGACAGCCCCTTCATGGCGGGGCTCGACGTCCACTTCACGTCCCCGGCCTGCCACACGACCGGCTTGCCGCCGCCTTTTTGCGCTCCGGCCGAAACGGAGAGCAGGATGGAGAGCCTCCTTTCGTCAGGGGTTCCGGTTTTTCGCCGATCCTATAACCGCGAGACCGGCGTTCGACGGGCGGACGAAGGCGCGAAACCCGGCATAAGGCGGGCGGACCGGCCTGTTGCGGAGGGAAAAGCGGAGGTCGGACGGATGCGAACGCTCTCGCGGTCGACCCTGGTGGTCCTCTTCGGCGCCTTCCTCGTTCCCGCTGCTGCGCTCTTCGCCGACGAGCCCGCCTGGCGCGACTCGACCCGCGACGTCTACGTCGACGGGCGGCTCGATCGCGGCGTGCAGGTGCTGTCGGCTGACTCGGGAAAGCGTCTCGCGCTCCTGCTGCCCGACTCGAAGAAGGCGCTCCTGGTGGATCGGGAGAGCTCGACGTTCTCGATCGTGCCGCGCAAGGCGTTTCACGTCGCGACCGACGGGATGACCGCCGACTTCGCCTCCGACGCCGTCGCGAAGCCCGGCGGAACAGCACAGAAAGTCGATACGTCCTCGACGATCCTCTTCTGGAAGCGCAAGACGGTTCTCGTCGCCCGCCACCAGGGGCTCGTGGGCGAGATCGACGAAAGGACGCTCTTTTCGACCGTGCCGGCGTGGGGCCGGTCGATGGAGAGCTACCAGCCGGCGGCCGCCGCGATCGACCGGATCGCGAAGGAGACGCGGCCCGTCTCGATGACGGTCGTCTTCGGGAGCTGGTGCGGCGACAGCAAGGAGTTCGTGCCGCGCGTCTTGAAGAGCATTCACGCCGCCGCCAACCCGCGCCTTTCGGTGCGCCTGGTCGCGCTCGACAACGACTTCCTGCATCCCCAGGACGTCATCGCCAATCGACGGATCATCAACGTCCCGACGGTGATCGTGGACGGCGAAGAAGGGGAGATGGGGCGTATCACCGAAACGCCGGCGGGCAAGACGATGGAGGAGGACATCGCCGCGATCCTGACCGGACTGCCCGGCGAGCACGAAGGGCGGTACGAGCGCGGCGCCGAGCTCGCGCGCGGCACCTATCTCTACCGCGACGCCTCCGGAAAGCGCGGCGAGGAGCGCTGGACCATCTTCGGCCGCAGCGACGGCGGCCGGCTCGTCCGCAGCCAGATCGAGATCGGAGACCTCGCCGTCGAAGTCTTCCAGGGCACGGATGCCGCCGGGAAGCTGAAGTTCGCAGAGATCACGAAACGGCAGGGCGAAGCGGTCGAGCGCGCGCGGTTCTTCGTCGAGGGCGATCACCTGACCGGGCGCCTGCGCGGCAGGGAGGCCGGCATCCTGCAGCAGGACCTGGTCCTGCCGCCGTCCTTCGCGTTCGCGGCGCCGGCGATCGCCGCGTCCGGCTGGATGGGGATCGCCGCGGCGGCGGGTCCCGCCTCCCAGCTCGTCTGTTACATCGCGCCGGCCGGGTTCGACACACCGCTCGGCTCGACGTGTGTCGTGACGCGGCGCGTCGCGGGAGAGGAGGCGGTCAAGACGCCGGCCGGCGAGTTCCGTGCGACGCATCTCCTGCGGACGAGCGGCGGCGAGGCCTCGGACTGGTGGATCCATCCCGACCTCGGGATCCCCGTGCGCGGCCAGATCCTGGGCGGCATGGAGTATGTCCTCTCCAGCCTGAAAATGGGGTCAGGTCTCCAGTTGTCACATTGAGGGTCAGGTCTCCACTTGCCACATTGTCCGGAGAGGGATCCCTCGCTTCGCTCGGGATGACCGAGGAAGAAGCTCGGGACGACCGAGAAGGAAACTAGACCTCGATCGCGCCGCCGATCTTCTGGAGGTGCCGCCGCAGCGTGTACGACCGGTCCCGCTTTCTCTCCTCCAGGTACTCCGAAAAGCGGAGCTGGTCCCGCAACGACTTGCCCGCGCGGATGGCGTCGGCCTGACGCCTCTCGGTCGAGGCGATCGTCTCGGCGAGCGACAGTACCTGCGCGACCCCGCTCTCCTCGACGAACACGACTCCGTCGGCGTCGGCGAAAACGAAGTCCTCGCGCGAAACCGAGACGTCCCCGAACCGGGTTTCCCACGCCCCGTCCGACGCGTCCAGCCGCCGCGGCCCCGCGGAGCACGTGCCGAGCGAGAACACCGCGATCGGGATCGCCTGCAGCTCCGGCGTGTCGCGGTGCACGCCCCAGACCAGGATCCCGGCGAGACCGGCGAGGCGCGCCTCGAGCGCCGTCAGGTCGCCGATGCACGCCTCGTCCAGTCGTCCGTGATTGTCGATGACGAGGACGTCGCCCGGCCGCGCGGTTTCGAACGCCTCGAGGAAGACGTCGACGCTTCCGAAGTGCCGCACCGGAAGAGCGCGGCCGGCCACGGTCTTGAGGCCGGTCGCCGGTCGAATCCCGAACGGGCCCATCTGAAGGCGAAGTCCGGCGCGCAGGACGGCGTCGGCGACGAGGGGAGTCGAGAGCGATGCGAAGCGGGCGGCGGTCTCCGGGTTGTCCATTGCCTGTGGTACGCCGGTCGCCGGCGATCGGCTTCCGGCAACATTGACGTTACCGCGCCGCCCCTCTCATTTCAACGTCCCGGGCGCGCACTTCGGCGGCGGGGCTCTCCCGGAGCCTCGAGCGGCACCTTCAGGACCACGACCTCGCGCTGCTCCGATTCCGGGACGCCGTCCGGGCTCTTCAGGAACTTCCCTCCCTGGCTGTCGGCGACGTAATAGAAGGCGCCGTTCGCCGCGACTCCGAGCGTCGGCTCGTCGAAGAGCGGGTTGTTCATCTCGAGGATCCGCCCTTTGACGATCCGCGCTCCGTCGGCGGACAGCGTCAACCGCACGACGCGGTGCGGCTCGATCCCGTTCTGCACGGCGAGGAGCGTTCCGCGGTCGAAGGCGAGCCCGTCGATCCCGTTCAGCGGGACGTCCGCCGGCGCGGGCACTTCCCGGACCCGCCGCGACGCCATGTCCACCGCCATCACCCGGCGGTAGTTGGACACGTAAGCGGTCCGCCCGTCGTCCGACACCGCGATCCCCTGGGGGCGGCCGAGCTCCGGGACGTCGACGAGAACTTCGAGATCCTCTCCATCCGGCCGCAGCACGAACACGCGCGTGTGCTCCGTGTCGTTGACGAGGACGGAGCCGTCCGGCGCGAGCGTCAGGTCGTCGCACGCCGACGGCGGCTGGTACGCCTCCGGGTTTCGCGGCAGCGGGTATTCGCGCACGAGCTTGCCTGAATCGGCGTCGAACGCGACGAGGGCGCTGTCGGGCGCCTTCTCCTTGTCGAAACCCTCCATGTGCGGCATCGCGCGCGTGCAGACCCAGAGCCGCCG
>QHVV01000158.1 GCA_003222385.1 Acidobacteriota bacterium
CTCGTGGAGGCCTCCGGCGACTTCGAGGAGGCCAAGAAGATCCTCCGCAAGAGAGGGCTGGCCGCCGCCGCTCGCAAGGCGGATCGCGCCGCTTCCGAAGGCCTCGTCGTCGCGCGCGTCACGCCGAAGGCGGCAGTTCTGCTCGAGCTGAACTGCGAGACCGATTTCGTGGCCCGCACCACCGACTTCCGGGATTTCGCGGACGGCCTGGCCGACCAGATCGCGGCGCACGACGCGTTCGGCGAGACGCGGACGGGAGATCCGGCCGAGCTGGGATCGCTCCCGGCAAACGACCGGACGACCGAGACCGTAGCGGACGTCGTTTCGCACCTGGTGGCGAAGCTCGGAGAGAACATCGCGATCCGCCGGTTCGCGCGGCTCGTCCCCCGCGCCGGGGAAAGGTTCGCGAGCTACGTGCACGGCCACGGGCGGATCGGCGTCCTCGTCGGGCTGCAGGGAGGCGACTTCGATCTCGGCAAGGACCTCGCGATGCACGTCGCCGCTTCGGATCCGCGGTTCGCGCTGCGCTCGGAAGTCACCGACGCGATGCTCGAGACGGAGCGCGAGATCGCGCGCGCCCAGGCCGCGCAGGCGGGCAAGCCCGCGAACGTCGTCGAGCGGATCGCCGACGGGAAAGTCGAAAAGTTCTACCAGGAGACGGTCCTGACCGAACAGGCGTTCGTCAAGGACCCGGACAAGACTGTCGGACAGGTCGTCATCGAACGCGGCGGAAAGGAAGTGCTCGATCTGCGCTTCCTTCGATTCAAGCTGGGAGAAGCTTCGGCTCGAACCGACGCCTGACGAGTCCGCGTTACTTATAATCGGCCGAGTGCCTCCGGCTCCCGTCTACGCCCGCATTCTGCTCAAGCTCTCGGGCGAAGCCCTGATGGGAGAGCGACCGTTCGGGATCGATCCGGACGTCGTCGCCCGGATCGCGGACGAGATTCGCGAAGTCCACGAGCTCGGCGTCGAGACGGCGATCGTCGTGGGCGGCGGCAACATCATCCGGGGGCTCGCCGCGGCGGCCCAGGGAATCGATCGGGTCGCCGGAGACCACATGGGGCTTCTGGCGACCGTGATCAACGGGCTCGCAATGCAGGACGCTCTCGAGAAGCGCCACGTACCCAACCGCCTCATGTCCGCCGTCGAGGTCCGCCAGATCGCCGAGCCGTTCATCCGGCGACGGGCAGTCCGCCATCTGGAGAAAGGGCGCGTGGTCCTTTTCTCCGGCGGAACCGGCAATCCGTTCTTCACGACCGACTCGGCCGCCGCTCTCCGCGCAAACGAGATCAAGGCCGACGTGCTCCTGAAGGCCACGCGGGTCGACGGCGTCTACGACGCAAATCCCGAGCGCGATCCGAAAGCCAACTTCCTGCGCACGCTCTCGTATCGCGATGCGCTCCAGTCGGGGCTGCAGGTGATGGACGCCGCCGCCATCGCGCTCTGCATGGACAACGGAATGCCGATCAAGGTTTTCAACCTGCGCGTCCGGGGAAACATCGTTCGGGTGGTCACCGGAGAAGACATCGGTTCCCTCGTTTCGGGACGGAGTGAGGCGTCATGAGACAGGAGCTGAAGGACATCGAGAAGCGGATGGGGGACGCGGTCGCCGCCTTGAAGGACAAGTTCAAGACGCTGCGGACCGGACGGGCGAACCTCGGCCTCTTGGACGGAATCACCGTGTCGGCCTACGGAACCGACGTTCCGATCAATCAGGTCGCGAACCTCTCGGTCCCGGACCCGACCCTGATCGTCGCGGCGCCGTGGGACCCCAAGATGGCGCCCGAAATCGAGCGGGCCATCCGGAAGTCGGACCTGGGCCTGAACCCGCAGTCGGACGGCAAGGTCGTCCGGATCCCGATCCCGTCGTTGACCGAGGAACGCCGCAAGGAGCTCGCGAAGAAGGCGCACCACATGGCGGAGGAGTCGCGGATCGAGATCCGACGCTTCCGGCACGAGGGGAACGATCGCCTGAAGAAGATGTTCCGCGACAAGGAAATCTCGGAGGACGACGAGCGGCGCGCTCTCGAGGAGACGCAGAGGCTGACGGACAAGAAAATCGCGGAGGTCGACGAGGTCTTGAAGGCGAAGGAGAAGGAGATCCTCGCGGTCTAGTGTCGGCGGGGAACCTTGCGGTCCCCCCGCACCCCCTAGCCGGAAAGCCATGGCCCGTCTGTTGATCGTCGCCGCCGCCGGGATGGGAAAGCGTCTCGGCCGGGACGAGCCGAAGGCCCTGGTGGACCTCGCCGGACGGCCTCTGGTCTCCTGGACCCTCGACGCCGTTCGGTCCGTCCTCTTCGCGCGGTCGCGAGTCGCCGTGCCTCCCGGGCGGGAAAACCGGTTCGAAGCCGCGATCGGCGGGCGGGCCGGCATCGTCACCGGCGGCGAAACACGGGCGGCGTCGGTGCGCCGCGCGTTCGATTCCCTCGCCGCCGAGCCGGAGGATTTCGTCTGCATCCACGATGCGGCGCGACCCTTCGTGACTTCCGCCGAGACCGTCTCCGTTCTGGAGGCCGCGGAGCGAACGGGCGCCGCGATCGCGGCCACCCCGGTCGTGGATACTCTGAAGAGGGTCGACGGGGATCGCGTTGTTTCGACGGTCGCGCGGGATGGCCTCTTCGCGGCCGGAACGCCGCAGGTGTTCCGGGCGGACCTGCTCGCACGGGCGCTCGCGGAAGGCCGTGAGGACGCGGACGAAGCGGCGCTCGTAGAGGCGCTCGGGACGACGGTCTCGATCGTGTTCGTCTCGCGGCTCGGTTTCAAGATCACGACACCCGAAGATCTCGAGATGGCCGAAGCGCTGATTCGGAGCCGGGAACCGAAAAGCCGAAAAGAGAGGACGAAGTGAGGATCGGGATCGGCTTCGACGCGCATCCTTTCGTGGAAGGCCGGCCGCTCAAGCTCGGCGGCGTTTCGGTCCCGCATTCCCGGGGGCTCGCCGGTCATTCCGACGGCGATGCGCTCCTTCATGCGGTCGCCGACGCGCTCCTGGGAGCCGCCGGCCGCGGAACGCTCGGCGAGCACTTCCCGGACGGTTCGGACGCCTGGAGGGGGGCGGATTCCGCGGTCCTCCTGGGGCGGGCGGCCGGGCTCGTCGGCGAGGCGGGCTTCCGGGTCGGCAACCTGGACGCCGTCGTCATCGCGGAGGCGCCGCGGCTCGCCCCCCACGCTGCCGCCATCCGTTCCCGGCTCGCCGCGATCCTCGGCATCGACGCGTCGCGGGTCTCCGTCCGGGCGACGAGCTCGAACGGACTCGGCTTCGCCGGAAGAGGGGAGGGCGTCGCGGCCGTCGCCGTCGCCCTGCTGGAAGAGCTTTGATCCTGTCGCGCTTTCATCCGATCGAGGAAGCGGTCCGGTCACGCCCGAGGGAGATCGAGTGGGTCCTCGTCGATTCCGGCCGGCGCGACCGGCGGGTCGGCGAGCTCGCACGGCTCTGTCGCGAGCAACGGGTACCGCTGCGCTACGGAGAGCGGGCCGCCCTGGACCGACTGGCCCGCGACAACCAGGGCGCGGTCGCCCGCCTCGCCGTCCGGGGCTACCTTTCCGAGAACGAAGCCTTCACGGGAACGCCGGGCCGCCGCCTGCTCCTCGTCCTGGACGGGGTCGAGGATCCGCAGAATCTCGGGGCGGTCCTCCGGGTCGCCGAAGGAGTCGGGGCGGCGGTCGCGGTTCCCGAGAGGGGCTCTGCGCCCCTTTCGGACGCGGTCTCGCGAGCCTCCGCCGGGGCGGTCGAGAGGGTGCCGGTCATCCGCGTCGGGAACGTACGGCGGTTCCTCGATCGCTCCAAGACAGAGGGTTTCCGGGTCGTCGGCCTCGACTCGACCGGAAGCGACCTGTACGGGCTCGACCTGACCGGGGACCTGGCGTTGGTTCTGGGGGCCGAAGGCCGCGGAATGCGCCGTCTCGTCCGGGAGGGGTGCGACCTCCTGGGCCGCCTGCCGATGAAGGGAAGCCTCGCCTCCTTGAACGTCTCGGCGGCGGCGGCTGCTGCTGCCTACGAGGCCCTGCGGCAGCGGGATTTTTCAGGGCTCACCGTCGATTGATATCCGGGCGCCCTCCGGATCGGCCCGGGTCCGGCGCCGCGGAGGAGATCCACGCGAATCCGACCTTGCGGGACGCCATTGAGAATGCTAGACTTCACGGTTCGCGCCGTCGGGGTTGGTTCTCTCGGTCTGCTCTTTGAAGGCCGGCCGGGAAGCCGGAGAGACGGGGAAGTTTTCCCACGAGGTCATCGCCGGCGTAGCTCAAAGGTAGAGCATCCGATTTGTAATCGGAAGGTTGCGGGTTCGAGTCCCATCGCCGGCTCCAGATGCAGGTGGGTGGGTCGGTTTTCAACGAGAGCTCGGGCAGGTGGCCGAGTGGTTAATGGCAGCAGACTGTAAATCTGCCGCGCTTCGCGCTACGGAGGTTCGAATCCTTCCCTGCCCACCAATGACGGGAGCCGGAAGTCGGTAATCGGGAATCGGTAATCGAACG
>QHVV01000159.1 GCA_003222385.1 Acidobacteriota bacterium
AAGGGGCGGACGACGAGTCGTTGAAGGAGCTGCGGGCGAAGCTCGACGCGCTCGATCTCTCCGAAGAAGCGCGCAAGGAAGTCGACCGCGAGTGGGCACGCCTGACCCGCATCGGGCGGGAGTCGATGGAGTCGCAGGTCATCCGCACGTACCTCGAAACCATCGCGGAACTCCCCTGGAACGCGCGCAGCGACGAGCACCTCGACGTCCAGGCGGCCGCGCGGATCCTGGATGAGGACCATTACGGCCTGAAAGACGTGAAGGACCGGATCCTCGAGTTCCTCGCGGTCCGCCAGTTGACGCAGGCCACCGAGAAGGCGAAAGAGACCGAAGCGGCGGCCGAGACGGAGCCCTCTCCGGAGCCGGGAGCGCCGAAGGACGCGCTGCGGAAGTCCGCGCGCGCCCGGGGCCGGATCCTGCTCTTCGTCGGACCGCCCGGAGTCGGAAAGACCTCGATCGCGAAGTCGATCGCCCGCGCGATGGGGCGCAAGTACGTGCGCATCTCGCTCGGCGGCGCGCGAGACGAAGCGGACGTCCGGGGTCACCGGCGCACGTACATCGGCGCGATGCCCGGCCGGATCCTGCAGGGAATGAAGCAGGCCGGAACGAAGAACCCGGTCTTCCTCTTGGACGAGGTGGACAAGCTCGGCGTTTCGTTCCAGGGCGACCCCGCCTCGGCGCTCCTCGAAGTGCTCGACCCGGCGCAGAACGATACCTTCACGGACCACTACCTCGGGGTGCCGTTCGATCTGTCCGAGGTCCTGTTCATCGCGACCGCGAACTTCATCCAGAACATCCCGGCGCCGCTCCTCGACCGGATGGAGACGGTCCCCTTCGCGGGCTACACAGAGGAAGAAAAGCTCCAAATCGCGAAGAGCTACCTCGTTCCGCGCCAGCTCGAGGAGAACGGCCTCGCCGCCGGACAGCTCGCGATCGAGGACGGCGCGGTTCTGGAAGTGATCGCGAGCTACACGCGGGAGTCGGGAGTGCGGCAGCTCGAGCGCGAGCTCGGAAAGCTGGCCCGCAAGGTCGCACGGCGCGTCGCCGCCCGGCAGGTCGAGAGCCAGACGGTGCGTCCGGAGGACGTGCGCGGGCTGCTCGGCCGGCCCCGCGTCCATCCCGAGAAGATGGCCCGGGAGGACCAGATCGGAATCGCGACCGGGATGTACTACACCCCCGCCGGCGGCGACATCATGTTCGTCGAGGCGTCGCTCATGCGCGGAAAGGGAGAGCTGATCCTGACCGGACAGCTCGGAGACGTCATGAAGGAGTCGGCGCGCGCCGCGTGGACCTTTGCGCGCTCGCACGCCGGGTGGCTCGGCATCGACGAGAACGACTTCCGCCGGGATGTCCACGTGCACGTGCCCGCCGGCGCGATCCCGAAGGACGGACCGTCGGCCGGAATCGCGATGGCTTCGGCGCTCGTGTCGGCGCTCTCGAAGCGGCCCGTGCGAAACGACGTCGCGATGACCGGCGAGATCACGATCTCCGGACGGGTGCTGCCGATCGGCGGCCTGAAAGAGAAGATCTTAGGCGCCGTGCGCGCGGGGATCACGACGATCGTGCTCCCGAAGGACAACGAGCAGGACCTCGAGGACCTGAACGAGGAAGTGCGCGCGAAGCTGGACGTGCACACGGTCGACACGCTGGGCGAGGCGCTCGCGGTCACGCTGCGCGATACCGCCTTCGAAGGGGGACGGCTCCTGTTCGGGACGACCGGCCCGGAAGAAGCGGAAGGGCAGATCCCGCACTGAGCTCAATCGTCGCGGGATAATCTCTCCCGCAAATGCCTCTGGCTGCGGGTACCCGTCTCGGGCCCTACGAGGTCGTTTCTCCGCTCGGCGCCGGCGGCATGGGCGAGGTCTACCGGGCGCGGGACACGCGCCTCGGGCGCGAGGTCGCCGTCAAGGTGCTGCTCTCCGAGGTCTCCGGAGACGAGGTGCGCCGGGCCCGGTTCGAGCAGGAAGCCCGCAGCGCGTCGGCGCTGAATCATCCCAACATCGTCACGGTTTACGACGTCGGCTCGGTCGACTCGACGATCTACCTCGCGATGGAGCTCGTCGAAGGAAGGACGCTGCGCGAGCTGCTCGCGGACGGCGCGCTCCCGTCCCGCAAGATGCTGGACGTCGGGGTTCAGGTCGCGGAGGGGCTCGCAAAAGCGCACGAGGCCGGCCTCGTTCACCGTGACCTGAAACCCGAGAACCTGATCGTGTCAAGGGACGGATTCGTCAAGATCCTCGACTTCGGTCTCGCGAAGTTGACGGAGCTAACCGCTTCAGGCGGTGGCTCGACGTTGCAGACCATGGCGGGCGCGCCCGGCACGGTACCCGGCACCGTGATGGGGACCGTCGGCTACATGTCGCCGGAGCAGGCGAGCGGCCGGGAAGTCGATTTCCGCTCCGACCAGTTCTCGTTCGGCTCGATCCTCTACGAGCTCGCGACCGGCCAGCGCGCGTTCCAACGCAATACGGGCGCGGAAACGCTGACCGCGATCATTCGCGAGGAGCCGCAGCCGCTGGGACAGGCCAACCCGCGCGTTCCGGCGCCGGTACGCTGGATCGTCGAGCGCTGCCTCGCGAAGGAGCCGGAAGAGCGCTTCGCGTCGACCAAGGATCTGGCGCGCGACCTGCGGAGCCTCCGAAATCATCTCTCCGAAACTTCGGCGTCGGAGACGATGACGATCACCCCGCCGACGCGACGAAGCCGACCCGCGTGGATCCTGCCGGCGATCGCACTCCTCGCGGGAGTCGTCGCCGGGATCGCCGGGTTGAAGCTCTTCGAGCAGAGCCGTCCGGTCTCCCGTACGCAGGAGCACCGTCTGACGTTTCGCCGGGGCTCGATCGTCTCGGCGCACTTTGCCCCGGACGGGCGCTCGGCCATTTACACCGCCGCCTGGGAGGGGAAGCCGATCGAGCTCTTTACCACCCGCCCGGAGAGTCCCGAGTCGCGCCCCCTGGGTCTCCCGCCCGCCGCCCTCCTCGCCGTCTCACGGACCGGAGACCTCGCCATCTCGCTCGGCTGGCATCCGGTGATCGGGTGGGAAAGCCTCGGAACGCTCGCGCGCGTACCGCTGGACGGCGGCGCGCCGCGCGAGATCCTCGAAAACGTGATGGACGGCGACTGGTCGCCGGACGGGAAAGATCTCGCGGTCGTTCGGGAGATGGGCGCGAGCCGCCGTCTCGAGTACCCGATCGGAAAGGCGATCTACGACACCGTCGGCTGGATCAGCCACGCTCGCGTGTCGCCCGACGGAACACTCATCGCGATGATCGATCACCCGGTTCGCGGCGACAACCTCGGACGGATTCTCGTGCTCGACCGGAATGGAAAGAAGAAGCTCGAGGGTCCGCCGGCGGGGACGGGCCTCGCGTGGGCGAACGGCGGCCGGGAGATCTGGTTCTCGGGACCGCCGCTCGCGGCCGTGACTCTCTCGGGGAAGACCCGTACCGTTCGGGACCTCATGGGGCTCATCACGATCCATGACGTCAGCCGCGATGGACGCGCGCTTCTTTCCCGCACCGCAGGGCGCCGGGAGATCGTCGGACTCGCGCCGGGCGAATCCGCGGAGCGCAACCTGACGTGGCTCGACTGGTCGGTTCCGACAGCGATCTCTCCTGATGGAAAGGTCGTCCTCTTCGACGAGCAGAACCAACCTGTCTATCTCGCGTACCTTCGCAAGACCGACGGGTCGCCGGCAGTTCTCCTCGGGCAGTACAAGTCGTTCGACCTCTCTCCCGACGGACAGTGGGTGATCGCCGTCAACCCCGCGAATCAGCTGATGCTCGTCCCCACGGGAGCGGGCCAGCCGCGGACGCTCCCCACGAACGGCGTCGCGTATCGGGGGTGCTTCTTCTCCTCCGATGGTCGCCGGATCCTCTGTTCGGGCAACGAGCCCGGGCACGGCTCGCGGCTTTATGTCCAGGGCGTCGACGGGTCGAAGCCACGGCCGATCACGCCGGAAGGCGTGACTCTTTCGCTCGCGGGAGCGGTTTCACCCGATGGGAGAACCATTGCGGCATTCGGGCCGGACCGTCGATTGATGCTCTATCCGACCGAGCCCGGGGAGCCGCGGGCAGCGCCGGGCCTGAAGGCCGACGAGCTGCCCGTTCGCTGGACCGGCGATGGCCGCGCGATCTGGGTCAACCGGTCCAACGAGCTGCCGATGAAGGTCTTCCGCGTGGACATGACGACCGGCGAACGGACCCTGTGGAAGGAGCTGACGCCTCCCGACCCGGCCGGAGTCCTCACGATGGGTCCGATCGTGATGACGCCCGACGGGAAGTCGTACGTTTACTCGTACCGCCGGACGCTGGATGAGCTGTTCCTGGTCGAGGGATTGAGATAAGTCTCGGATTACCGCGTCACGAGCGGCGGCGCGCCGGCCGCCGCATCAGCCAGTAGAGCGGGATCCCTCCGGCCATGACCAGAAGTCCGATCGCCGACGGACCGGGGGCTCCCCGGATTGCATTGACGACGATCGCGAAGCTCGCGAGGGCGAAGATCGCGGGCGCAATCGGGTAACCCCAGGCCCGGAAAGGCCGGTGCGCCTCCGGAGTCTTCCACCGCAACACGAAGAGAGCGCAGACGGCGACGGCAGAGAAGAGAACGATCGCAAACCCCGTGTAGGTGAGGAGCTGCTCGAAAGTCCCCGAAAGGACGAGAAGACAACTCCACGCCGTCTGCGCCGCGATCGCGACCGCCGGAGTTCCGAACCGGGGGTGGACGCGTGCCGATGCGCGGACCGGCCAGCGTCATCGCGCTCAGGCTGGCCAGGATGATCAGGATCGCCAGGACCGCGAGCGCGGCCGCGGCGATCGGACCGAACAGCCGCGCCGCGACCACGTCGGCGGCGTCGATCCGCCCGGAGAGCTCCGTCACCGGCAACACGTAAAGGTAGAGAGCATTCAGCCCGAGGTAGATCGCGATCACGGCCGTAGTTCCCCACACGAGGGCTCGCGGAACACTCTCACCCGGTTGCCGGACCTCCTCGGCAACGTAGGCGGCTGCATTCCAGCCGCTGTAGCTGAACATGACCGGGATCAGCGCGAGGAGCCAGCTCGAAGGCGGTGGCCTTGCGCCGCCGGCCAGGTTCGCCAGCGACCCCTTGCCCAGTGTGAATCCGAGAACGACGAACAGAACCAGGCCGAAGACTTGCGCCGCGGCGAGCGAGTCCTGCACCACGCTTCCCGGTCGAATGCCACGAACGTGCACCGCCCCGAGCGCGACGATGATCGCGAGCGCGACGATCGTGGGTCGCGAGAGCGTGACGGAGACGCGGCCGAACAAGACGCTCCAGATCGGAGTCGGATCGGCGGCGGCCGGAACGAATCTGCCGAGGTAGGAGGTCAACCCGATCGCACCGGCGGCGATCGCTCCCGAGAATCCGGCGACGAACGAGGTCCACCCCGTCAGAAACGCCGCCAGCCGCCCGAACCCTTCGCGCAGGTATACGTACTCGCCGCCCGCTCTCGGCTTCAAAGCCGCGAGCTCCGCGTACGCCATCGCGCCGGAAAGCGCGAGGAAGCCTCCGAGCGCCCAGACCGCGAGAATCGCGCCGGGCCGCGGGAGCATCCCGCAGACGATTCCGGGCGTCGTGAAGATCCCGACACCGATGACGTTCGAGACGACGAGCGCGGCGGCATCCGCTGCTCCGAGCCGCCGCTGGAGCTTCGGCTGCAACGATTCCTCCCGGCGCGCATGACGCGCCCACGGAAACTGGATCCGACCGGAACCTTATACGTCTCCGGCAGCCGCCACGAGGCTCGAACGCGTACCGAGCCGCATCGCACGATCTCTTCCCGGCAGGGACGGAAGGGAACGGTTCGACCCGGCCGGCGATAACATCGCCTCCATGCGAGACGTCGTCATTCAGCCGACGCTCGAGAGCTGGCGCGCGACGGCGCGGAAGCTCCTCGCGGACGGGGTCGCGCCGGACGAAGTCGTCTGGCGCGAGGCCGCAACACAGGGCGGGCTCTTCGATGCGGTCGTCGTGGCGGAGCCCGCCGGAAGCGACTCCGCCGATTTCCGCGTTCCGCGCGCATTCGTCGAGATCTGCGGCGCGGCGGCGCGCCACTCCGACCCGGAGCGCTGGCGTCTCCTCTACTCCGTCCTCTGGCGACTCGCGCGGGGATCCCCCGACCTGCTCGCCTCGGAGTCCGATCCCGAAGTCGTCCGCTTGAAGCGGCTCGCGAAACAGATCGCCGATGCCGACCTCGCGGCTCGCACGCCCGGAGCCGGAGAGTTCGTTCCGAAGACCGCGACGGACTTAGAAGAGCTCCGCGCGGCCGCGGCCTCGTGTCGCGGCTGCGATCTCTACCGCGACGCGACGCAGACCGTTTTCGGAAAGGGACCGCAGACCGCGCGGGCGGTTCTCGTCGGCGAGGCTCCGGGCGACCAGGAGGACATCCAGGGGGCGCCTTTCGTCGGTCCCGCCGGAGAGGTCCTCGGCCGCGCACTCGTCGAAGCGAACCTGCCGAGGACACAGGTGTACGTCACGAACGCCGTCAAGCACTTCAAGTTCCTGCGCACGCCGAAGCGCCGCATCCACCAGACGCCGGGCTCAGTCGAGATCGGAGCGTGCCGGCCGTGGCTTCAGGCCGAGCTTGCCCTCATCCGTCCCGAGATGCTGGTGTGTCTGGGGGGAACCGCCGCCAAGGCGCTCCTCGGCCCGGACTTCCGGATCATGAAACAGCACGGCCAGATCTTCGAAAACACGGGCTGGGCGCCAAAGGCGATGGCGACGCTGCACCCTTCCGCGGTGCTGCGCGCCGACGATGCCGCCGGCGGAGAGCGGCTCTACGGGATGCTGGTCACCGACCTGCGAAAGGTCGCCGTCGAGATCACCTCACCGGCGTCGGCGCGGATCTCCTGATTAGCCTCTCGACGTCAACCAGTCGGCGAGCTCGGTCAGATTCGACACCTCGGCGTCCGGCGGGGCGTCATCGGACCTCGGCTCCCCTTTCCGATTGACCCACGCGACCGGAATGCCGAGGGCGTGAGCCGGAATCACGTCGTGAAAATGACTCTGCGCGGCGTGGAGCCAGCGGGCGCCGCCGATGCGCCGGCGCGCTTCGAGGAAGTGCCCGGGCGCGGGCTTGTACGACCGGACCTGCTCCGCTGTCACGATCAGGTCGAACGCTACCGCGAAATGGCGCCGCGTCTCGTCCAGCAGATCGTCGTCCACGTTCGACAGGATCCCCAGGCGCAACCCGGCGCCCGCCAGCTCGACGAGCGCGGGATTCGCGTCGGGAAACGGGCGCCACTCCGGCAGCGACTCCGCGAGAAACGTCGCGCGGTCGGGCGAGAGGCTCCATCCAAGCCTCTGCGCGACGCGCATCGCCGTCTCCGAAAGCACGTCGCGGTACGGCCGGTATCGCGTCGCCTCCACCTCGGGCTCGACCTCGTGGTACGCGGCGACGACGCGGGACGGATCGAGGACGACTCCGTCGGCCGCCGCCTCGCTGCGGAACGCGGACCCGATCCCGTCCTCCCAGTCGATCAACGTCCCGTAGCAGTCGAACGTGACGAAGTCGTGAGCCCGCGTCACGGCCGGGATCCCGAGAGAAAAAGGCCCGCCCACACTTTCGGGTCGATCAGGATTCCCTCCGCCTCGCGATTGCGTGTCCAGGCGGGGAGCTCCTCCGGCGAAACGATATGCACGCGGATTTCCTCTCGCTCCCGATCTCCCTGGGCGCCTGCGAGGCGCACTCCGCGCGCCCGGTAGAAATTGACGATCTCCGAGGACATGCCGGGAGAGCCGGGCCCTCTTCCGAGAAGCTCGACCTGGGCGGCCTCGTACCCCGTCTCTTCGGCGAGCTCGCGACGCGCGGCGCGCTCGCGGTCCTCGGGCCCCTCGTCGCCGACGAGGCCGGCGGGAAGACAGACGACCCTCGCATCGACGGCCGGCCGCATCTCGTCGACCAGGACGAGCCGCCCTTCGTCCGTCGACGCCACGATCATCACGGACTCTTTCGCGGTGCGGTGCTCCACGTATTCCCACCCCAGGCGCCGGCGAAACTGCAGATGTTCGCCCTCGAACAGAACTTCGTCGTTCATGGACAAGAGGTTATCTGAGGCCCCTTCTCTGGCACGTAGATTGAAGCTGTAGGGGGGAGGAAAGGTGTCCCATGGCTTCTTCCGCACCGAGACCGGCCGAACCGAGACCCAGACCCACGACGGGGCCGCGAAAGCATCCGACCCTGCTCGGGAAAATCGGGCACGCCGGCTTTCATTTCTCCAAGCACACGCTTCAGCTCGTCGGGATCGTCCTCGGCATCGTGCTCCTGATCGTGATCGCGTCGCTTTTCGTGGACGAGCCGATGCGGCGCGCCATGGAAAAGAACATCAACCAGAGATTGACCGGCTACACGGCGCACATCCAGAAAGTGGATTTCCACCTGATCGGCCTCTCCGTCACGCTCCGCAACGTCTCGGTCGTTCAGAACGAGCACCCGACACCGGCGGTGGCGCTTCTCCCCCGCCTCCACGCGAGCGTGCAGTGGAGCGAGCTCTTCAAGCTGAAGCTCGTTTCGGATTTCCGGTTCGACCGGCCGCAGATCTAC
>QHVV01000160.1 GCA_003222385.1 Acidobacteriota bacterium
AGATCAACCTGCTGCAGCTGAACGACGGAACCTTCACCTACATCGACAAGGACCCGTCGAGGCCGTTGAAGGTCACGCACCTCTTTTTCCGCGCGAACAACATCCGGAACATCCGCTCCGCCGATCGCGTCTATCCGTCTCCGGTCCACGCGGAGGGGATCGTGTTCGACACCGGCAAAGCCGAGATCGACGGGCACGCGAATTTCCTCGCGCAGCCGTATCTCGGCTTCAACACGCTCTTTTCCTTCGAGAGCGTGCCGCTCGATTACTTCCGGCCGATGCTCTCCCGCCATTCGAACCTGGAG
>QHVV01000150.1 GCA_003222385.1 Acidobacteriota bacterium
GCAGGGTCAGGTCTTCACGATGTGGCAAGTGGAGACCTGACCCCCAATGTGGCAAGTGGAGACCTGACCCCTTACACTTCTTCCCCCCGAATGAAGAAAGCCGCGCTCTCGCTCCTTCTGCTCCTCCTCTGTCTCGCGGCCGCGCCGCCACAGACCGCGACCTCACCGGTCGCCGCTCCCGCTCCCGGCGTCGCGCTCGAGCCTCCCGCCTCCGGCGGTCTCGTCGCGCTCGATCGGCTGCTGCAGCGTCTCTCGGTGCACAAGCGGATGCTCGTCATCGGCGCGCACCCGGACGACGAGGACAACCGACTCCTGACCGTCGTCTCGCGGAAGATGGGCGCCGAGGTGGCCTACCTGTCGCTGACCCGCGGCGAAGGTGGTCAGAACCTGATCGGCAGCGACCTCGGCATTCCGCTCGGTCTGATCCGGACGCAGGAACTGCTGGGCGCGAGGCGGATCGACGGCGCGCGCCAGTATTTCGCGCGCGCCTACGACTTCGGCTTCACGCGATCGCTCGACGAGACGCTGCGCCTCTGGCCGAGGGAGATCCTGCTCGAAGACGCCCTCCGGATCGAGCGCCGGTTCCGGCCCCAGGTCATCGTCTCGCTCTTCTCGGGCACGCCGGGCGACGGCCACGGCCAGCACCAGGCGTCGGGCGTGATCGCGACGACGGTTTACGACATGGAGAGCGCCGGATCGGCCGGGCGCCCCACCGCTTTCTTCCGCTCCTACATCGATCCGACCGCGACAACCTTCGACCTCCCGACGGGCGAGGTCGATCCCTTGACCGGCCGGTCGTATCACCAGATCGCGGCGGCGAGCCGGAGCCTGCACCGGTCGCAGGACATGGGACAGCTGCAGCCGCCCGGCCCGAACAAGACGCAGGTCACCTGGGTCAAGGGAGGGGCCGGACCGCAGGGCAAGGACCTTTTTGCGGGAGTGGATACACGGCTGACCGCGATCGCGACCGGGATCGGGGACGCCTCGCGGCGCGCGCGCGTCGAGGAGAGACTGCGCAAGGTCGCTTCCCTCGTGGAAGGCACGCGGGCAAAGCTCGTCCCGATCGGACTTTCCGCGGCGGTTTCCCCGATGGCGACGGTCCTCTCGGAGCTCTCTGCCGCTCGCGAGGAAGTGCGGCCCGAGGAGACAGGCTCCGGGGCGGCCGTAGCGGCGTTTCTCGACGAGAAGATCGCACTCGCCGAGACCGCGCTTGCGACCGCGGCCGAGGTCACGGTCGACGCCGTGGCGGACCGCGAGACCGCGGCGTCGGGAGATCCGCTCGAAGTGAAGATCGCGGTCTGGAACGCGGGCGGCCAGCCGGCGCGCGTCGAAGGGGTCGAGCTCGTCAGCCCGGACGGCTGGCAGGTCGCGCCGTCGGGCCCCGAGCCCCGCGACGTGGCCGCGCAGACGCTCGCCGAATGGAGGCGCAAGGCCGCGCCGGCCGGCGGGGTGCCGACGGTCGCGTATTTCCTCCGGAAGCCGATGTCGGGAGCGCTCTACGACTGGAGCGGCGCTCCGCCCGAAGTGCTGGGCGAGCCTTTTGGACCGCCAGCGCTCGTCGGGATCGTTCGGATGCGGCTCGCCGGCCTACCGGTCACGCTGCGCCGGGACGTCGTCTACCGATTCCGCGACCAGGGTTTCGGCGAGATCCGGCGGCCGGTTCGAGCCGTCCCGGGTCTCGAGGTCGGACTGGACCCGGATCGGATCGTCTGGCCGATCGCGCAGAAGGGAGAGCGGCGGATCGAGGTCACCGTGACGTCGAACTCGCCGAAGCCGGTCGCCGGCAAGGTCGAGATCACTCCTCCCTCCGGGTGGCCTGCCATTCGACCGATCCCGTTCTCGATCGCGGCGCGCGGAGAGCGGCGATTCTTCGAAGTCCCGCTGCGCCCTCCGACCCCTTTTCCGGCCGGGAGGGAGACCGTTCGGGTGGCAGCCGTCGCGGACGACGGCCAGCGGTTTTCCTCGGACGTCCGCGTCCTCGAGTATCCGCACATCCCGGCTACGCCCATTCTCGAGGAAGCGGCGCTCGACGTCGTGGCGGCCGACATCCGCCTGCCGGCGGTCCGTCGGATCGGATACGTGCGGGGGGCTTCCGACCGCGTTCCCGAGGCGCTCGTGTCGATCGGGCTTCCCGTCGTTCTGCTGGGAGCGAAGGAGCTGCAGACGAGCGACCTCTCCGGATACGACGCGATCGTGATCGGGAGCCGCGCCTACGAGACCGAACCCGCCCTCGCCTCGTCGAACGGACGCATCCTCGACTACGCCCGGAACGGCGGGCTCGTGATCGTGCAATACCAGCAGTACCAGTTCGTCGAGGGTAACTTCGCGCCTTACAAGATCGAGATCGCGCGACCGCACGACCGGGTCACGGACGAGACTTCTCCCGTCAAAGTGCTCGATCCGGCGAATCCGGTTTTCAACCGGCCGCACAAGATCTCGGACGAGGACTGGTCCGGGTGGGTGCAGGAGCGCGGCCTGTACTTCGCCCACACCTGGGACCCGGCGTACAAGCCGCTGCTCGCGATGAAGGACCCGGACCAGCCGGAACAGCAGGGCGGGCTTCTCGTCGCGAAGCTCGGTAAGGGAACGTACGTCTACACGGGACTCGCCTTCTTCCGCCAGCTTCCCGCGGGCGTGCCCGGCGCGTACCGTCTGTTCGCGAATCTCCTCGGGTTGAAGCCGTGACCCCGGCTACTGGAGCAGGAAGCCCCCGACCTTGCCGTCCTTGACGGCCATCTTGACTAAGTAGTCGTCCTTCTTGTCGTTGAACTCGAGCTTCCAGAGGTAGACCGTGTACCCCTGCTGGTTCAACTTCCCGAGTACGGTCGCGTGATATCCCTGCTTCAACCGCGGCCCGAGCTGCGTGCTGACACCGTCCAGCATCTGCTTGCTCATCCCGGACTTGAAGGCCGCGTCACCCGCCGCAACGAAATCGTCGTAGGAGTTCGATTGGATAGCCGCGAGCATTTTCTTCATGCTCGCCTCGATCGAGTCGGGGGTCTGGGCGAAGGCCCCGCGCGCCCCCGCCGCGAAAAGACAAACGAGAAGGATCTGCCGGCGGACTCTCGACCGTCGATCCGGGAAGAAATGGGGCATCGAAGAACTCTCCTTTTCCAGGGCGGACGGGCGACCCGGACGGCTCACGCCCCGTACTGCTTCACTCTCCGCGCCTCGATCTCCTCGGGAGAGACGTCTTCCTTGTGGGTCGACACGTACCACTTGTGCCCGAACGGGTCCTCGACCTGGCCGCCCCGGTCGCCGTAGAACTGGTCCGCGACGGGTCTCGTCACCTTGGCGCCGGCCGCCACCGCTTTGTTGGCGGTGATGTCGACGTCCTCCACGTAGAGATGCATCATGACCGGCGACCCCCCGACGGACTGCGGGGACAGGAAACCCATCTCGGGAAACTCGTCGGCGAGCATGACGTGCGAGTCGCCGATCTGGATCTCGGCGTGGCCGATCTTTTCGCCCGGCGCCGGCATGCGCAGGAGCTCCTTCGCGCCGAATGCTTTCTTGTAGAAATCGATCGCCGCGGCCGCGCCCTTTACGCAAAGGTACGGCGTGACGCTGTGGTATCCCTCGGGAATCGGTTTCACCGGGCTCACGATCCACCTCCTGTCGACGGTTGGCTGTTTCCCCTCGCTGCTTCTCGACTCGGCCGGGATTCTAGCGGGGTCAGGCGGGCAGTTCGGTATTACCGTTGCTGAAGAGCGAAAGACCTGCCTGACCCGGGCTTGCCTGACCCCGGTCGCCTACTTCCTTTTTCTCGAACGGGCGCGAGTGCGCGAGGCTTTCCGCGCCGCGGCGGAACGCGAGGCCGACGACCGCGTCCGCGCCGCCGACCGCGCCTGTCTCGCGAGTGACTTGCGGGTGGTCGCGCGATGGCCTTCGCGCTTCAACGCCTTGCGAACGGCGCGGGATCGGGTCCGCGACGGCTTTTTCTTCCGCCCGGCATGGCCGGCCTTGTACGCGCTCGCCGCGGACTTCCTCGTCTTCGCCTTTCCTTTCTTCGGCGGCGGAAGATCGACCCCCGCCCGCCGGGCTTTCGAGAGTCCGATCGCGATCGCCTGCTTCGTCGAGCGCGCGCCGTGCTTTCCTTCGCGCACGTGCTCGATCTCCTCGCGCACGAACTCGCCGGCCTGTGTGCTCGGCGCCTTGCCTTCGGCCTTGTCCTTTTGAGCCCTTTCCGCAGTTTCCTTTTCCGGCATCTTCACCTCCTGTCGATGGAAGACGCAGCAAGATGCGTGCACGCCTGCTACGATTCCGCGCCGGAAACGTCCTTGAGATTCCGACGCGCGGCGCTCCATCGAGTCGGGCCGATCGTGGCGCTCGCCGCGCTCGCCGCCTGCCGCCGGGATACGCGCACGCCGATCGTCCTGTACTCGCCGCACGGTCGGGACCTCCTGACCCTGATCGAGAAAACGTACGAGGCCCGGCATCCGGAAGTGGACGTGCGCTGGCTCGACATGGGTTCGCAGGACGTCTACGACCGGGTTCGCGCCGAAAAGGCCAATCCCGGCGCGGACGTCTGGTTCGGCGGCCCCAACCTCGTTTTCGCCAACGGCGCGCGCGACGGCCTTCTCGAGCCGTTCGAGCCTTCGTGGTCCGGCTCCATCCCGCCCGAGAGCCGGAACCCGCAGAAGCTCTACTACGGTCTCTACCGGACTCCCGTGGTCATCGTCTACAACAGCGCGGCGGTCCCGGCCGACTGGAAGAAGAAGATCCTGATCCGCGACCCGCTCGCGTCCGGCACCATGCGGGCGGTCTGGGGCACGATCCTGCTGCGGTCGATCGAGCGGACCGGGTCGATCGACAGCGGCCTCGACTGGCTGCGCCGGCTCGACGCCCAGACGAAAGAGTACGTCTTCAATCCCTCGATCCTCCTGGAGAAGCTGGTGCGCCGGGAGGGATTCCTGACCGTCTGGGACCTGCCCGACACGCTCTTCGAGATGAAGCGAGGGCCGCTCGGCTACTTCTTCCCGTCGAGCGGAACGCCCGTCATCGACGACGCGGTCGGACTCGTCCGCGGGGCGCGGCATGCTGCCGCGGCGAAGGCGTTGATCGATTGGCTCGGCAGTCCGGAGGCGCAGAAGCTGGCGGCGGAGAAGGCCTACCGGCTGCCGGCGCGGACCGACCTGCCGCTGGAGCAAATGCCGGAGTGGGCGCGCGACGTGTCGACGAAGCTCGTCGCCGCGAAGCTCGACTGGGAGCGGATCGGACGCGAGGGTCCAGCCTGGATGTCGCGATGGGATCGGGAGGT
>QHVV01000130.1 GCA_003222385.1 Acidobacteriota bacterium
CCTCGCGCGCGACCTTCTCCGCCGGGAACTCCTCCTTGTTCGCCGCCTCGATCGCCGACGTCAAGCGCGCGTTTTCCTTCTGTTCCTCCGCGATCCGGCGGTCCAGCTCGCGCACCTCCGCCTTCGCTTTGCGGAGCTCCATCACGCGGCCGTCGGCGACGAGGAGCACGCCCAGGAGTCCCGCGGAGATCGCGAGCGAAACGAAGAAGGCGCGCAGCGGACGGGGCTCGCGCCGCGGGGCGGGCGCCGTGACGGCCGTCATGGGAACGCCTCGCGGCCCGCGAAGACCCCGGCCTCCGCGAGCTCGTCCTCGATCGCGAGAAGCCGGTTGTACTTCGCCAGCCGCTCCCCGCGCGACGCGGAGCCCGTCTTGATCAGGCCCGCGTTGACCGCGACCGCGAGGTCCGCGATCGAGTCGTCGCAGGTCTCCCCCGACCGATGCGACACCACCGTCCGGTAGCCCGAGGATTGAGCGAGGTCCACCGCCTCGAGAGTTTCGCTCACCGTGCCCACCTGGTTCAACTTCACGAGCAGCGCGTTGCCGATGCCGTCCTCGATCCCGCGCGACAGAATCTCCGAGTTCGTCACGAACACGTCGTCACCGACGAGCAGGACTCTCTCCCCCATCCGGCGCGTGATCTCGATCCATCCGTCGCGGTCGCTTTCCGCCAGACCGTCCTCGATCGACGCTATCGGATAGTCCCCGACGAGGTCCTGCCAGTATGCGATCATTCCGGCGGAATCGAGCGTCGTGCCCTCCCCCTCGAGGACGTAGCGGCCGTCCCGGTAGAACTCGGACGCCGCGGGGTCGAGCGCGACCACGACGTCCTCGCCCGGCCGGTAGCCCGCCGACTCGATCGCCGCGACGAGCAGATCGAGCGCCTCGCGCGCCGTGCCGATATCGGGCGCGAACCCTCCCTCGTCGCCGACCGCGGTCGAGAGCCCGCGTTTCTTCAAGATCCCTTTCAGGGCGTGGAAGACCTCTGCCCCGGCGCGGAGCGCCTCGGCGAAGGAATCGAACGCGACCGGACACGCCATGAACTCCTGCGGGTCGAGGCGGTTGTCCGCGTGAACGCCTCCGTTGACGAGGTTCATCATCGGGACAGGCAGCGTCCGCCCGCCGGCCCCGCCCAGATAGCGGTAGAGAGAAAGCCCGGACGCTTCGGCCGCGGCGCGCGCGACCGCGAGCGACTCGATCAGGATCCGGTCCACGAGACGCTGGTCCCGCCCGTCGGCGCCCCGCAGCTCCCGGCTGATCTCGCCGTTGACGTTTTCCACCGCCTTCGTGACCCCTTTCCCGCCGTAGCGCTTCTTGTCGCCGTCGCGCAGCTCGAGCGCCTCCCGCGTTCCGGTCGAAGCGCCCGAGGGGACTCCGGCGCGCCCGGTCGCCCCGCCGGAGAGCAGCACCTCGACCTCGACCGTCGGATTTCCGCGCGAATCGAGGATTTCGCGCGCGTAGATGTCCTCGATGGCGAACGTCATCTCGCGACGAGCTCACGCGCGGCCCGGGTGAGCGCGGCGACTTCTTCCTCCGATCCCGCTTCCACGTAAAGGCGCGCGAGCGGCTCCGTGCCCGATTCTCGGATCAGAATCCACGAACCGCCCTCCAAAATCAACTTGATTCCGTCGATCGAGTCGACCTTCGCGACGCGCTTTCCGGCGACCTCCTGCGGAGGAGACGCCTCGAGACGGCCGAGCGACTCCTTCTCCTCGGGCGAGAGCGGCAGATCCACCCGCGCCGAGCGAAAAGGGCCGATCTCGCGGTCGAGGTCGTCCGACAGCTCGGTCAGGGTCTTCCCGGTCGCGCCGCACATTTCCGCGACGAGGAGGTCCGCCAGGATCCCGTCTTTCTCGGGGACGTGTCCCTCGATCGTCAGGCCGGCGCTCTCTTCCCCGCCGAAGACGATTTCGCCCGCGATCAGCTTTTCGCCGATGTACTTGAACCCCACGGGAGTCTCGTAGCAGGGGACGCCGAAACGCTCCGCGAGCGCGTCCAAGGCATGGGTCGTCGCGACGCTCCGGGCGACGCCTCCCCGCCGCCCTTTGCGGCCGACGAGGTCGCGGAACACGAGCGCGAGGATGCGGTTCGGCGAGACGTACCGGCCGCGCTCGTCGCAGACGCCGAACCGGTCGGAGTCGCCGTCGCACGCGAGGCCGAGACGCGACCGGCGGGCGAGGACCTCGGCGGAGAGCCCGACCAGCTCCTTCTCGCCGCACTGCGGAGACAGTCCGCCGAAGAGCGGATCGCGCTTCGCATTCAGGCTCGAGAGACGCGCCCCCGCTGACTCCAGAAAGGCATCGAGGAACCCGGCCGAGGTCCCGAATCGGAAGTCGAGCGAGAAGTGCGGGCCGCCGCGGGCGACGTCCGAGACGCTGACCTTCTTGCCCAGCTCGGCGAGATATTCGGGCACGGGATCGAAAGAGACCGGCGGCTTCGCTCCGTCGGGGATGGCGACTTCGCCCATTGCGCCGATCCGCTCCTCGATCCGCTGAGTGATCTCGGGAAGCGCGGGCGCGCCGTCGCTCGTGGAAAACTTGATCCCGAGATACCGTGGAGGGTTGTGACTCGCGGTGAAGTTGACCCCGCCCGCCGCCGCGCGGCGCCGGATCTCGAAGGCGAGCGTGGGCGTGGGCACGGGGCGGCTCGAGACTTCGGCCCGGAAGCCTTCGCGCGCGAAAAGCCCGGCGGCCTCCGCCGCGAAACGCTCCGCCAGGAAGCGCGTGTCGAAGCCGACGAGAACGAGCTCGCCGCTCCGGCCGTCCTCCGCCAGCACCCGGGCGATCGCCGTGATCACGCGCCGCGCGTTCGCGAACGTGAACTCGTCGGCGATGACCGCGCGCCATCCCGACGTGCCGAACCGGATCGGCGAAAGGGTCCCGGGCATGCGCGGGCGAAGCTAACACGCGCGGCGTTCGCTGCCGTCGTCGTCGCCCTCGCGATCGTCCTCGCCGCCGGGTGCGCCGCCAGCGGAAACGGCCCGTTCGCCGAGCCCGAGCTCGCGATCGTCGAGCCGCATCTCGACCGGCCGCTCGCCGACGCCTTTCCTCCGGCGGATGCGCGCCCGCAGGATCCGGTCAAGTCGGCCGTCTTCGACCAGATCAACCGGGATCGTGCCGCCGCCAGCCTGGCCGCGGTCGGCTGGGACGAGGCGGCGTCGCGCGTCGCCGACGCGTTCTGCGCCGAGCAGATCCACGAGAACACGAGCGGCCACTACCTGACGAACGGCGTGCCGCCGTACGCGCGGACCGCGTTCGCGGGAGTCTTCGGAATGCAGTTCGAGAACTCGGTGACGTGGAAGACGACCGGCTCATCCTTCGACGAGCCGGTCGAAAAGCTGGCCCTGGAAAGCCAAGCCGAGATGCTCGGAGAAAAACCTCCGTACGACGGCCACCGCCGGACGATCCTCGATCCCGACGCGACGCACGTCGGGCTCGGTTATGCGCTCGTGGGCGGAGATTTCCGGATGGCCCAGGAGTTCCTGACGCGGCACCTCGCGTGGCTCCGCCTGGAGCGCCTCTCCGGGGTTTCGGGCCTGATCCGGGTCCGCGGAGAGACGATCCCCGGCCGGCGCCTGCTCTTCGTTTCGATCGGGTGGGAGGCTGCGCCCCGGACGTTGACGCGCGCCGAGGCGAGCGGCCGGACGAGCTACTCCTATTCGAAGACCGTGGAGGCGTTCGTGCGCGAAGGCAACCGGACGCTGAAGGTCATCGGCGCTCAGACGTCCGACCGGATCCGGTTCGGACGCGACCGGGAGTTCGCGTTTCGCTTCGCTCCCGACCGCCCGGGGCTCTGGACGTTCGTGTTCCACACGACCCTTCCCGGCGGGGACCGCCCTGTCCCGGGTGGCGCCGCGAGCCTGTGGGTCGCCGGGTTCGAACGATGATCACGGTCCTCGTGGTCTGCGACCCGGGACGCTCGGGCGAGCTCGACGCCGCGGCCGTGCGGATGCCGTCGCTCGAGCTCCTCCACGCGCACGACGTCGAGCAGGCGCTGGATCGCCTGGCGCGCAACCGCCGCATCGACGCGGTCCTACTGCTGCTCGAGCCGGACCGCACGGCCGAAGTCGCGTCGACGATTCTCGAGGAAGATCCCGCCGGACCGCCGCTTTTCGCGCCGGAGGCGTCGGCCGGAGCCGAGGTCCGACCCCTGCCGGCCGACGGGCCCGAAGACCTCCTACGCCAGGTCGTCCGGAAGCTTTCGGCGAGCGGCTAGAATCCCGGGATGAACGCGAGGACCTCTTCCGTGCGGCGGGCGCGCGGCAACCCGGACGTCGTCATCTTCATGGGCTCCGACTCCGACTGGACGGTCATGGCGAAGGCGGCGGCGGTCCTCGAGGAGTTCGGCATCCCCCATCTCGCGATCGTTTCCTCCGCCCACCGGACCCACGACCGCACCGTCCGGCTGGTCAAGCTCTTCACCCGGCGGGGCACGCGCGTCTTCATCGCCGGCGCGGGCGCCGCCGCCCACCTGGCGGGCGCGGTTGCAGCGGTCACGCCCCGGCCGGTCATCGGAGTTCCCCTGGCCTCCTCCCCGCTCTCCGGCCTCGATTCGCTCCTTTCGACCGCCCAGATGCCTTCGGGCATTCCGGTCGCGTGTACCGCGATCGGAGAAGCGGGCGCGCGCAACGCGGGACTCCTGGCCGTCGAGATCCTCGCCGTGGCCGACCGCCGGCTGGAACGCCGGCTCGAGAGCTACCGCTCGGTCCTCGAACGCGAGGTGGTCGCCAAAGACGCCCGCCTCCAGCGGGAACGACGGCAGATCGCGACCCGTGGTAAGGTAAAGATCTAGATCAGAGCTTTGGCTCCCAGCTAAGACCAAATGGCTGAGAGCTTTATCGGGGGTTCGCGATGTCCTGTGGCAGCGGTGGCGGTTGCGGGATCGGAAACAGGCTGAATCCGGGCGGTCTCTACGTTGGAATCCGGATCAACGACCACGAGGACGGGAAAGCCCCGTTCTGCGATACCCAGGGCGTCGTCGTCGAGAAGGGCCAGCGGGTCGTCGTCGAGGGAGAGGGCGGCTTCGAGTACGCCGAAGTGACGAACCTCCATCCGATGATCCTGAAGCAGTGTCAGCTGCGCGACGCCCGGCGGCTCGTCCGAATCGCCACCGAGGTCGATCACGCGACTTACCAGGCCAAAATCGAGCGCGAAAAGCGCTTCTTCGGGGACGTCCGGCAGCTCGCCCTCGACCGGAGTGTCTCGATGAAGCTGATCCGCGTCGAAGAGACCTTCGACGGCCGCAAAGTCGTCGTCTATTACACGTCCGAGACCCGGATCGACTATCGCAAGCTGGTCCAGGACCTTGCGGCCACGCACCCCGTCCGGATCGAGATGCGCCAGGTCGGTCCCCGCGACGAGACGAAGTTGCGAGGGGGCCTGGGACCGTGCGGGCTGACTTTGTGCTGCTCCACGTTCCTGAAGTCCTTCCACCCGGTGACCATCCGGATGGCCAAAAACCAGAATCTCTCCCTAAACCCTTCCAAAATATCGGGGATGTGCGGCCGGCTGATGTGCTGCCTGGCCTACGAGGAAGAGGGTTACCGCACGGCGGGTCCTCCGGCAGCGGCACCTGAAGCGGGAATTAAGGCACAGAATTTTCAGGGTGAATCTCCGGTTTAATAGACGAAAAGAGTCCCGCCTTTTAACGGGGACCTGGAGAGACAGCCGTGCCGAACCGCAAT
>QHVV01000131.1 GCA_003222385.1 Acidobacteriota bacterium
GCCCTCCTTCGACTGCACTTCGCGCTCCATCGGGGTGACCGTCGCGATCACCCTGTTGACGAACTCCCCGATGTCCGGCGCGTCCAGGTTGGGTTTCAGGTCGCCGATCGGCCGGCCGATGTCGGTCGGAATGATGTTCAGGAGCTTCTCGGCGACCGACGTGTAGCGGCGGATCTGCCCCTGCAGACCCACCATCACGACCGCCATGTTGATTCCGGCGAGAAGGTTGACGAGGTCGTTGTTCAGTTGCTTGAGCTCGAGGTTTCGGCCGTGCAGCTCCTCGTTGACGGTCTGGAGCTCTTCGTTCGTGGACTGAAGCTCCTCCTTTGCCGTCTCGAGCTCTTCGTTGGTCGACTGGAGCTCTTCGTTGGAGGAGAGGATCTCCTCGTTCGCCGACTTGAGCTCCTCGTTGGCGGCCTCGTGCTCCTCGATGATCGACTGGAGGTACTCCTTGGTAACCGCCAGCTCCTGCTCGAGCTTGACGATGGCCTGGTCGTCGCGGATGCGAAGCGCTCGGGGGGTCGGCCTCGCTTCTCGCCGGCCGGACTTGCGGTGCGTCTCCTCGAAGAGCACGAGGTAATACGTCGCGCCCTGATGCCCTTCCCGGAGCGGAACGACGTCGAGCGAGATCTCCTGGACGCCGCCGTTCTGCCGGACCGGGATTCCCTCCTTCCGGACGCGGGAGCCGGTCTTGCGGGCCTTCACCACGGCGGAGCGCAGCTCGACCAGAAGTCCCTCGCGCGCCATCTTGAGGAGGTTTAGGCTGGGAGTGCCGGATGCCGACTCCAGGAACGGGCTCGTTTTTCCCCGGAACTGAACGATGTCGAGCGCGTCGTTGACGATGACCCCCGCCGGCGCATAGCGGTTCAAGACCATCCGGTCGGCCTCACGCTGGAGGTCGAGCCCGGTGTGCCGGTGCTGATGGCCGGGACCCGCGTCTTCGCGCGCTTCCTCTTTCATCGGCGACCGATGGCCAAAGTCGATGAACGGCCGGGCGCCCGGTCGCTTCACGAAGATGCGGTGCTGGCGGTCGACCGGAGAGAAGAGGTCCGGAAAGGTCGTCAGCGTCTCCGAGCTTCCCAGCATCAGATAGCCCTGAGGCTTCAGCGCGTAGTGAAAGAGCGGCACGATGCGCTTTTGAAGGCCGGGCTCGAGATAGATGAGAAGGTTGCGGCAGGAGATCAGATCGAGGTTGGAAAACGGGGGATCCACCGCGACGTTCTGTCGCGCGAAGATGCAGACGTCTCGAATCGACTTGCTGATCTGATATCCGCCGTCCGTGCGGGTGAAAAAGCGGCGAAGCCTCTTGGGAGAGATCTCCACGAGAGCGTTCTCCAGGTAGATCCCGGAGCGCGCCTTCTCGATCGCGGTCTCGCTGATGTCGGTCGCGAAGATCTGAACCGGCGGATTCATGCCGGTCTCGCCCATCGACTCGAAAAGCGAGATCGCGATGGAGTAAACCTCTTCTCCGGTCGAGCAGCCGGGCACCCAGATCCGGATCGGCGCGTCCGCCGGCCGGTTCCTCACGAGAGTGGGGAACACAGTCGCCTCCAGGACCTGGTACATCTCCGGATCACGGAAGAAGCCGGTGACCGTGATCAGGATGTCCTCGTAGAGCCTGTGCACCTCGGCCGGCTTCGACTTCAACATCCGGAGGTAGTCGTCGAGCTCTTCGACGCGGTTCAGGACCATCCGCCGCGAGATCCGGCGCCGGATCGTGGTCGGTCGATAACGCGAGAAATCGACGCCGGTCGCCGACCGGAGGAGTTGGAAGATCGACTGGAGCTCGTCGGTTTTCGACGGGGCGCGTCCTTTCTTCGCGGGGGCCGCCACCCCGTCGTCGTTCTTGATGAAAGCGCGGACGACGAAAGGATGCCGCCCGATCCGCTCGAGCTCGCGGGCAATGCCTTCCGGAGGGAGAATCGAATCCACCGAGCCGGCGGCGACCGCCGCGCGCGGCATGTCGGGGAACCTCGCCGTCTCGTCCTGGGCGAACGTGATGCCGCCTTCGGACTTGATCGCTTTGAGGCCCAGGGCGCCGTCGGAGAGCGTGCCCGACAAGATGACGCCGATCGCGCGCATCTTGTACGTCTCGGCGAGAGATTCGAAGAAATAGTCGATCGGAAGCTCGCGGCCGCGCGTCTTGGGACGGGGCAGGAGCCGGAAGCCTCCATCGGAAAGGCCGATCTTCGTGTTCGGGGGGATGACGTAGACATGGTTCGGCTGGACCGGCATCCCGCTCTTCACCTCGAGCACCTGCATCTGCGTCGACCGGGCCACGATTTCCGGGAGCATGCTCGCGTGGGTCGGGTCGAGGTGTTGAATGAGCACGAACGCCATCCCGGTGTCGGCGGGAAGGCTCGAGAGAAGTTGCGTGAACGCCTCGACACCTCCGGCCGAAGCGCCGACCCCGACGACCGGGAAGGTTTTCTCCACGGAAGGCTTGGCAGGCGCGCGGTCGCGAGGCGACGCACCTGTCGTCGAAACATTCGACTTTTCACCCGCGCGTGCCGATCGCGGCCGACCTGCGGCCAACCTCTTCGGTCGCTCCGTCTTGCGGCGCTTCACCGTCCGGTCTCCCGATCCAAAATTTGCGCGAGCCTTCGTCGCAACTATATCTCCGGCGACCTCATCGAGGCCATCGTCCGCGTGGCCGCGGTCTTGCACCGAAACTTGAGCAATGGCGAACCGGGACGTGATCGTGGTCGGAGCCTCGGCTGGAGGCGTCGAAGCTCTCTCCCGGCTCGCGAGAAACCTTCCGCAGGACCTGCCCGCTTCGGTGTTCGTCGTTCTGCACATCCCGGCACAGTCGACCAGCCTGCTGCCGATGATTCTTTCCCGCGCGGGTTCTCTGCCGGCGTCCCATCCCGAGGACGGCGAACGGATCGAGAACGGCCACATCTACGTCGCGCCGCCGGATCGTCACCTGATGATCGAGCCCGGACGCATCCGTGTCGTTCGCGGACCGACCGAGAACCGGCACCGGCCGGCGATCGATCCGCTCTTCCGCAGCGCGGCGAGGGCCTACGGCCCGCGCGTCATCGGCGTGATTCTGACCGGCACGCTCGACGACGGAACCGCGGGATTGGTCGCGGTCAAGATCGCAGGCGGTCTGGCGGTCGTGCAGGATCCGTCCGACGCTTTCTGCGCGGGAATGCCGAAATCGGCGCTGCGGTACGTCGAGGTCGATTACGTGTTGCCGCTCCGGGAGATCGGGCCGCTTCTCACGCGGCTCAGCCGGGATTCTCTCGAGAGCGTCGTCGGCCCGGTGTCCGAAGAAATGGTCAAGGAAACGAAGCTCGCGGAGTTCGACATGGAAACGATGCAGGACGACGACAAGCCGGGAACCCCTTCGGCGTTCAGCTGCCCCGATTGCAGCGGGGTCCTCTGGGAGATCGAGGAAGGAAACCTCCTCCGGTTCCGCTGCCGGGTCGGACATGCGTACTCGACCGACAGCATGAACGGCGCGCAGGACGAGGCGATCGAGCGCGCGCTCTGGGCGGGCCTGCGGGCCCTCGAGGAGCGCGCTGCGCTCTCGCGGCGGATGGCGAAACACGCGCGCGAGCGGAACATGGAAGGCATCGCAATCCCTTTCGAGGAGAAGCTCCGGCACACCGAGGAACAGGCCGAGCTCCTGCGCGAAGTCCTCTTGGCCGACCAGAAGACGTGAGCGGGTCCTAGGTGCGGCCGCGCGGGGTGTAGTAGCGCTCGAGCCAGCGGGAGAGACCGTCGAGCCCCGGGAAGAGTACGCGCTCGGTCACGTTCGCCTGATCGAGCTTGTCCCGGACCTCCCATTTGAGCGACGCCGGCAGGACGATCCGGCGGGCGAGCCCGGCTCGGGTCCCGAGCCAGTCGTCCAGGCTCGAGCCGGCTCCGGAGAGCAGAGAAAAGAGCGCGAACTGGTTCACGATGCGCTCATCGAGCGACGGCGGGTCGAGAAAGACCAGGAATGGCCTCTTCGCGAGATGGTCGAAGCGCTCGAGGGTCGGCGCCGCGCGCTCCAGCATCTCCGTGGTGAAGACGTCCGCCGACTCTTCGTCGAGGAGCTCGCGCAGGCGGCGCGGCAGGTGCTCGTGCGCGGCGACGTAGTCGACGCACCAGATCACGGCGTCTCTCGCGAAGTCGCCCGGATCGTCCGTCGCGAAGTGGAGCGCCACGTAGGGAGAGAACGTCCAGTCGAGAAGTCGCGTGGGAAGGCCGTGATGCTGCGCGAGCGTGAGCCAGTTCCAAACGGAATCGCCCGGTACGGCGCTCGCGCGGGCGAACTTCCGGAAGTTGCGCAGGAGGTGGCGCTCCGCGGAAGGTGAGAGGCGCGCGAGCCGCGTCGCGAGGGGTTCTCCGGCTCCGGGCATGCCCCGAAACGCGAACCGGGAACGGTGCCGCTGCAGCCGGTCCTGCCACGAGCCCTCGAAGAGGCGATCCTGCAGCTCCGACCAGCTTTCGACCCGGGCTTCGCCGGTGCGTCGGCGCCGTCGGGACTTTATGCGGCGCAGTCGGGATGTCCGCACTGGCAGAGAGGCTCGGGCGTCCCCGACATCTCCATCTCCGCGCACCGCTCGCTGCAGAACCTCCTGTTGCCGCGCTCGACGGGTGCCTCTTCGCAGCGGCAGCCCGCGTGGTCGCAGTTCAGCTCGTTTTGCGACACGGATCGTTTCCTAGCTCCGCTCGCTCTCCTCGGAATCGTGTCCGTCGGAAGTCCTCGGAAGGTGCGCCGGCCGCGTGCCCTCGGAGGATTGCTCCTCGAGCTCTTCCGGCGAGAGGCGTCTCGTGTGATTGGCCGCCCGGGATTCTCCGCCTTCGCGTCCGATCGCGGACATGTGCTCGCGGTTCTGGGAGACCGCCCGACCCCCCTTCCGTCCCGCCTCGCGCGCCTCTTCCGGAGAGAACTCGTGCGCGGTTCCTTTCTGGTGGGCCGCCCGCCCGCCCATGCGCGCCACTTCTCTCCTTCTCTCTTCGTCCATACCGGCGA
>QHVV01000165.1 GCA_003222385.1 Acidobacteriota bacterium
TGGCGGGCGCGGGTTGGGACGCACGTTATGCAATCACCCGCAGTATGACGAGCGGAGCTGAGACCCGGTCCGGCTAGACCTGCCGGAGGGTCGCCTCCTCATACGCAGCGCCATGGAGAGGATTAGTAGTGCTCCGCCCCGCAGCAATCGCATACATCGCGAGCAAGACAAGGCCAACCCCGAGCACGCCATAAGCCGCAATGGGGCTGAACTGCTTGGTAAGAATCCCGCCGACGGCAATACCCAGGATGCTCGCAGTTTGGACAAGCCCAAATCGTGTTGCCATGACGCTGCCGCGGTTTGAGGTATCTGCAGCTTCAATTAGCGCCGTTTGATTGGCAACGGCATATATGGGGTTGCCGAACGAGGCTATGAAGAGGGCGATTCCAATAAGGACAAGCGGCGGCCCAAAGGCAATGGCAATTGAGAAGATACCCGTCAGCAGCAAGCCAGCACCGACGGTTCGCATGCTACCAATGGCGCCGAACCTTGATACCGCCACAGAGCCCGCGAATATCCCGAATGACAAAATCAGTTCAAGCGTGGAGTACGTCTGGCCTCCACCCTCGGGAGTCAGCTCATAAGCGAGGGCTAACAGAGCCGGAAAGCTTATGGCCAAGAGAAATGACGCCAAAGTTCCGATTATTAGGTGCGATCTCGCTGCGGCGATTGCCCAGCTGCGCCGTAGTGCACCAGAAAGCGAGGTCTTTCTAGCACCACCTCCGAGCGTCGGTATACCAACGATAATCACCGCCGCCAATGCAAATGTGGCTGCGTCAGCTATGAATAGCAAGTAAGGGGACTGGAAGACCGCCAGCAGCGCGCCCGCCAAACCAAATCCAAGTGCTCCAGCAAGCATGGTGGTCGCCGCTACGATCGCATTTGCTTTCCCGATCTGGCCAACCGGCACAAGGCTCGGAACAGCTGCTTGACGCGCGGGCTGCACGACGGCGTTAATCGCCGCTAGGAAGAACAGAATTGGGAGCAAAATCCACCAACGCGTCGTCGAGGAAACTTTCGCGACGAGTTGGCCAGCCACTAAGAACGGCGTCGCGACGAGGATCATCGCGCGAATCAGCTCAAGTCCGACGACAAGCCCTCTCCGCGGCAATCTATCCGCGATTCCCCCAAACACCGCGCTCATGACGATTGTGCCTATTGCTTGAGTAATGAATGCGAGCGCCACGAAACGAGGATCAGCGGTTGCTGCGTAGATGGATACAAGTGTGGCAACCTGGGTCAACGGGTCGCCTAGAGACGAGATAGCAATCGCCGTGATTAGGTTGCTAAATCCGGGATTTGCCCGTATTACTCGGATCGTGGTAATGCGTCGCGGAACCTCGGGCCGATCCACCACGTCAAGCGGCCTCAGACCATGAATTTCGCGAAGAGCGTCAACGACGTTGGGGTCATACCAAGCGTTTGCGCGTCGACTGATGTCTTCAACTGCTTCGATTGGCGTCATTAGGGACGGTCGATACAAACGTGCACCAGTGATCGTGTCAAATGAATCCGCTACAGTAAGTATTCGGGCTCCAAATGGAATGACTTCGCCCTTGAGACCCGCGGGGTAGCCAGTCCCATCCCAACGCTCGTGGTGATGGCGCACAATCGGAGCCACCTCTGCAAGCGCTGAATGCTGGGCAATCATATCGGCCCCAATGTCCGGATGCCGCCGCATGATCTCCCACTCCTCCTCGCTAAGTGGGCCTGGCTTATTCAATATGTCGTCGCGAACTCCGATCTTTCCCAGGTCATGAAGCGCGCCCGCAGTGCGAATGAGTTCGCACTCTCTGTCGCCCAATTCGAGGTGCTCGCCTAGGCGCCCAGACAAGTCTGAAACGCGGATGGAATGCGATTCCGTGTATCTGTCTCTTGCGTCGAGAGCCTGAGCAGCAAGATCGAGTGTTTGGTCTTTAAGCACCGTTTGCCTTTGGACATCAGCAATCGTGCTGCGAACCGCAAGTACGAAGCCGAACAGACCAGGGGCAATAACGTAGCCGACCGGATACGGCTGCGCATAAAGCAGTAGGTACAGGATTCCGCCTGCAAAGTTGAGGGCAATCGTTGGAACCATTGCCGCCAGTCCGACGTTGTCCAGAATTGTCGTCAGGAAGGAGGTGCGGCTTACGAGAGCAATCGCTAACGCTGTGATCACATAGTTCAGGGCAACTGCGGCAACAACGTAGAGAATCGTGCGCACGGGCGTTGACCACCAGGCGGTATTGCCAAGGGATGCCACGGCGATCGAGGGGAGGACGTGGGTGGTTGCATACGCCGCACGATTGAACAGGAAAGCCCACCAGGGGATCGCCCGGCCGGGAACTCTTCCATCAAACGTTGCCAGCCAAGCAACCAACCCAACCCCCGCGCCGGGCGAGTACAGCCCGCCGGCGATGAGAAGCGGATCAACCACTGATTGGTGGCCGGTTTTCCAGGGTATTGGCCGCAGCGCGGCAATCTGCGTTCCCACGGCCAGGTATAGCAAGGTGGGTAGGGCAGCCACCGACACGGGGCTGTACAAGAACCAGCCGATAGGCACCATGACGATGCCAATCGCGATAATGGTGCCGGCGTACAGGCGCGCCGATCCGCTGAGCGTTCGGAAGGGTGGCAAGACGCTGGAATTCTAGACGTCAGTAAATGGGCTTGAGCCTCTTTACCGACGCCGTGAAGTCCCCTTTGTCCGCCCTAGGCGGACGACTTCATCCTTGGCCTACAGGATCCAGCTACCGACCACTCGCGGGCGGCTACCACCACGCAGCAGTCTCTTGAACATGCGCACCATGTTCGATTCCCTCCTATCCTCTAGATTCCACGGTCTGCAGCGGCGTTTTCCAGGTCACTTTCGGTGACGAGAAGTTTCACCGGCAGGGAGCGGATCGGGAATCGTCAAATACCATTACGAGCCCTCATGGAAAACCATGACCAGTCGTAGTGGGAACTAACGACTTTCTACAAGTCAGCCAGAGTGATCAAACCGAGCTTGAGGGCCAGGCTAACCGCCTCACCACGGTTGCCGGCACCGAGCTTCTTGAAGATGTTATGCAAGTGGCTCTCAACCGAGGGCGCTGCTAGGCCGAGGTCTTTTGCCAGGCGCTTCGTCGTGTGACCTTTAGCGGCCCCCCTAAGAATCTGCATCTCGCGCGAAGTCAGCGCCACCTTTGAGCCGCCAGACAAAGGCGTCGTTTCGGCAACTCGACGAAGTACGTCGGGAATCATTCGTCGAGGTACGGGACTTTCACTTCGCAGCGCGGCCAGCAGTGCATGCCTCAGCTCAGCAGGTCCCGCATCCTTCAGAACGTAGCCAGAGCAACCAGCCTGCATCATCCTTAGCAGGTCGTCGCTAGACTCCGATACAGTCCAAGCAACAACCTTCGTGGCTGGATGTTTTGCAAGAACCGCTCTTGCTGTGGAGGGCCCGTCCATCTCCGGCATATGGACATCCATCAGAACCAGGTCTGGTTTCAAGGTGTCGATAGCTCTGAGAGCATCTGCCCCGGTTGATGCTTCGCCAACATGCCGGAGGTCAGCAGTGGACGCCAGCATTGCCTTCGCGGCTGTTCTTGGCACGATGCTGTCGTCGACGACCAAGACTCTGTACGCCTGCCGGTTTGAAGTTGGCTTAGAGATGGCGGCAGCTTAGCAAGTGGATTGATGCCGCGAACAGCGCTGACCTACGGCTACCTGACCGTCCTTATGGCGGCAGTTATCGTTGCGAACCTTTTCGAGCGTGCCTACGACACCGCCCATCCCGACAATATTTTGGTTTTAGCCTACCTCTGTATTGCAGCGCCCCTATTGAATATTCCGCAGGTACGCATTGAACAAGGCCGATTAAGCCTCGTCGGTATCGCAAACCAAGCAGCCGCGCTTCTGTTGAACCCGTTAGACGCGACGATCGTTGGCATCGCCTCGTCAGTTGGCACGCTACGTCGCGGAGCGTTCCCGCTGTTAGCCAACGCAGTTACGTCGGCTTGTATCAATTTGGTTGGCTCTCTGGCAGCAACTGAGTTTCATGGCCAAGGAGCTCTGCCTCTATTTGCGAGGGCGCTCGTGGTTGGAGTGTGCTCCGTTACCAACCTGGCCGTTGTCGTTCTTGCACTCAGGATTCGAACCGGAGAACCAGTGCGTAGCATGACTACGCGAACCTTTACCGGATCCTTTTTCGTTGCGTTTGGATACTCGTCCCTAGCTGCAATCCTCACGAGTTACTTCCTAGACGGATCCGTACAAGGGTGCATTCTGGCAACCATCGTCTACATCTTGGCGCTGGCTCTCACGGACACTATCGCTGGTCGACGCGACAGGCGGGTTCTCGAGTCGGAGTTGTCCGATGCTGACCGCCACCTATTCCACAGTCGCGCCGTTGAGGGTGTCGTCCACAACCTTCGCAACCATTTGGCGACAGCGGCGGGATACCTCAAGGAAATCCAGCTCAACCGGCTCGATCCGGTTAATCGTGACGCTGTGGAAACTGCCTCAGCGGCTGCCAACGACGCAGTGACCGTGCTGCGAGGCCTATCCCAAGGAGCAACGCCACGCGTTAGCTACGCCACCGAACCAGTTGACCTCAACGAGCTCATGCACCGGGCGCTCGGAATGGCGCGGCCAAGGGCGCGTGCAAAGGAGATCGAGCTCGGGGCTCGCGAATCCGC
>QHVV01000167.1 GCA_003222385.1 Acidobacteriota bacterium
AATAGGACAACGATGGCCACGATGAGCGCAGCGATCCCGAAGCCGATCTGCAGGTAGCGACGGCGCCGTTTCGGATCGAGAGACCAGGCCGAGACAGTGACCCCGCTGATAGGGGCAGGACTCTCGAGTTCACTCTCGCGGGGAGCTGGCGGGCGCGGGTTGGGACGCACGTTATGCAATCACCCGCAGTATGACGAGCGGAGCTGAGACCCGGTCCGGCTAGACCTGCCGGAGGGTCGCCTCCTCATACGCAGCGCCATGGAGAGGATTAGTAGTGCTCCGCCCCGCAGCAATCGCATACATCGCGAGCAAGACAAGGCCAACCCCGAGCACGCCGTAAGCCGCGGCAGGACTGAACTGTTGAGTCAGGAAGCCACCGACCGCTGTCCCGATTATGCTCGCCGTCTGAACAAGTCCGAATCTGGTGGCCATCAGACTGCCCCGATTGGTGGGATCGGCCGCCTCCATCAAAGCGGTCTGATTGGCCACCGCATAAATCGGGTTGCCGAATGAAGCGAGAAGCAAGGCGATTCCGAGGACCACCAGCGAAGGACTGAGAGCAATGATCAACGAGAACACGCCCGTCAGCATTAAGCCTGCACCAACCATCCGCATTGATCCAATCGTGGAAAACCTAGAGACAACCAAAGACCCGGCAAGTATTCCAACTGCGAGAATCAATTCCAAAGTCGAATAGACTTGCCCACCATAAGTCTGTCCTCCTCGCAGGTACGCAAGAGCAACCAAGGCGGGAAAGCTGATTGGGATTAGAAACGCCCCAAGTACCCCGATGACGAGCTGAGGCCGGGCAGCAACGAGAGACCAAGAGCGCATTAGCGCACCTGACACCGATGCCGCCTTCCGCCCTCCCCCCAAATTGCGGACGCCCAAAATAACGGCGGCCGCAAGTGCGAAGGTCATCGCATCGGCCATGAACAACCAATTCGTAGACTTCGGTGCCAGAGCCAAGATTGCACCCGCCAGGCCGAAGCCCACGGCTCCAGACAGCATGGTCGTCGCGGCGACCATCGCATTCGCCTTGCCCACTTGCCCGATAGGCACTAAGGTGGGAATCGCTGCTTGTCGGGCCGGTTGGACCACCGCATTGATGGAGGAAAGTACAAGGAGTATCGGAAAGATGAGCCACCATCGGCCTCCTTGGACAATGAAGGAGGTTCCGACCAAAATCACAGCACGGACTGCCTCGAGTCCAGCAATCAAAACTCTCCGCGATACTCTGTCCGTCAACCCCCCTAAAGCACTGCTCATTACGATGGTTGCCACGGCCTGAACAATGAACGCGAGCGCAACAAAACGGGGATCCTTTGTAGCGAGGTAAATCGTTACAAGTGTTGCAACCTGCGTAAGAGGATCACCTAAAGCTGAGATTCCGATTGCTGTGATAAGGCTGCTGAATCCAGGATTGTTTCGGAGGACGCGATAAGTCGTAATCCGCCTCGGTACCTCCGGTCGGTCAAGAACCTCAAGGGGCTTGAGTCCGTGCAATTCTCGAAGGGCGTCGACTACATTCGGGTCATACCAGTGGTTCGCGCGTCGACTAATGTCTTCGACCGCCTCGATCGGCGTCATCAATGAGGGTCTGTAAAGTCGAGCACCAGTGATCGTGTCGAATGAGTCCGCAACCGTCAGAATGCGGGCGCCAAACGGAATTACGTCTCCTTTTAAGCCGGCTGGATATCCGGTGCCATCCCAGCGCTCATGATGATGTCTAACAATTGGGGCAACCTCGGCGAGCGCCGAGTGCTGAGCGATCATGTCCGCTCCAATGTCCGGATGCCTTCGCATGATCTCCCATTCCTCTTCACTAAGGGGACCAGGTTTGTTGAGGATGTCGTCGCGAACGCCTATTTTGCCCAGGTCGTGGAGCGCTCCAGCGGTTCGGATGAGATCGCACTCACGATCGCCAAGCTCGAGTTGCTCACCGAGTTGTCCAGCAAGTTCCGAGACCCGAATGGAATGTGATTCTGTATATCGATCGCGGGCGTCTAGGGCTTGCGCAGCTAGATCGAGAGTCTGATCCTTCAGCAAAGCCTGGCGCTGTGCATCCGCGACATTTCCCCTGACCGCGAGCACGAAGCCGAACAATCCTGGTGCCATGATGTATCCGACTGGATTTAGAAGGAGCAGGCGGATGATTCCGCCTGAGAAACTCAGCGCAAGGGTCGCCATTAAGGTTGATGCACCTACGTTCTCGAAGACTGTCGTTAACAGCGAGACGCGCCCAACGTACGACATGCCTAACGCAGTCAGGAGGTAATTGAGACCGACGGAAGACACTGCATAGATGGCCGTCTGCGCGGGAAGCGCCCACCAGGCTGACTCGGGCATCGATGCCACCGCAAGAGAAGGAATCACGTGCGCGATTGCCGACATGGCGCGGTTGAACAGAAAAGCCCACCAGCTGATGGCTCGACCCGGCACCCTGCCATCGAAGACGGCCAGCCACGCCACCATTCCCACGCCCGCACCTGGGGCGTAGAGCCCGGTAGCTACCAATAACGGGTCGACCACGGATTGGTGACCCCGCCTCCATGGGATGGGACGGAGCGCCGCAATCTGAGTTCCCACGCCGAGGTAGAGGAGCGTCGCGTAAGCCACCGTCGTCGATGGCACTGGGTGCACAATCCAGCCAAGTGCCACGACTATTAGGCCAACCACGATCACGGCGGCCAGATAGACCTGCGCCGCCCACGGCAACGATCTGAAGGGCGTCAAGACGCTGGAATTCTAGTCTGGGTTTTCTGCCCCAGGCCCGAATAACGCAAGAGTCCGCCGGAGCGGACTCGTGACTACCTTCCTAGAAAATCCACTGACCGACTACACGCTGCCTGGAGCCACCGCGCAGTAGTCGTCTGAACATGCGGACCATGCTCGACTTCCCTCCTATCCTCTAGATTCCCGTCGCTTGCCGCTGCGTCTTCCAAGTCACTTTCGGTGGCCATAAGTGTCGGTTTCGGGTTGCGGCTTTGGAAATCGTCAAATTCCATGAAGATGCTTCATGGAAAACCATGTTTTTCCAGGGTAGAACGAGCCCTTAGAGGTCGGCGAACGTAATCAAACCCAGTTTGAGTGCCGAACTTACAGCCTCGCCACGATTGCCGGCACTCAGCTTCTTAAAGATGTTGTGCAAGTGAGTCTCGATTGAGGGAGCTGCGAGCCCTAGATCTTTGGCCAAGCGCTTCGTGGTGTGTCCCTTTGCGATGCCTCGCAGGATTTGCATTTCGCGCGACGTCAGCGACACCATCGCGCCGGTGGGCAGTGGAGTTGAAGGAGCCACCCGCCTTAGAACATCGGGGATCATTCTGCGTGGAACGGGGCTGTCCCTGCGCATCGCAGCTAGCAAGGCCCGCTGCAGTTCATTTGGTCCAGCATCCTTCAGGATGTATCCGGCGCAACCAGCCTGGATCATCCGAAGGAGGTCGTCGCTGGATTCGGATACAGTCCACGCAACGATCGTTGTGGTTGGATATTTGGCAAGAACCGCCCTGGCGGTTGTGGGCCCATCCATTACTGGCATGTGCACATCCATAAGGACGAGATCAGGCTTCAGTTTGTCCATGGCACCAAGGGCATCGGTGCCTGACGAAGCCTCGCCGACAAACCGAAGCTCGGTGGAGGATCCGAGCATCGTACGCGCGGCTGTACGAGGCACGATGCTGTCGTCAACGACCAGCACTCGGTACTTCCTATGATCCGACGGAGCCTTCGCGATGCCGCGCAGCTTACCAACAAGGTATCGGTTCGCACGATTGCAACCTACGGATACCTGGCGCTACTTGCCGGGCTAACCCTAGGGGCCAACTACCTGTCGCGTGAATACACCACTTCGCACAGTGACAGCGCTATCGAAGTTGTGTACCTCGTCATTGCGTTGATTCTGTTGAGTTCAGTTGATGTTCGAATTGAGCGAGGCCGCCTCAGCTTATCCGGCATAGCGATAGGGGCCGGTGCGATGCTGCTAAGTCCCCTACATGCGACCATTGTCGGCCTCTCGTTAGGTATCCCGATGGCTCGTCGGGGACACTGGCCAATCCTAGGCAACACGATCATGGCGGCTACTTACGCATGCTTTGGGGCCTTGATCGCCGCCCGTCTCCGGAGCGAGGGCACCCTAACCCTTGAATCACGGGTTCTCGTACTAATTGTCATGAATGTTGCGAGCTGGATTCTCGTGGGAATTGGCTTGTCTTTAAGATCCGGCGAATCGCTACGAAGCATTTTCAAACACAACTTCACAGCACCGTTCTATGTCGCGTACGCCTACTTTGCGTTGGCTTCATTACTGACTAGTTATGTGCTCGATGGATCTCTTTTGGGATATCTACTTTCGACGATTGTGTTCGTACTCGCGCTTGCTTTGACCGACACCATTGCTGGCCGGCGCGTGAGGCAAGTTCTCGAGTCGGAGTTGTCCGATGCTGACCGCCACCTATTCCACAGTCGCGCCGTTGAGGGTGTCGTCCACAACCTTCGCAACCATTTGGCGACAGCGGCGGGATACCTCAAGGAAATCCAGCTCAACCGCCTCGACCCGGTTAATCGTGACGCTGTGGAAACTGCCTCCGCGGCTGCCAACGACGCAGTGACCGTGCTGCGAGGCCTATCCCAAGGAGCAACGCCACGCGTTAGCTACGCCACCGAACCAGTTGACCTCAACGAGCTCATGCACCGGGCGCTCGGAATGGCGCGGCCAAGGGCGCGTGCAAAGGAGATCGAGCTCGGGGCTCGCGAATCCGCAGAGGATGTCAA
>QHVV01000168.1:0-432 GCA_003222385.1 Acidobacteriota bacterium
CCGATTCGGCCGAAGACACTGGCCGGGATCCTCGAAGATCTGGGAATCACGGCGGATCAGCTTCGAGAGCTGCTCTGAGACCTCGCTACTTCCCGAACGGCGACGGCTTCTTCTTGTAACCCGCGGGGATCTCGAACGTCGAAGCGGGGATCGGGCCTTTCCGGACTTCGGTCGCTTCCGACACCGTGTGCTGCTTCATCGTGCCCATGTCGAGGTCGATCGCGACGGAGAGCGGATAGCCCTTGATCTTCTTCATCTCGTCGAACATCTTCGCGTACCACTTTCCGAGCGGGCCCATCGCGGCGAACGACGCCTTCCTTCCTTCGAAATACTTGGCCGGCGCCTCCAGGCCTTTCGCCGCACAAAGCTCGAACACGAGAGCGCGGCCCATCCTCATCGTGTACTCGTCACAGTCGTACCCGGCGACCTTGC
>QHVV01000168.1:484-5068 GCA_003222385.1 Acidobacteriota bacterium
TCGAACGCCGGGTTGCCCTTGTTGGCCTTTTCGGCGCGGTCGAAATAAGTCGCCATCTCCTGGATCGAGCTCTCCCAGTACTCCTTCGCGCGGTGGTCCACGAAGAGGAAATGGCCGGTCGAGAATTCGACGATCGAGTCGGTCTGGCCATCGGTCGAGCGCGACCGCGTCGAAGTCATGTATTGCGTCGAGGTCCCGACGCGGTCTCCGATGCTGGTCTTCGACACGACCGTCAGGTCTTCGGCGCCGAGCGGGACAGCGAGGGCGGCGACGGACAGGGCGAGAGCGAAGCGGCGACGAACGATCATCGGGCACGAACCCCTTGTTTGGAAAAGTATCACCTCATTCGGGCCGGCGCCTCTTCGCCGACCGGCTCCCGGAGGTCGAGCTTTCCGGCCGCGACGTCACGCATTTCCGACACCTTGCCCGACGGCCAGCGGACCGTTACGCGGTCCGCTCGCGGCCGATCGCCCAGACCGAAGAAGAGCCTCTTCGACCCCGAAGAGAGAAAGGAGTAGCCGGCCGAAACGACCTGCGATCTCTGCAGGCCGCCCGCCTCGACGGTCACGACGGCTCCGAGCGCATCGCGCGTCGAACGGTACCGCGTCTTCGCAGAGGGGAGGCCCTCCAGCTCGACCGCGAGCGAGCGCGCGCGAGAGGGGTTGCGGTTGATCCAGAGCGAAGGCCGCGAGAGGAAGCCCGTGGCGAAAAGGTCGGGGGCGCCGTCGCCGTTGGCGTCGAGCACGACGAGGCCCCTCTGGTTCGCCTCCGACTCGAGACCGACAACCGCGGCCAGCTCCGCGAACCGCCTCCCGTCGAGGTTTCGGTAGAAGCGCTTGGGAGGCCTTCCCCACAGAGAGTCTTCGCCGAAGTCGGTCGTCGACGTTCCCTTCTCGAACTTCCTGTAGTCGTAGCTCATCAGGTTCCAGAAGTCGATCTCGCGCTCGGTCGCCTTGTTGCCGGTGACCATGCCGTTGACCACGAAGAGGTCGGGGCGCCCGTCTAAGTCCGCGTCGATGAACACCGCGCCCCACGACCAGGAGGTGTCCCACACGTCCGCGGCGTCCGACGTCCGCTCGAAACGGCCGCCCGCCTGTCCGCGGAAGAGCGACGAGCCTCGCGTCATCGCCTTCAGGCGCCGCCAGACGAAGGGACGCCCGAGCCAGTAGGGAAACTCCGGCATCGGATAGCGGCGATCCCGCAGGAACCAGTTCAGCGGGAAGGAATAGTTCGAGACGTAGAAGTCGAGCCGGCCGTCGCCGTCGTAGTCGTCCACAGTGACGCCCATTCCGAAGGCCGGGTCGGCGACCTTCGCGCGGCCCGCGACGTCGGTGAACGTGCCGTCGCCGTTGTTGCGCAGGTACGTATGCCTGCCGAAATCGTTGGCGACGTAGAGGTCGGGCCATCCATCGCCGTCGAAGTCCGCGGACTGGAGCGCGAGGCCCCAGCGAGTGTCGGCGGTTCGCGTCTCATTCGAGACGTCGGCGAAGGTGCCGTCTCCATTGTTGTGGAAGAGGTGGTTCGGAGGGGCGTTGTTCGCGGCGATGTTCGGACCTTTTCCAGGCGGCCCGTACACGAGCACGTACAGGTCCGCGTTGCCGTCGCGGTCGTAGTCGATCGCGGCCGCGGAGGTCGAGTAGTCGTTCAACGCGACTCCCGAGCGTGTCCCGACCTCCTCGAACGTCCCGTCTCCGCGGTTGCGGTAGAGGAGATTCGGCCGGAAGAGGTAGGTCACATAGAGATCCGGCCGACCGTCGTTGTCGTAGTCGAAGGCGAGCGCGCCGATTCCTTCCCCCTCCTGGCCGGCGACGCCGGCTCTCTTCGTGACGTCTTCGAACCGGCCGTCGCCCAGGTTCCGATAGAGATGATTGCCGTGGCCGCCCGGGACGAAGAGGTCCTCGCGGCCGTCGCCGTCGAAATCGAGGACCGCGGCGCCCGGCGGCATGTGCTCGCCCGGTATCGGGATGTTCTTCGGCGCATTGGGCAGAAACGCCCGGTGCACGGCGGCCACGCCCGCCCGCTCCGCCGTCTCCTCGAAGAGAGGCTCGGCCGCCGAGGCCGACATCCATTCGAGAAGGATCGCGGACTGAAGCCTCCAGGATCCGTCCGGTCCCGGGCGGAGGATCGCCCGAACCTTGCCGCCTTCCTGGAGAAGCCCGGCCGCGCGGTCCCTGCCGGTCAGGAGTAGCCCGAAGACGACCTCGCGGGATTTCCCGCGGCGCCGGAAATCGAAGAGGACGTTCTCGCAGCGGCCGAGCGTGGCGAAGCGGGCGCGGATCTCCGCGAGCCTGGCGCGAACTTTCGTCGCGCTGCCGGCGCCGGAGGACGGCCGGCCCGGGCCGGCGCGATACGTCCGGATCCGGAGCGGCGGCCGCGACGGCACGTCCGCGAGCGCGTCGCCCGGCAGAGGACCGCCCCACCGGAAGTCGTCGCCGTACAGGCTCGGATCTCGCGCGCCGCTCTTCCAGTCTTCGAGAAAACGCTCGGCGAAGATCGAGACCTGGTCCGAATAATCCTCCAGCGTCGGAAGCGGCAGCTTGCGCGACGCGCACCGGGCCGAAAAGACGATCGTGAGAACGAGGAGGGCGGCAGCGCGGCGCGGGGACGTCCTCACCCTGAAAATATAATGCGAGCCCGGTGCCGCCATCTCTCGCGGAGCGATTGCGCGACCGCATCCGGCGCGAGGGACCGATCTCGTTCGCCGACTTCATGGAGATGGCGCTCTACGATCCCGAGTCCGGTTACTACGCTACCGGGGCGCGGATCGGGGAACGTGGAGACTTCGTCACGTCGCCTTGGATTTCCCCGGCGTTTGCCGCGGCGATCGCCCGCCGCTTCGCGAAGGACGGAGAAAAGCTCCAGGGAAAGCTCGACTTCGTCGAGGTCGGCGCGGGGGAGGGGAAGTTCCTGGCCGATTTCGCGCACGCGCTCGCGAGGGACCACCCGGCCGTCGCCTCCCGCACGCGATTGACCGCGGTCGAGCGCAGCGCGGCCGCCCGGAGAGAGCTCGCGAAGATTCCGGCCTCCGTCCGGGCGACGGCCGAAGACGTCTCGGAGCGATCGATCGTCGGATGGATCTTCGCCAACGAGCTCTACGACGCTCTTCCCGTCGCCCGGATCCGCGGCGCCGAGGAAGGGCTGGAGGAGCTCCGAGTCGGCGTCGAAGGTGACCGGTTCGTCTGGACCGCTGCGGCCGCTCCGGCGGGCTGGCGGGACCGCCTCGCGCGGTCCGGAGTCTCACTCGCTCACGGCCAGATCGGTGAGATCCGACCCGGCGCGGCCGACCTTCACCGCCGGCTCGCGCGCGCTCTCGATCGCGGGCGGCTCGTGGTTTTCGACTACGGTCATCGCGCGCGCACTCTCTATCATCCGCTCGCGCGCCCTGCCGGGACGCTCGCCGTGCACCGCGCCGGGCGCCGCGGCGGCGATCCCTTCGAAGAACCGGGCGAACAGGATCTGACCGCTCACGTCGATTGGGACGAGCTCGTCGCCGCCGGCGAAGACGAGGGGCTGGAGAGCGAGGGGCCGGTGCGACAGGGACGCTTTCTCGCCGAGTCGGGCATCTTCGACTTCGTGTCCGACGACGCGGAGAAGTGGCGCGTCTACCGACTCGTCGATCCGGCCGGAATGGGAGACGAGATTTCCGTGCTCGTGCAATCGCGCGGCATCCGCGACCGAGTTTGATTCGCGAGAACCGTCCGATACAATGCCGGGCCGGTGTCGGATTATCTTCCGATTCTCGTTTTCGCTCTGCTCGCTGCGGCGCTTCCGCTCGCGACGATCCTGATCGCGCGCGCCCTCCAGAGCCGGAAGCCGAACCCGGCGAAGCTCGAGCCGTACGAGTGCGGGATCGAAGCCACGACGTTCGCGCTCGACACCCGTTTCTCGGTGCGGTACTTCCTGATCGCGGTCCTCTTCGTCGTCTTCGACGTCGAAACGATTTTCCTCTTCCCCTGGGCGGTCATGTTCAACCGACTGGGCCTGTTCGGCCTGATCGAGATGCTCATCTTTCTGACGATCCTGGTGATCGGCTACTTCTACGTGTGGAAGCGCAAAGCGCTCGACTGGGCCTGAGTCACCGGAAAATGGCAGGGATCGTCGACCGTTTCGAAGAGAACGTCCTGACGACGTCCGTGGACTCCGTCATCAACTGGGCGCGGAGGTCCTCGATCTGGCCCATGCAGTTCGGCCTGGCGTGCTGCGCCATCGAAATGATGGCGGTCATGGACTCCCGTCACGACCTGGCGCGCTTCGGCGCCGAGGTCTTTCGGGGGACGCCGCGGCAGTCGGACTTGATGATCGTCGCGGGGACGGTCGTCGAGAAGATGGCGCCGATCGTCAAGCGGCTCTATGACCAGATGCCCGAGCCCAAGTGGGTGATCGCGATGGGGTCCTGCGCGACTTGCGGGGGCCCTTACCGGACCTACGCCGTCACCCAGGGCGTCGACCGGATCGTGCCGGTGGACGTCTACGTCCCGGGCTGTCCGCCGCGTCCGGAAGCTCTGATCTACGGAATCATGGCCCTCCAGAAGAAGATCGACCGGATGAAAGTGATCCGGAAGGCCTCCTAGGATCCGCGGTGGC
>QHVV01000072.1 GCA_003222385.1 Acidobacteriota bacterium
GCTTCGAGCCCGACGGGCCGGAGCGCCTCGTTTCATGAGGATATGATTCGCGCCGGCTTTCGAGGATGAAAAGACTTCCGGTTCTCGTGCTTCTCGCGGGCGCCGCCGTATCGATGCTCCTCCTCCCGACCTGCCGATCCACGAAGCACACCGTTGCCCGCATCGTCGCCCCGGCCCCTCGACCGACCGAGCCTTATATCCCGCCGGAGCCGACCGCGCCGCCCACGGCTCGACCGCCGGCAGCCCCCATGGCCCTGTCCTCCCCGACGCCGACCGTAGTGGCAATGCCGGTCGTGACGACGCCTCCCGCATCGAGGTCGGAGCGTTCGCCGGGTGTGCTCTACGAAGAGCTCGTTCCGACCGCCGCTCCCGTCACTCCGCTCGTTCCGACCACCCCTGCCCCCGCCACCCCGGTCGCGACCCCGAGATCCACCCGGCCGCCGCGGCCCACGCCCACGCCGACGGCCGCCGCGCCCCGGAAGCCCGGCACCTACTATGAGGATCCCCAGGGAAACCCGATCCCGACCGCGACTCCGATTTCCCGATAGTTTCCCGCGGGGATCGCGCCCCCGCTTCCGAAAGCCGCTGTTTTCGGGCAGAATCCGGCCATCCGGAGGAGATTCATGAAAAGCGATGCGCCGGTGCGGCCGGGGATGGAAGAGTCTGCATCGGCCGGCGACGAGCAGATCCCACGGCGGGAAAGGGTCTCGTCGACCCTCGACCGGAGGTGGTTTCTCGGACGGCTCGGGATCGGCGCGGCCTCTCTCGCCGGGTTGCGCGCGACCGCGTCGGCGGCAAGCGCGACAGATTCGGAATCTGCTCCGACGAAGAACATCGGCCCCGCCCTGGGCTCTCAGACCCGACGGTCACGGGCCTTCGAGGTCCGGATGCGGGCCGCGGAGCTCGCGCGCGACCGGCAACCGGCCTTACAGACGTCCAACGGAGAGGAAGCCCTGTACGAGAAGTGGATTGCGAGCTACTCGAAAGGCCTTCCGCACAACGCATTGGGAGAGGTCGATCCGGCCGCGTACGACGCATTTCTCGCCGCGCTCGCCAGCGCCGATCCGGCGGCTTTCGAACGCCTCCCGATGGGGCTCGGCCGGAAGCTCACCAACCCGCTGGCCGGTATGGCGTTCGATCTCGAAGGCGCGGACTCCCACCATCTCGCCCAGCCGCCGGCGCCGACGATCGCGAGCGCCGAAGGCGCTTCGGAGCTCGGCGAGCTCTACTGGATGGCTCTCTGCCGCGACGTTCACTTCTCCGACTGGGCCACGAATTCGACGATCGCGGAGGCGGCCCGGGACCTCTCGCGGTTTCCAGACTTCCGGGGCCCGAAGAACGTCGGCGGTCAGGTCACCGCCGACACGATCTTTCGAGGCTCGACTGCCGGGGACCTCGTCGGACCATATCTGTCGCAGTTCCTGTGGCTCGACATCCCGATGTGCGCGCTCCTGATCTCGCAGAGGGTCTGGACAGTTCCGGCCGGCCAGGACTTCCTGATCCGATACGACGACTGGCTCGCCTCGCAGAACGGGGCCGAGGACTACAGCTACACGATCGACTCGACCGCGCGATACATCCGAAACCTCCGCGACCTCGGCCAATGGGTCCACGTGGACGCGCTGTATCAGGCGTACCACCAGGCCTGCCTGATCCTTCTCGGCGCGGGCGCTCCGTTCGCGGCGGGCAATCCGTATGCGTCCTCGGCGACGCAGATCGGCTTCGGCACGTTCGGCGGTCCGCACATCCTTTCCCTGGTGACCGAGGTCGCGACGCGCGCATTGAAAGCCGTCTGGTACCAGAAGTGGTTCGTGCACCGGCGCCTGCGGCCCGAGGCGTACGCCGGCCTCGTCCACAACCGTCGGACCGGCGCCGCGAACTATCCGGTCGGCATCGACATAATGAATTCCTCGGCGCCTGACGCCGTCTACTCGCGCTTCGGCTCGTACCTGCTGCCCCTCGAAGCGCCGGAAGGCTGCCCGACGCACCCGTCCTACGGCGCGGGCCACGCAACCGTGGCCGGCGCGTGCGTGACGATCCTCAAGGCGTGGTTCGACGGATCGTTCACTTTGCCGCACACCTTCGTTCCCGACGCGTCCGGGACGGCGTTGGTCCCGTGGAGCGGAGCGTCGCTGACCGTCGCAAACGAGCTGAACAAGCTCGCCGCGAACGTCGGGATCGGCCGCAACGCCGCAGGGTTCCACTATCGATCGGATTACTGGCAGTCGCTCCTTCTGGGCGAGCGCATCGCGATCGACATCCTGGAAGAACAGCGCGACACATACCGCGAGCTGTGCACGTTCACGTTCAAGGGGTTCCAGGGGAACACGATTACGGTGTAGGTGTCCGGCAAGCAGGGCGCAGGAATTCTCCCTTGAGGAGCTCCTCCGCGCGTTCCGAGAGGTCATACCGGCCGCTCCGCCCGGACCCGAGAGACTGGACCTTCTTCGCACGGAGACGCCGCCTCACGAAAGCGGCGACGGCGTCCCGAACGAGAGAAGCCGGAGACCGCCCGAGCTCGAGGCTGATCGCCTTGAGGCGGCGGTAGTCCGATTCCTCGAAATAGATGGTCATCTTCATTCTCGACGACATCTGGCAACTAAGACACGAAGCGCCGCGGCGGTCAAGCCGGTCTCAGAAAAACCTCTCCAGCTTCACGCGGCCCTTCTTGTCGAGCAGCGGCTGCCACAGATCGCCGACCTTCTTCAGCCGCGCCGGCACGTTGTCCAGGCGGAAGTCCTCGATCGTGACGCCGCGCTCGATCTCGTTCCACGTCACCGGCGTGGAGACCGTCGCGCGGGGTTTCGGGCGCACCGAATAGATCGAGGCGAGCGTCCTTCCCCACGCGTTCTGGTTGTAGTCCACCAGCACGCGCCCCTTTGGCCTCTTCGCGACCTTGTACTCCGCGGTGACGAGCGCGGGCTTCCTCGACTCCATCTGGAGCGCGAACTCCTTCGCGAACGCCCACACCTGTTTCTGCGTGGGGCCGCGGACGATCGGCACGTAGACGTGGATGCCCTTCGATCCGGTCGTCTTCGCGTAGTTCGTCATCCCGATCGAATCGAGCGCCTCGTGGACCATCAGCGCGGTCTCGATGACTTTCCCGAAGTCCGCGCCAGGCACCGGATCGAGGTCGAAGTGAAGGTAGTCGGGACGGTCGACGTCGTCGCAGCGCGCGTACCACTGGTTCAAGTCGATGCAGCCGAGGTTGACGACCCAGAGCAGCGCCGGCAGATCCTGCACGATCGGAAAGTCGATGACGTTGCCGGACCCGTGCTCGATCGAGCAGAGCTCGATCCACTCCGGGCGGGGCGCGGGCGCGCGCTTCATGAAGAAGAACTCCCCCGCCGCGCCGTGCGGATACCGCTTCATCACCATGGCGCGATCGGTCAGGTGCGGAATCAGCCAGTCCGAGACGTCCGCGTAGTACTGGAGGAGGTCGCCCTTCGTGTAGCCCTCCTCCGTCCAGAAAACCTTGTTGACGTTGGTGAGCCGGACCTCGCGGCCGCCGGCGCGGACGACGACATCCTCGTTGTCGCGGGGAATACGGAAACCTCGTGTCGTTTTCGGGCGAGCCGGCTTCCCCGCCGTGGATCGACGCGACGGATGGTAGTTCCGTGTCGCCGGTCCGCGGCTCACGGACGGGGCTCGAACGTGCCGCGGGGCAGCGGCGGAAGCCTCGGCGGACGGGGGCCGTGCCGGACGGCGCCGGCCACCGCGACGTAGTCGAGCTCGACGCCCGAGCGCGCGCAGCGCAGCATCAGACCGCCGCGGCTCATGTCGCCCCGCCCGACGAACGCGGTCGGGAAGAGGAGCCGGTTCCCGAAGACCTTCGTCAGGACGTCGACGTACTTTCCGCTCGCGACCGAGCCCAGGAGAACGACGTCGCACTTCTCTCCGGCCGCTTCGGCGACCAGCCTCGCGTCGCGAAGCAGAGGCTGGCGGTAGCTCCGCTTCTTCTGGTCGACGTCTCCGCGCGCGAACCGCTTCAGGCGGGTGGTCGTAAGCGGCTCGTCGGGCGAGCGCAGCCCCTCGTTCGGAGTGATGACGAGCGCGCCGGGAACTCCCTCTGGAGGCGCTGCGAACTCGCGCGCATACGCGAGCTTGCCCCGGAAATACAGGCCCGAGAGGAAGCTGAAGACCTCGCCGATCGGCGCTCCCTCCGGGGACCGGAGCCGGAGGGCGAGCTCGAACCCGGCGCGCGGGTTCAGGAAAAGACGCGCCCGCTCCCCTCCGCAGTGCGCAGGTGAGAGCAGAAAGATCCGGTTCGGCGCGGCCACGCCGGGAGCATACCGAAGCTGGAAAGCCTGTCCTCTGGCCGCTTGACACGAGTTCCGCGGAGTGATAATAGTTAACTAGATGGTTAACTATTTGGGCCCGCTCGATCGGTCCTTCGCCGCGCTCGCGGACCCGACCCGGCGCGCCATCCTCGCGCGGCTCGCGCTCGGAGAGTCGCGCGTCACGGACCTCGCGAAGCCGTTCGACATGTCGCTGCCCGCGGTGTCGAAGCACCTGAAGGTCCTGGAGGAGGCTGGATTGCTCAAGCGGCGACGCGAGGGCCGCGTCCACCACTGCCGGCTGGATCCGAGGCCGCTCGTCCCTGCCGCGGACTGGATTGCCCGGCAACGCGCCTTCTGGGAAAACACTCTCGACCGACTGCACGAATACCTGAACCAGGAATTGTTGAACAAGGAGGAAATTCCATGGCATCCCCGCAACCGACCGCCGAAACGTCGCTCCGGATCAGCCGCACCTACCCGGCGCCGCGGGAGGAGGTCTTCCGGGCCTGGACCGACCCGAAAGCGTTAGAGCGCTGGTTCGCTCCGGACCCGGAGTTCGTGACGAAGGTCCCCATTCTCGAGCTGCGCCCGGGCGGCCGCTACCGCGTGGAGATGACCAAAGGCGGCGCCACCCACGTCGCGGTCGGGCAGTACCGGGAGATCCGGCCGCCGGAGAAGCTCGTCTACACGTGGAAGTGGGAAGTCAGCGACATGGCAGGCCACTTCGAAGATACGATCGTCACCCTGGAATTCCACGACCGGGGCCACGAGACCGAGCTGGTCCTCACCCACGAAAAGCTCCCGAACGCCGAAGAGCGCGGGAAGCACGAGCACGGCTGGAACGGCTGCCTCGGCCAGCTCGCTCGATACATTTCGGAAAGGGGCGCTGCATGAAAACGGCCCGATTGGTTTCGATCCTCTTTGCGGTTCTTCTCGCGTCCGCGGCGGCAGTCCCTGCCGCGCCGGGCACGAACCCGGCATGGGAAAAGATGAAGTCTCTGGTCGGCCAGTGGGAAGGCACCATGAGCCACGGCGACATGAACATGCCGGTCAGGGTCTCCTACGAGATCGTTTCGGGCGGGACGTCGTTGATGGAACGGCTGACGGCGCCCGACCCGAGCCACGAGATGATCACCATGTACTACCCGGACGGGTCGCGGGTGATGATGACCCACTACTGCTCGGAGGGAAATCAGCCGCGCATGCGGGCGGAAGCGGCGAGCGGCGACTCCGTCGCGTTCAACTTCGTGGACGCCACCAACGTCGCGAGCCCCGAGGCCGAGCACATGCGGAAGCTCGTCGTGAAGTTCCAGGATGCCGACCACTTCACGCAGGAGTGGACGCACCGCAAGGCCGGCAAGGAGGAGACGGGAGTCTTCAGGTACACGCGGAAGAAGTGAGCGCGGAGCGGCGGACCCCGGAGAGGAGCGACCGGCGAATCCAGCCGGAGAACGGCTCGATCAGGCGCCAGTAGAGGAGGAATTTCCGCCGCGCCGGCTCGCCGAAACAGGCGACGCGCGTCTCGGTCGACAGCTCGCAATGTGGCAAGTGGAGACCTGGCCCTCCATGTGGCAAGTGGAGACCTGACCCCACGTAGAGGTTCCAGGCGGCTTTCGCGAAGCCCGGCTCCGAGAAGCTTTCGAACTCCGCCGCGGAAACGCCGCGCAACCCTCCGTCGAGCCGCCAGAAACGGCCCACGAGGCCGAACACGATCTCTTCACCGGGAGTCTCGCCCAGCAGAGTGAATCCGAAGCGGACGAGCCGCTCGGGGAGCGACCCGGCGGGTCTGCCCGCGGCGCGTCGGACGCGCCCGCCGTATCCGCGAAGCCCCATCAGGCCGCGGCCGACGAGCGAGCGCTCGAAGTCGTAGCGGAGGAGCGCATCGAACACCCGCTCGCGCGGCGCCGGGATGACGATCGAGTGGCGCTTCGAGACGTCGGGATCCGGCAGAAACCGATCGAGGAGCACTCAGCTCGCGGGCGCGGCTTCGCTCGGATATTCGTGCGCGATGACCGGAACGGAAGCGTGGTGCTCCTTCAGGTAAGCCTCCGCGCGCATCATGCGCTGCGTCCGGAGAAGGACCCGCGTGATGTAAGGGACGTCGGCGACGCTCACCTGGCGCATCCAGTCCGAGAGCTTCTTCTCGCCGCGCGTGTTCAGGATCGAGCGGCGCCACGTCTCGGCGTAGAGCTCGAAGAACCGGCGCGGGCCGAGCCGCGGCTCCCACAGGACGTGATGCATGTCGTACTTGAACCAGGGCTGCCCTTCGAGCACGGGAGCGAGGCGTTGAAACAGCTCGGTCCCCGGGAGCGGCGTCAGGATCGTGTAACCCGCGCGCTGGAATCCGTGCTCGGCGACGAAGTCCCAAAGCTCGCGGAACCGGGCCTCGTCCCAGTCGGGATCCACGAGGAAATTGCCGGTCACGCCGTAGCCGAACGAGCGCGCGATGTTCGCGGCTTCGATGGACGCCCAGACCCCCGTGTCCTTGACGACGCCCGCGAGCCCCTCGTCCGATGCCGCCTCCAGCCCGAAGAACACGTCGAAATCTTTCGCGAGCGGCCGCCAGGCCTCCAGCAGATCGGGCCGGCGGCAGACCAGATCCGTGCGGGTCTGGACGAGCAGCCAGCGCTTCTTCACGCCCCGCTCTTTCAGCGCTCGCGCGAGAGCCAGGCTTCGATCGGGATGGTTCCAGAAGAGGTCGTCCGCGATGAAGACGTTCTCGCCGACCGACGCGAGGTCGTCGACCACAGCGCCGATCGACCGCTCGCGGAAAGAGCGCCCGTAGAGCTGCCAGACGGAGCAGAAGTTGCACCGGTACGGACAACCGCGGGCGGTCTCGACCAGCCAGACGGGTCGGAAGAGCAGGCAATGATAGCGGCGGCGGTCGCGCTCGACCAGGCTGCGCGCGGCAAGGGGGACGGCGTCGAGATCGGTCCGGTCGGCGAGAGGTGCGGTCGAAGTCCAGCCTTCGGAGAACTTCCGGCGCAGCGCCGGCACTCCGGAGACCGGCCGTCCTTTCTCGATCGCGTCGGCGAGTGCGGGAACGGTCTCCTCGCCGTCGTCCACGCAGACCGCATCGATCTCCGACTTCTCGAGCGGGCCCGGGAAGGCCGCCGCGGCGTGGCCCCCCACGACGATGAAGGCATCGGGCGCAGCTCGCCGCACCTCGCGGGCCGTTTCGAGCACGCGGTCGTACTCGAGAGCGTGCATGCACGAGATGCCGACGAGCCGCGGACGCGTCCTCTTGACCCAGGAGGAGACTCGCCGGAAGCGCAGATCGACGATCGCCGGCGAATGGCCGCGGGCGAGAAGAGCCGCGGCGATGTACTCGAGCCCCAGCGGCTCGACGCGAAAAAAGGGGCCCAGGCCGAAGCGTTCGTTCCCCGGGTCGGGGCGGAGCAGGAGGACGTTCAAGCGGACAGAATTGTAGACTCTGTACAAAGTGTCGGCTATCGAAGTACCCGGAACGGCGGGAAGAACGCCGGGCGCGCCGCGCGCCCGCCGCAAATGGGTGAGCCACGGGCTGTCCAACCGGATCGTGTACGGCGGGCTGCACTACGGCGCGCGCTGGCTTCCGCTGCCGGTCCTCAAGGCGATTTCGACGGTGGGCAATTCGATCGCGGTCGCCGCGCTCCGCTCGACGCGGCGCGCCATGGCGGACAACTTCGAGAGAGCTCGAATCGCGTCCGATGGCGACGCCGACCGATTCGCCCGCCGGGTGTTCTTCGAGTACGGACGCGCGACGATCGACGTCTGGCGGCTGCGCAGCGAGGCCTTCACTCCCCGGATCACGACGTTCGAAGAAGACGCGAAAGTCCTCGCGGGGAGACGGCTCTCGGGCCGCGGTTTTCTCCTCGTCACCGGCCACGTCGGAAACTGGGAGATGGGCGCGGTGACGCTGCGCCGCCACGGGCTGACCCCGGCCGTCGTGGGCCAGCCGGAGCTCGACCCGACCGTCCAGGAAATGCGACTCGACCTGCGCCACCGGCTCGGGGTCGAATCGATCGACATCGGCACCTCGATGGCGACGGCCTTCAAGGTGCGGTCGGCCGTCGACAACGGGCGAGCGGTCGCGCTCTTAGTCGACCGCGCCTATCCCGAGGATCAGGTCCTCGTTCCGTTCTTCGGCCGGCCGACGCCCTTCCTGCGGTCCCCCGCTCTGCTCGCGAGGTTCTGCGGCTGTGAGGTCCTGGCCGGGTTCTTCCTGCGAAACCCGGACGGCAGTTACCGCAACGTCTGGGGACGGCCGATCGCCGCGGACCCCGCGCTGTCGCCCGAGGAAGACGCGCTGCGCATCCTCTCCCGAGTGGCCGCGGACCTCGAGGCGGTCGTGCGGGCGAACCCGACGCAGTGGTTCAATTTCTATCGATACTGGGGAGACGGCGAAGGCTCATCGGCGGTCCCGGGCCTCCGGAACTTCCCGTACACGTAGCTCCCGCAGCAGCGGTTGCAGATCGGGAGCGGCTCTTTCGCCAGCTTCGCGCGGAACCTCTGCGCCTTCTCTCCGCGCCAGATGTCGGCGAACGCCTCTTTGCGCACGTTTCCGATGAAGTAGTCCGGAAAGTCGCCGCAGAAGCACACCTCGCCGTCCGGCTCGACCTGCGCGAAGTACCAGGCAACCGGGCAGAGCTCGTGGCCGAAGACCTGGTTGAAGTCGGAGAAGTATTCGGGGACTTTTTCCGGACGGACCTGCGGCACGAAGGAGATCCAGGGCTTCCCGACCGCCGAGTCGAGCAGGCGGCGGCGGCGAAGCGATTTCAGGAGCTTCACGAGGTCGGTCATGTGCCGCGTGTGGTTCTCCCCTTCCCCGTTCTCGCCGTTTGACCAATCGAAGTCGAAACCCTTCCAGGACTCGGCGCGGACTCCGAACGTCTCCTTCATCACGCGCTCGTACCGGGCGCCCGCTTCCTTCGGCACGAACCAGCGAAGGCCCACGTTGATCGTGTCGAGCGGCAGCTCCCGGAGGGCCTCGACGGCGGGCCCGATCTCGGTCAGGTTCAACTCGGTGATCGGCACGATGGCGATCAACATCGGAAGGGGGCGGCCGAGCTCGATCCGCCAGCGCGCGATGGCGCGGACGCCCGCGGCCGCGCGCTCGAAGCTGTCGACCTGCCCGCGGATCCGATTGTGCACCTCCGGCGGACCGTCGATCGACACCGCGATCGAGTCGATGCCGGCTTCGACGAGCTCCCGTGCGTTCTGCTCGAGCCTCCCCCCGTTCGTGATCACCGTACAAGACAATCCGCGTTTCTTCACCTCGCGCACGAGCGGGAGGATCTCCGGATAGAGAAACGGCTCTCCGCCGAAGAGGCTCACGATCGGTTGGAAGGGCGCGATCTCGTCGAGGAGCTTCACGTAGTCCGGGAGCGCGAGTTGTCTCTTCAGTCCAATGAGCTCGCGGATGCGGGCGCGCTCCCCCTCGCCGTCGGTCGCGGAGGCAGGAAAGCGGTCCGACCGGTAGATCCCGGTGTCTCCCCACTGCCCGCACATCGGGCAGCGCAGGTTGCAGAGGTTGGTCACGCGGAGCTGCACGAAGGTCGGCATCGGCAGGTTTTCCGGCGACGGCGACTCCAGGTGCTCGCGGACGCCGCGGCGGCCCCGCTTCATCCGCGCGAGATAGCGCATCGCAAACCCGGACAGCGCGAGGCCCCGCCGGTAGCTCATCGGGCGGCTCGGGCGCGCGGAGTCGAGTAGAGGTCGATGACCCGCTCGATCGCGCGCCGGCAGACCGCGCAGAACGGCACGTCGTTTCTCGAGAACATGATGCAGTCGATCTGCGGCCGGTAATAGCCTTTCGCCTCGTACATCGCGCCTTCGAAGGCTCCCACTTTCCCGAACCAGGTGTTTGCCGCCAGCAGGCGGCTCTCCTTCTCCTTCTGCTCGCGGAAGAGAGCGTCCATCTCCTCTTCAGGCCGGTTCTCCGCGCGGATCTGGCGTCGCCGCGTCTGGATCTCCCGGGACTGGACTTCGAACGCCTCCTTGTTCCAGGGCGTTGGAATCGGGATCCCCGGCGTCACGAGGTCCTTCCACTTGAGTTCCTTCGGATCGAGGAGCGCCGTCGCATTCGGCTCCCAGGGCTCGACGCGGTCCGCCGCCGGCTCGATCGCGACGTCGGACGTGAAGTACTCGTCGGCGAGGCCCGCGAAGTGGTGCCCGAACTCGTGAACGAAGACGTAGGGGGACCAGAAACTGTCCGCGGCGACCGTCGAGAAGAGCCCGAAGATTCCGCCGCCGCCGTAAGTCCGGGTGTTGGTCAGGATCTCGACGAAATCGTACGGCGCGAACGACGCGACGTCGCGAAAGAGCCGGTTCTCGAAGGTCAGAACGTAGCGCTCCGACCCGAACGAGTCGTAAGTCGCGCCGACGCGGGAGCGGCGGTGAATTCCGGTCGAGGGCCGGGAGATCCCGGATTCGTCGGACGCGGGACAGAGGCCCCAGACGTTGAAATCGGAGCGCCTCTCCTTGAAGGGCGAAAAGGAGAACAGGATTTCGGTGAGCCGCCGCGCGTCCTTCTCGAACTTCGGCCGCTCGGCCGCGGTGTAGCCGTCGCCGACGATCAGGAAATCGACTTTGTCCGTCGGGTCGCCCGTCTTCTGGATTTCGAGGAGTGGTCCGGGCGACGCCGGCTTCGAAGAATCCACGAACATGTCCTTCGGATCGAGGAGGAACGACCAGATCTCGCGGAAAGCGTTCCGCGCGTCGCGTTTCTTCAGCACGACCTGGACCGGCCCGTCCGGCGCCGGGAACCTCAGGGATTCGTGAAAGGTCCGATTGACAGCCTTTGCTTCGCCGGTCAGCTCCCATTCGCCGTAGATCGACGCGAACCCGCGCGAGTAGAGGATCCGGTTCGTCTTCCGGTCGATCACCTCGAAGAAGTACTTGCCGAGATTCGTGTCGTCGACCGGACGTCCGCCGGCCCAGGGAAGGAGCTCGAGGACGACCCGATCGACGCTGAATCTCTCCTCGGCCGCATTTCCGGTGTGGTAGTAATCGAGTCTCATCGTGCGCGGCGGCGCCGCGGATGCAGTCAGAGACGCCGCGAGCATCGCCGCCGCCAGGAAGAATCCTTTACGTTTCACTTTGCGAATATCCTACGTCCGCTTGGGGTCAGGTCTGATATCGCACGGAGGTTTCGATGTGGCAAGTGGACACCTGACCCCCTAAGGAGTTCCAATGATCCACGAGAACATCCTGGGAACGATCGGCAACACGCCGGTCGTCCGGATCAACCGGCTCGCTCCGCCGAACGTCACCATGTACGTCAAGTGCGAGGCGTTCAACCCTCTGTCGTCGGTGAAAGACCGGCTGGCGATCGCGATCATCGAGGACGCCGAGAGGCGCGGCACGTTGAAGCCGGGCCAGACCGTCGTCGAGGCGACCTCGGGCAACACCGGCATCGCGCTCGCGATGGTGTGCGCGGTCAAGGGCTACCCGTTCGTCGCGCTGATGGCGGAGAGCTTCTCGATCGAGCGCCGCAAGTTGATGCGCATCCTGGGCGCGAAGGTCATCCTGACGCCGGCCGCCGATCGGGCCACCGGGATGGTCCGGAAGACCGAGGAGCTCGCGGCGAAGCACGGCTGGTTCGTGGCGCGCCAGTTCGAGAACCCGGCGAACCCCGAGTACCACCGCAACACGACGGGTCCCGAGATCCTGCGCGACTTCGCGAGCAAACGGCTCGACTACTGGGTGACCGGGTACGGGACGGGCGGGACGCTCACGGGCGCCGGAGAGATGCTCAAGAAGGCGCGGCCGGACATCCAGGTGGTCGTGGTCGAGCCGGAGGGAGCGGCGCTGCTCCTGGGCCACGAGTGGAAGCCGCACAAGATCCAGGGCTGGACGCCGGACTTCATCCCGCAGGTCCTCGACCGCGACGTCTACGACGAAGTGCTGACCGTGACCGACGTCGAGGCGCGCGACAGCGCTCGGGATCTCGCGACGAAGGAGGGGATCCTGTGCGGGATCTCCTCGGGGGGAACGTTCGCCGGAGCGCTGAAGGTCGCGGACAAGGCGCCGAAGGGGTCGGCGATCCTGGCGATGCTGCCCGACACCGGCGAGCGCTACTTCACGACGATCCTGTTCGAGGGGATCAACGAGGGCACGGACGAAGAGCCGGCGGCCTAGGCATTTCGCGGGCTTTCAGACGGCCGCGACAGGCGTCCCGACTTCTTCGACGGATCGCGCCGCCATCTCCTCGAACCCCGCCATCGGCGTCATCCCGCGCTCTAGCCACTCGTGCTCGCCGTTCAAAAAACGCCGCGCGGTTCGATACTTCTGCACGTCGTCGTTCGAGCGGATCGCGTCGAAGGTCGACGCGATTCGGCGGCGCATCATCCGGCAGAACACGTCCGCCAGCTCGACGGCGCTCGCCGCTTCGGATGCGCGCGCTTTCCGGAAGCCGGCGGCGCGCGAGACGGCGGCCGACATCGCGAACAGGTCCGCGCCGATGTCCACGGTCCGGAACAGCAGAGCCTGCCGCTTCTCGAGCTTGGGGCCGTGCGTCGCCATCAAGTGAAAAATCGCCCGCGACAGCCGGCGGGTCGTCCGTTCGAGGTAGCGGACGTGTCCGGATAAGGGTCCGAAATTCTGGAAGCGCGGCCACCGGCCCCAGCCGGCCCAGCGCGTCGGATACCAGGTCGAGTAAAAGCCCACGAACTTCGGCAACGCCGCCAGGCGCTCCTTGCGGGAGAGCTTCTTGTCGAAGAGCTTCGCGGACACCGCGAGATGGCGGTCCAACGCCTCGCGCGCGATGAAGAGGCGCATGATCTCGGACGACCCCTCGAAGATCAGGTTGATGCGAAAGTCGCGCATCAGGCGCTCGACCGCGATGGGCGACTCGCCGCGCGCCCGCAGGGAGTCCGCGGTCTCGTAGCCGCGGCCGCCGCGGACCTGCATCGTGCGGTCGACGATCCGCCAGCCCTCTTCCGAGTTCCACATCTTGGCGACGGCGGCCTCCAGGCGGATGTCCCGGTCGCCTGCGTCGGCCATCGACGAAGCGAGATCCGTAATCGCGTCCATCGCGAAGGTCGTGGCGGCCATCTCGGCCAGGAGCTGCGCGATCGCGTCGTGCCGTCCGATCGGCTGGCCCCACTGGACGCGCTCGTTCGACCAGTTCCGGCAGATCTCGAGCGACCTTTTCGCCGCCGCGGCGCAGGTCGCCGGCAGGGTCAGTCGGCCGGTGTTCAGCGTGACGAGCGCGAGCTTCAGGCCGCGCCCCTCGGCCAGGAGGAGGTTCTCCTTCGGCACTTTCACGTTGCGGAACCGGATGACGCCGTTCTCGATCCCCTTCAGACCCATGAAGTGGCAGCGGTGGACGACCTCGACGCCCGGCCAGTCGCGCTCGACGATGAACGCCGAGATCTTCTTCGTGTCGGGGTGGCGTGCCATGACGACGTAGAGCTCGGCGATCGTCCCGTTGGTGCACCAGAGCTTCTCGCCGTTCAGGACGTAGTCGCCTTCGGGCGTCCGCTCGACGCTCGTCGACAGATTTCCCGGATCCGAGCCGACATCCGGCTCGGTGAGCGCGAACGCGGAGACGGCGCCGCGCGCGAGGCGCGGAAAATACTTCTTCTTCTGCTCCTTCGTGCCGAAGAGCTTCAGCGGCTGCGGAAGCCCGATCGACTGGTGCGCGGAAAGGAGCACTGTGATGTTGCCGTCCTGGCTTGCGACGAGCTTCATCGCCTCGGAATACTCGCGCTGTGAGAACCCGAGGCCGCCGTACTCCGTCGGGATCTTGATGCCGAACGCGCCGAGCTCGGCGAGCCGTGCGATCACCGGCGGCGGGACCTTGCCCTCCCGGTCGATCCGGTCCGAATCCACTTCCTCGACCAGAAACCGCTCGAGCCGGTCCATGAACGCGCGGAACTCGGGGCGGTCGAGCGCGATCTCCGGGAACGGATGGACGAGATCCAGCCGGAAGTTGCCGAGGAAGATCTCCTTCAGGAACGACGGCGCCGTCCACTCGGTCTCGCGGGCCTCTTCCGCGACTCTCCGGGAGTCGGCCTCGGTCAGCGGACGGGCTTTCCGCGAATCGACCATCGTCGAAAACTTTACCGTAAAGTGGCAAGTGGCGACCTGACCCCCGATGTGGCAAGTGGAGACCTGACCCTGAATAAGTACCTGTCGTACGACCAGGATCGCGCGCCCAGGGTGCGCGAGATGTTCAGCCGCCTGGCCGAGCGTTACGACCTCGTCAACGACGTCATGAGCTTCGGGATGCACCGCAAGTGGAAGCGCGAAGCGGTCCGGCTGGCGATGGACGGCCTCCCGCGCCGGCCGCGGGTCCTCGACCTCTGCTGCGGCACCGGCGACATGAGTTTTCTCGCCTCGACAGGGCAAGCATCGTCCGTCGTCGGAGCGGATTTCACGCTGCCGATGCTCCGGGTCGCGCAACGCCGCGCGCGCGCGCAAAAGAGGGGACCGGCGTTCGTCGCCGCCGATGCGCTCCACCTGCCCTTCCGCGATGGAGCCTTCGACGCGGTGACCGTCGGCTACGGTCTGCGCAACGTCGCCGATCCGCAGGCGGCGCTCCGCGAAATGCGCCGCGTCCTCGCTCCGGGCGGCCGCGCCGTCGTGCTCGACTTCGGAAAGCCGGACAACGCCGTCGCGGACGCGCTCTATCAGAGCTACCTGCGCACGATGATGCCCGCGGTCGGCTGGATCTTCCACGGCGATCCGGAGACATACCTCTACATCCCCGCGTCGCTCGAGCGGTATCCGGCGCAGCGCGGCGTCGCGCAGATGATGCGCGATGTGGGATTCGAAAACGCGCGGTACGAGAACCGGCTGCTCGGCACGATGGGGTTGAACGTCGGAGAGGCTCCGGTGCCGTAATACACTCCCCCGCTCCCATGCCCCACCAGTACATCTTCACGATGGTCAACCTGCGGAAGGTCGTTCCGCCGCAGCGGGAGATCCTCCGCGGAATCTGGCTCTCTTTTTTTCCCGGCGCCAAGATCGGCGTCCTCGGCGCGAACGGCGCCGGCAAGTCGAGCCTCCTCCGCATCATGGCGGGGGTCGACGACGACTTCCTCGGCGAGGCACGGCCCGCCGACGGCATTCGCATCGGATACCTGCCTCAGGAGCCGCGCCTCGACCCGGCGAAGGACGTCCGCGCGAACGTCGAGGAAGGCGTCGCGGCGACCCGGGGCCTCCTCCGCGACTTCGAGGCCGTCAGCGCCCGCCTCGCCGAGCCTCTCTCCGCCGAGGAGATGGAGCGCGTCCTCGCCGAGCAAGCGCGGCTCCAGGACGCCATCGAGGCCGTGGGCGCGTGGGACCTCGACCGGACCATCGAGGTGGCCATGGACGCCCTGCGGGTGCCGCCGGGCGACCAGGACGTCCGGACCCTGTCAGCGCCGGCGCGTCGCGCTCTGCAAGGTCCTCCTCGAGCGGCCGGATCTTCTTCTCCTGGACGAGCCCACAAACCACCTCGACGCAGAGTCCGTCGCCTGGCTGGAACGGCATCTCGCCGAATACCCGGGCACCGTCGTCGCGGTCACGCACGACCGCTACTTCCTCGACAACGTCGCCGGCTGGATCCTGGAGCTCGACCGCGGCGCCGGAATTCCGTGGCAGGGGAACTACTCGAGCTGGCTCGCACAGAAAGAAGCGAGGCTCGCGGTCGAGGAGAAGCAGGAGTCGGCGCGCCGCCGGTCCCTCCAGCGCGAGCTCGAATGGGTGCACATGGCGCCGCGGGCGCGACACGCCAAGGGCAAGGCACGCATCGAGAGATACGAGTCGCTGCTCGCCGAGGGCGGACCGGAGGCGCGGATCGAGACCCAGGAGATCTACATCCCGCCCGGCCCGCGGCTGGGCGACGTCGTCGTACGCGCGAAGGGGGTCCGAAAGTCATTCGGCGATCGGCTTCTCATGGAAGATCTCTCGTTCGACCTGCCGCGCGGCGGCATCGTCGGAGTGATCGGACCCAACGGAGCCGGGAAGACGACGCTCTTCAAGATGATCGTCGGCGGGGAGAAGCCGGACGCCGGCCGGCTCGAAATCGGCGAGACCGTGGTCCTCTCGTACGTCGACCAGGACCGCGACCGGCCGAATCCGGGAAAGACCGTCTTCGAGGAAATCTCGGGCGGCGAAGACCGGATCGTCCTCGGCAAGCGGGAGATCCCGGCGCGCGCCTACGTGGCGATGTACAACTTCAAGGGAGCCGACCAGCAGAAGAAGGTCGGCAATCTCTCGGGCGGCGAGATGAACCGGCTCCATCTCGCGAGGACTTTGAAGCGCGGAGGAAACCTCCTGCTCTTAGACGAGCCGACGAACGACCTCGACGTCGACACGTTGCGCGCGCTCGAGGAGGCGCTCGTCGACTTCGGAGGATGCGCCGTCGTCATCAGCCACGACCGCTGGTTCCTGGATCGGATCGCCACCCACATCCTCGCCTTCGAGGGGGAGAGCTCGGCGGTCTGGTTCGAAGGGAACTACCAGGAATACGAGGCGGACCGGAAGCGGCGGCTCGGCCTGGAAGCCGAGCAACCGCATCGCATCAAGTACAAGAGGCTGACGACCGGCTGAGCCGCTGAATCAAGGGATCCTGCGCTTCGCTCAGGATGACCGCGCGATGTCGCGGGGTCACCTCCGGCTGACGAGCACCAGTCCCGTCCCCACCAGCGCCAGCAGCGCGACGACGGGACCCAGCCGGAAGCGGCGGCGCTTCACCTGGGGCTCACCCAGGGAGGACGCCCACTCGTTGGCGATCTGGACGCCCTTGCGCAGGAGGATGTCGGCGAAATCCATCCCCTCTTTGCGGGCTTCGCCGACGAGCCGGCGGCCGCGGCTGACCGCCTCGTCTTTCAAGTCATCGACGCTCGCGCGGGTCTTTTTCAAGTTTTCCTTCAATGTGTCTTCGGACTCGCCTACGTAGTCGTCTGCGGCGAATTTCTTCTTGCGAAGGCTCTCGAGCGCGATCGGAATCGCAACTCGGGTCACGAGAGGGATGACCACCGGGCCCAGAGCACGCATGGTCTGACGGGAAAGGCGGTTACGCGACATGATGTACTCCTCCAGACGGGCTTTCACAGCAGATTCCGTGCCCGCCTCGGAGTCGGAAAGATATGCCGGTACGGCTGATTTCGGGTGTTATCCTCAGCCTCTTCCTTGGTCTGTCATCCCGAGGGCCGCAGGCGCGAGAAATCCCTCGCTTCGCTCGGGATGACGGAAAAGGTGGTGTCGAAGCAGTCGTCCTCGGGATCGCGCAGGACGGCGGAGTCCCCCACCTCGGCTGCCGTCAGCCGCTGTGCGTCGAGGCCCGGCGCGACCCCTCGAAGCGCCGGCTGGTTGCGTCGCTGGGGCTGATCGATCACGCCGCGGGTCGCCGATTCCTGATCGACGCGACCCCGGATTTCGCCCGTCAGGTCGATCCCCTGGGCGGCCTTCCCGACGCGATCCTCCTGACACACGCGCACATCGGTCACTACCTGGGCCTCGCGCAGCTCGGCCGGGAAGTCTTGAACGCGAAGCGGCTGCCGGTCTACTGCACCCCCTCGATGGCGAGGTTCCTCCGGGAGAACGGTCCGTGGAAGCGTCTCGTCGCCCTCGAGAACATCGAGATCCGGGAGGTCGAGCCCGGGCGCGAGTTCGAGCTCACGCCGTCGCTTCACGCGGTCGGGATCCGGGTGCCGCACCGCGACGAGGATTCCGACACGGTCGCGTATCTCGTGACGGGACCGCGACGCCGGCTTCTCTGGCTGCCCGACATCGACAAATGGGAGCAGTGGGACCGGAAGATCGAAGACCTGGTCCGAGAAAAGGCCTTGCTCGCCTTCGTGGACGGAACGTTTTTCTCCGCCGACGAAATCCCGGGCCGCTCGATCGCCGCAATCCCGCACCCTCTCGTGCCCGAAACGATGGCCCGGTTCGGAGGGAAAGGCCCCGCGCCGCCGGCGGAGGTCTATTTCGTGCATCTCAACCACACGAACCGGCTCCTCCGGGACGCGGCAGCGCGCCGCGAGCTCGAACGCAGGGGGTTTGGAATTGCGAAGGAAGGCTCGCGGTTTCGTCTCTGAGCTCGCTAGACTCTGACGCGAGCAGTTCAACTTCGATCCGATGACCGACCCGACGCGCCAACCGACTCCCGTCCTCGCCTGGCGGCCGACGACCGCCCACCACCGCGCCATGTGGCCCGAGGGCTACTGGAAGACCGTCGTCTGGAGGGGTCTCAAGCTTCGCTGCCCCGTCTGCGGCAAGGGGAAGCTCTTCGCTTCCTACTTCCGGATGAACGACGCCTGCGACTGCTGCGGCGTCGGGTTTGCGCGGGAGCACGGGCAGTGGGTCGGGTCGCTCGACATCAATACGTTGCTCACGGCGATCGTGCTCATGGCCGGTGTGGGGTTCGGGCCGCTCTGGTCTCTCAAAACGAGTCTCGCCGTCTGGTGCACGGCCGCGGTCGTCTTCCCGATCCTGACCTTCCGCTTCAGCCGCGGGGTGTGGACCGCGATCGTGCACCTGACGGGCGGGGTGTACTAGGGTCAGGTCTCAACTTGCCACTCGCTTCGCGAAGATGGCAAGGACATACGTCTGTCGTCCGCAACGGTCGCGATCAGTGAATACCTGACCCGATCTTCCGCATCATGGCGTCGAGCGTCGCGATGTGCCGCTCCTGGCTCGGGATCATGCGGGTCATGAACAGGGCTCGCGACGCCTCGTCCACGTCTTTGGCCGCCTCCTCGTAGTCCTTCAAGCCGTGCTCCTCCCCTTCCTTGAGCGCTTTGACGGCCGACGCGTCGCCGAAGAGCCGGGAAACGCCCTCGACGGTCTTTGCCCAGGCGCCCCAGGTGCCGGAAGAATCGTCCGCCTCGCCTCCGAGCTCCCGGATGGCGTCGCGTAACGACTGCGCGTTCTCTCCATGTTCCTGAGCGATGGCGCGGAGCGCCGTCGCATCGCTGACGTGCTCGTCGTCGACCTTCCGGATCGCCTGGTCATAGGTCTCGACGGCCGAGATTTCTCCACGAAGGAGCGAGTTCAATTGATCGACACACTTATCCACGGAAGCCGTTGCCATTGGTTTACCTCCGGTCGCCGCAGGTGCAACATCCGTTCCGAAGAAAAGCGCCCAGCGAGCGCACTAGAGGCCGCCGCCGTGCCCGCAACTGCCCTGGAGAGAATGACTTGCGCGCTGGCCTGCGGCTTGCTCCTTGTCCTGTCGGAAAAGGAGGCGAGCAATGGGCATTCTCGGATGGATCCTTTTCGGTCTGGTCGTCGGGATCGTCGCGAAGCTCATCATGCCGGGACGCGATCCGGGCGGCATCATCGTGACCATTCTTCTCGGTATCGTCGGCGCCTTGATCGGCGGCTTCGTCGGCCAGGCGCTCCACCTCTATGGGCCGGGTGAGCCGGCGGGCTTCGTCGGCGCGACCCTGGGCGCCATCCTGGTTCTCTGGGTCTATCGCCTGACGATGCGGCGCCGCTTGATCGCCTGACGCCGATCACGTCAGTCTTCGATTGAAGGGCCGCTTTCGAGCGGCCCTTTTTTTCTTGAGATCTTCGGCTCTGCCATGGAGCAGCTGTCGTAACCTCGATCCATGAAGGTCGGAAAGAAGCGCGGGCACGTCCCTTCCCCCTCCGAGCGCCGTGAGAACGGCGAACGTCGGAACGAGAAGCGGCGGGCGCACCACAGGGTCTCGCTCGTCGCGCCGACGGATCGGCGCCGGGAAGCGAGGCGCGAGGAAGAAAAAAAGAAGTAGTCGAGCCTCCGTCGTCCCCTCAGTAGCCGGGAGGGCGGCGCGTGTGGAAGTCCGTCCGGGTCTGGTACTCGCGGCCGATCGCGGCGAGATCGGCCTCCCGGAACGCGCCGCCAAGAAGGTGGAGCCCGGTCGGAAGACCTCCCGGGCCGAACCCGTTCGGCAGCGAGATCGCCGGCCAGCCGACGAGGTTTCCCAGCGAGATCAGCGCGCCGATCGGCGACACGAAGTTGGACGGCCGATCCTTCGCCAGCTCCGGATAGGCCTTGTCGAAGTCGACCCCGATCGGGACCGCGACGGTCGCGCGCGACGGGGCGGCCAGAGCGTCGTAGCGCTGGAAGAGCGCTTCCACAGGGGCCCGCATCTTTTCGCGCAGCCTCATCGCGTGGAGGTAATCGACGGCCGGCGTCATCACGCTCGAATATCCGCCATATCGGTCGGACTTCGCCTGCAGCTGCGACAGCGCTCCCGACTCGATGAGCTCGAGAAACGCACTCCCTCCTTCGGCGTCCACGATCGTGCCCGCGACGAGGCCGAAGGGAAGGTCCACGAGCGCGACGTCGCGCGTGACGTCGGCGAAACGGGAGAGCACCGTGAGCGAATCGCCGAAGTTCTTCGCCACGTCGGGTTGAACGAAGTCCGTCGCCCCCTTGAGCACGCCGATCCGCATCCGGCGCGACGGCGGCGGGGTCGGCGGCGGCGCGTCCACCGTGGTCGGGTCTGCGGAGTCCTTCCCGGCCATCGCGTCCAGCACGATCGCGCAATCTTCGCTCCCCCGCGCCAGGGGGCCCAGCTTGTCGAGCGTCCAGCAGAGCGCCATCGCGCCATGGCGGCTCACCCGGCCGTACGTCGGGCGCAGGCCGGTGACGCCGCAGAAAGCGGCGGGCGTGATGATCGAGCCGACCGTCTCGGAACCGATCGCGAACGGGACCAGGCCCGCGGCGACGGCCGCGCCCGGTCCGCTCGAGGAGCCGCCGCTCCAGTACGCGGTATTCCACGGATTCAGGCCCGGACCCGTGAAAGACGCGTCCGCGTTGTTGTAGCCCATGCCGCCCGCGAGCTCGACCATCGCGAGCTTCGCCGCGAGAACCGCCCCGGCGGCCTCGAGTTTTCGAATCACCGTGGCGTCGTAAGCGAACTGCTGGTCGCGATACGGCGCCGCGCCCCAGGTCGTCGGCATCTTCTTCGTCGCGAGGAGGTCCTTCGCGCCGTACGGGATGCCGTGGAGCGGGCCGCGGTATTTTCCGCGGCCGATCTCCCGCTCCGCCGTCCGGGCCGCGGCGAGCGCATCTTCTCCGGCGAGCGTCACGACCGCGTTCAGCTTTCGCCCGTGCGTTTCGAGCCGGTCGAGAGCTTCCTCCACGAGCGCGACGGGAGAGACCTCGCGCGCGCGGACCTTCGCCGCCAGCCGTCGGAGCGGGGTGAAGAAGTGCGGGCCGGGGTCGGTCACTTCCGTAGCACGCGGAAGTCCACGACCGGCTCGTCTCCGTTGGCGAGCTTGTAGCCGCGCAGACGGCCGCCCCGGCTCTCGACGAAAGCCATGTCCTCGTCCATCAGCGCGAGCTCTTCCGGTTTCAGAAACTTGCCGAATCGCTCGCGGGCGAGCTTCGCCAGAGGCCCCGGTTTCTTCTCCGGACCGGGCGTCGGAGTCGGGCCCGGGGTTTGAGCCGGAAGGGGCAGGGCCGCGAGAGCGGAGATTGCGCCCGCGGCCTGGAGCAACGCACGTCGCGTCTTCGCCATCGAATCCTCCTTCAGGTCGCTTCCACCTCGTGCGACTCCTTCGTCCAGCGGACCCCGCGCGCGGTCAGGCCCAGCTCGAAGCGGGCGGCCGCTTCCCGGTTCGCCGCCAGCATCTCGAGCGGCCGGACTCCCGGATCGCGGTACTCGCCGCGCGCGAGCATCCGCGCGATGACCACGCAGGGGAAAGCCGTCGTGCGCGCCATGGACGTCGTCCCGGTCGCCCGGTGCGTTCGGTCGAGGAGCTCGAAGCTCGTGCGAAGCGTCCGGTCCAGCTTCCGGCCGGTTACGGTGACCTTCAGATAGGTGAACTCCTCGGCGTCGTCGGCGAGCTTCCAGGAGCGCGCGAGAAGCTGCTCCGCCACGTCGCGGGGCGCGACGCGAACGCCGCCGCGCAGCTCGAGCGGCGACTGCTCGAAGAAGCCCGTTTCTCTCAGGATCTCGATCCTTCCGGCGTGACCCGGATAGCGCAGCGTTTTCTCTTTCATGGTCCGCGCCGGCACGGTCCGCAGAAGCGTCCGCAGACCGTCGGTCAAAAACGCTTCGAGCGTCCCGATTCCCGGAACCTCGATCCGCTCGACCTCCGAGAGGGCCGGACGCGTCACGAGCTTTCCTTCCTCCATCACGCGGGCCGGCCGGACGTATTCCTCGATCACGTCGGCGACCGAGAAAACGATCCCGTACTCGAACGGCCAGGCCCTGGCGAAGGGCAGCCCGCCGACGTAGATGCACGCCTCGTCCACCTCGTTGAAATCGCGCGCGGCGCGGCCGATGAAGAAGTTCGACAGCCCCGGCGAGACGCCGCAATCCACGACCGCTGTCGAGCCGCGCTCGCGCGCGAGAGCTTCGAACTGGAGCGGGTCCTCGCGGGAGAAGGAGATGTCGGCGATGGGTTTTCCGGCCTCGATGACGGAGCGGAGCATCGTGGAGCCGAGCGCTCCCGGAAGCGCCCCGACGACGCAATCCGCGTCCGACACCGCGTCGGAGACGGCTCCCGGACGAGACAGGTCCGTCCGAAGGATCGTCGCGTGCGTTTCTCGCGCAACGCGGTCGAGCGCGTCCGGATCGGCGTCGAAGACCGAAACCTGCGCGCCCTCCTCGGAAGCGAGCTCGCGCGCGATGACCCGACCGATGAGACCGGCGCCGAGGATCGAAATTCGCATGATGACCTTTCGCTCCGGATATCCTATCGGTCCGACGGATTCCGATGACGAAGCTCACGAGACGCCGCTGGATCGCCTCGGCCGGAGCCGCCGCGGCGGCGGCGGGCGTCCGGACGCCGGCTTCGGCCGCGCAGGAGGCTCCGCCGGCTCTTCCCCCGCGACTCAAGTCGGAGGTATTTCGCGAACGTCAGGCGAAGCTGCGCGCCGGAGCCCGGGCCCGAGGCTGGGATGCGATTCTCGTGACCCCTTCGACGAACCTCGCCTATGCAACGGGGCTTTCGATGCATCGGAGCGAGCGGCTGACGGCGCTCGTTCTTCAGACCCAAGGCCCGGCGGTCCTCGTGACGCCCTCTTTCGAAGAGTCGAACGTCACCCGGGACGCGACGGTCGACGACGTCCAGACGTGGCAGGAGGACCAGGACCCGATCGCCCTGGCATCGAAGCTCTTCCAGCGCAAGACGCTCGGAGTCGAGGGATCGACCGCGTATTCGACGGCGTCGCTCCTCGCTTCGGCGGCCTCGGCGAAGGTCGAGGACGCGGCTTCCATCTTCGATGCGTTGCGGGCGGTCAAGTCGCCCGAGGAGCTGGCGTTCATCCGGGAAGCCGGACGAAGGACGGTTCTCGCGATCGCGGCGACGCATGGACGCCTGCGTCGGGGGATGACCGAGACCGAGGTCGCGGGCATCCTCTCTCAGGAGTTCGAGAACCTGGGCGTGCACGGCGACGGCCTGGTCCAATTCGGCCCTTCCGCCGCCCTCCCTCACGGAGGTCCGGGCGAGCGCCTGCTCGCCAGAGGCGACCCGGTCCTCATCGACTGCGGCTGTCGCGTTCGGGGCTACACGTCCGACGTCACGCGAACCGTGTGCTTCGGACCGGCCTCCGACGATTTTCGCAAGGTGTACGGAATCGTGAACCGCGCCCAGATCGCGGGAATCGAAGCTCTGCAGGCCGGCCGGACCGGCGAGGAGGTCGACCGCGCGGCCCGCAAGGTCATCGAGGACGCGGGATACGGACGGTACTTCACCCACCGGCTCGGGCACGGCCTCGGTATGGATGGCCACGAGCAGCCGTATCTCGTCAAGGGAAACCGCAAGCCGCTCGTCGCGGGCAACAGCGTCACCATCGAGCCGGGCATCTATCTGCCGGAGAAGTTCGGGGTCCGCATCGAGGACGACTACGCGGTGCTCGAGAAGGGACTCGCCAGCCTTTCCGTCCGGCCGGGAGATCTCGTCGTCCTGAAGGGCTGAGCCCACGACGGACCGTCTGCCCGACCGCCTTCTCGCCCTGGACGTCTTCCGGGGGCTGACGATCGCGGGAATGATCGTGGTCAACACTCCCGGCGACTGGAACCACGTCTATCCGCCTCTCCTTCACGCCGAGTGGCATGGCTGGACGTTCACCGACACGATCTTCCCGTTCTTCCTCTTCATCGTCGGCGTCTCGATGGTCTTCTCCTTCGCGCGACGGCGAGCCGCGGGGGCGACCCGGCGCGAGCTGCTCCTCCACTCGGCGCGACGGGGCGCGATCATCTTCGGGCTCGGCCTCGCGTTGAACCTGCTCTCGTATTTCGTCTTCCATCGTGCGCACCTGAGGATCCCCGGCGTGCTCCAGCGGATCGGGGTCGTCTTCTTTTTCGCGGCCGCGCTCTATCTGGCGCTCCCCCGGAAGGGGTTCGTCGTCGCCTCGGTCCTGCTGCTCCTCGGCTACTGGGCGCTGATGACGCTCGTGCCGGTCCCGGGGTACGGCCCCGGCCGCCTCGATCTCGAGGGAAACCTCGCGGCGTACGTCGACCGTCTGGTTCTGGGCGCGCACACGTGGAAACCGGGGTGGGACCCGGAAGGGCCGCTCTCGACCATCACCGCGGTCGCGACGACGCTCCTGGGCGCGATGGCCGGCGAATGGCTCCAGGCCGGGTCGATGCGGCGGAAGATCGCGGGCCTCGCCGCCGGAGGCGCCGCGGCGTTCGCCGCGGGCCTCCTCTGGGGACTCGTCTTCCCGATCAACAAGAACCTGTGGACGTCGTCCTACTCGCTCGCGATGTCGGGTCTCGGGGCGCTGGTGCTCGCACTTCTCCTGCTCGTCGTCGGCGTACGCGGCTGGCGAGGCTGGGCCGTGCCATTCGTCTGGCTGGGCCGCAACCCGATCACCGCCTTCGTGGCGTCGACGCTCGCGACGATCCTGATGCTGGGGATGAAGCTGACCGGACCGGAAGGGAAACCACGCTCGCTCTACGGGACGATCTACCGAACCGTCTTCGAT
>QHVV01000170.1:0-4302 GCA_003222385.1 Acidobacteriota bacterium
TGATCGACGTTAAGAGAACGTAGGCGCCTAGCATCATCAACGCGGCGGACGTCAGCGGTGGCGTGAGCGCGCTCCCGAACCGGACTCGTCTGCTCAGAAGAATCGCCAGCATGGTGACCTGAAGCACCGATCCGATTGCGATCCACTGAAGAGCTGTCACCACCCCGGCGCTCTGTTGTACGAGCAAGGCAGCACCCGCCACGATTGATGGGATAGTGGGCGCCACAGTCGGTATTAAGCGGTCGCCGATAGAAAGTGACACGGCCGCTAACTCTCCCGCGAGAAACTGAGCAAAGAGAGCCACAGCACCCCACCTAACTAGTTCCGAGGTTTGGGCTTGGTCGATAGATGCCAATTTGGCGAGGACTGCCGCAGCCGGTTCAGCCAGCAGTGCGGTACTGAGAGAGAGCAATCCCGCGAGCGCAGTGACAACGCCTAGAAATCGGAGTGTCCGAGGAAGCAGCCGTCCGTCGGGTGCCACCAAACGCGGCACGGCGACAGATTGGACTGTACTGATTAGCAGGCCGCTCATTGAGATGGCGGCACTAAACACAATCACGAAGGCGGTGGCTGCATGGCTCGTCCCGAAACGGCTTGCAAAGAGGACCTGGAATCCAATTGAGGTCGCGTAGTTGAGCCAGGTCCCGATGGTTGCCCGTCTCAATTGTTCGCCCAGATACGGCGATATTCCGTCTCGATTTTGGCTATGACCGCCTCGATCGCGTATGAAGCGACGATGGTGCGACGCGCCTCGCGTCCGAGTTGCCCACGCAGAGCTTCGTCGCCTAAAAGGCGCTTAAGGGCTCGCGCAAGATCGTGGGACGAATGGACGTTGATGAGCAATCCGTTATTGCCGTCGGAGATTAATTCCGACGCCGCCCCAATTCGGGTCGCGATGACCGGCAGACCACAAGCCATCGCTTCCAGAACTACGTTCGACATTCCCTCTATGTGCGATGGGAGTACGAACGCATCCACAGCGCGGTAGTAGCTGAGGAGGTCTTCCGTCCAGCCTCGGACGATTACGCCTGGCAGCCCCTCAATGAGCCCTTCTGGGTCGAGAGTTTCGTTCGAACCGACCAGCACCAACCAGGCGTCGGGTAAGTCGATCGAAGACCAGGCTTTGAGAAGGTCTCCAATGCCCTTGTGGCGGGCGAACCGGCCGGCAAACAAGACAATGGTGCCATCGGCTGGGAGATCAAGAGCGCGACGTAACTCAGTCCGAGCCGCAGGTCGTCCCGGTTTATAGACTGAGACATCTACCCCGTTAGGGATGCGCACGATTCTGGTCGGCGGAACACCAAGAATTGTCAGCTCTGCAGCAATATCTGGTGACAAAGCTTGCAGGGTGGTTGCATGACGAAGGCCGACATTGTGTGTGAACCTAGCCAGAGGTGCCATTCTTGCGATCTCACCCAAGCGTCCGCTTGCGGCGATTTTCACCCAGACCGGCCTGCGAACGACCCCGGCAGCGATCACAACTACGTCCGCCTGAAAGTACGCAAGATGCACATGGAACATCTGGTATCGGCGACCGCGGAACAGTAGGAACATGAACAGAGCAACCACGTATGAGGCCGTCCGGAACGGCCGCTGATCTATGAACGGAAGTCGGTAGACATGGATCCCCCGAAAGGACCCCGAGCGAGTGCCTGGGCGACGCGGACAAACGACTTCCACGATCAGGCCGAGCCGGGTTAGAGCCTCGGCCTGAAGTTGGGCTTGCCGCTCGGCGCCGCCAGTGACGCCGGGCGGGTAGCCGAGCGTGCAAAACAGAACCGCTCGGGCCGTCCCTGATTGTCCCTTCCTCGTATGTGGGTCGTTGTTCAAGCCCGGCGCCGCAGGTTGCGAATAATCGTCTCGGATGCGGAAAGAATTAGGCTCCTGCGGCGCTTGACGATCGTCGCAGCGCGCAACTTGACAAGGAAATCTTCGGGCCCGGCAAAGTCCTCCATCTCAAGGTATACGGACCCGATTTCCCCGAGCGAATGGGCGTCCGAGCCAGCACCAGGTGCGGCATCAAGAATCGTGCATAGGTCCAAGGCGCGGCGATTGGTACGCTCGTCTGAGCGACCGTTGAACACCTCGACAATATCGATCAGTTCGCTCAGGGCTTCGATGCTTTCCTCACTGAGGTGGCGCCGGAACGGATCATAAGGATGCTCGAGGTACACCAATCCGCCTTGCAGCTTGATGTCTAGTGCGGTGTCCCTCGGCGTCATACCGGTTGGAACAGTCCGCCTTAAGAAGAGGCCAATGATTTCGCCCGCAGCGGTCATAATCTCCTCGCCAGCCACAATCCTTTCCTCGCCCAACGCTCGGAGTCGATGCACACCAGCGAGCGTGTTGTGGTCAGTAAGAAAGACCGGGTGCAGTCCGAGTCGCCGGCATCGTACGGCCACGCTCTCGGGCTCGCTGTTACAGTCGGCCGAAGCTGAGCTGTGGACGTGGAGATCAACCTTGACCACGACTCGTGAGATTAACCCGAAGTCGAGTTCGCTCCGAGCGGCCGGCACGACTCTTCATGTTGGTTGGGATCAGCCCGCCATTTCCCTCCCGACCCTGGGATAGACTCCCGCAAACAATGGGGAGTTTGGGTGCGCTACGGGAAGCGCTTCGATGTCCCTGTTGTCGTGAACGCCTGCATGACCAGCTTGGCTATCTGGTTTGCCTGGGCTGCGCCCGAAGCTTCCCGCTGGTTGGCACGATACCCATCCTCATCAACGAGGACCACAGCATATTCCGGATCGCCGACTTCATCGAGCGCCGACCCACGACGTTCGAGCCGACGTCACGTTGGGCACAGCTCGCCAAAATTGCGCTCCCGAGCCTAGGAAGAAATCTCCGTACGCGAGCCAATTTTGAACACCTGGCCCAGCTACTCAACGAACGACCGTCCCGTAACGTTCTAGTTGTCGGCGGAAGCATTCTCGGACAAGAAATGGCGATCCTCGCCAACGACCCGCAGTTGCAACTCGTTGACACAGACGTCTCGATTGGCGGGCGCACAACTCTTGTTTGCGACGCCCATGACCTTCCCTTCGCCGATGAGACCTTCGACGCTGTTGTTGCACAAGCAGTGCTGGAGCATGTCATCGATCCAAGCCGATGCGTGAACGAAATCCATCGTGTTTTGCGGTCGGACGGCCTGGTCTATGCCGAGACACCTTTCATGCAACAGGTCCACGGCGGAAGGTATGACTTCACTAGATTCACCCCGCTTGGGCACCGTCGGTTGTTTCGGCACTTTGACCAGATAGCTGCGGGCTCGGGCGCCGGCCCAGCCACCGTGCTTGCATGGTCCTATCTTTATTTCCTACGCGGTTTTGCCAGCACGCGCAGGGGGGCTCAGGCTGCTGCAGTCATAGCTCGGCTGACCGGCTTCTGGCTCAAATATCTAGACCGAATAATTCTTGAGCGTAATGGCGCGCAAGACGGCTCGTGGGGTTACTTCTTTCTTGGCCGCAAGGCTTCGACTGCCCTGGATGACCGCGAACTATTAGCTCTCTATCGCGGCCTCACATAAGCAACTGTCGCGCGGCCAGCTTCCGATCATGCCTTGTCGGTTGTGACTTTTAAGCACCGATCAACTACCCCCACGGAAGGCACCACTTAGCTGAGGAGTCGCTCCGAGCGTGAAGGGGCGGGTCGATGAGACTGGCAACAAGAGGTTTCGGTTTGGTGCGGCGCTGTAGCCTTATGAACCCGTATCCCACCGGCTGCATTGCTGAGGCTGGCCCGTTTGCTCGACCCGCCCAGGCGGACTAAGATCGTCCTGCCCGCGATGCACTTGACTGGAACACGCCCATGGAGCTGATCAGGTACGTCCGCGTTGTGCGGCGCCGCCTATTGCTGATTGTCATCTGCCCGCTTGTCGCGGGAGCCCTCGCAGGCGTCATCAGCTACGTCCTTCCGCCGACATACGAAGCTCAAGTTGTCTTGGTCGTCAGACCTGCCCAGCCATTGCCATCTACGGATCCAACAGCCGCCGCGCTCACAAGTGACCAAATTCTGCGCACCTACGCATCGTTGATGATCCAGCGGCCCCTTCTGCAGTCGGTAATCGCGGACCTGGGCCTCTCACTCACACCGGCGGACCTTAAGAAGAAGATCACCGTTACGCCGGAGCCAAACACGAACCTTCTTGACGTCAGCGTGCAGGACACAAATCCAAGTCAGGCGCGTGACCTGGCTAACCGACTTGTTGCCGACTTCATCGCTGAAGTGAAACAAATTCAGCAGCAGGAGGCGCAGACTCCCAATAATCGATCGCAAGACAACCTCGTAGTTGTGTCTCCGGCG
>QHVV01000170.1:4390-6683 GCA_003222385.1 Acidobacteriota bacterium
GACTACCTGGACCAATCAATCAAGAGCGATGAGGAGCTGACGGAGCGCCTAGGACTTATGACCTTAGCCCACATAGGGTTTGCGCCTGCGGGTAAAGGAAAGCGTGCCGAGTTGGTTGCACTAGACGGACAATCGCCAGCCTCCGAGGCTTACAAGGCGCTGCGAACGAATCTACTGTTCTCAACTATCGATCATGAGCTCAAGACAATCGTGCTCACATCGGCTGCGCCGGGAGAGGGGAAGTCGCGTACGGCCTCGAACCTTGCCATTGCGCTGGCTCACGCAGGACAGAGGACTCTCCTCATTGATGCCGACTTCAGGCGTCCATCGCTCCACAGAATCTTTGGGCGAATTCGAAATGTCGGCCTATCCAACCTTACTGTCCAGGATGCCGACGAACGTGAGGCGATTACCGCCGTGGAAGAGGTGCCAAACCTATGGCTCATGACCTCGGGCCCAATACCGCCGAACCCGTCTGAGTTGTTGGGCTCAGGTCGCATGAAGGAACTTATTGCGCAGATGCTGAGTCACTTTACACATGTAATCTTCGACACCCCGCCGATCAATGCAGTGACGGATGCTGTCATCCTTGCCGCTTCGGCCGACGGCACGATTGTGGTCGTTGAGCAGGGACGCACCACTTTCCCGACACTCAGGCATGCCAAACAGATGTTGGACCGGGTCGGCGGACACACGCTAGGCGTCGTAATGAACAAAGTGCGGGCTTCGGGCGGCAGTTCTTACTCCTATGCGTACGGGTACGGAAACTACGGAAGCAAGTCGAACCAAGGCACCACCACAGTTAGGTCAGCGGACCCTTCGGCGTTCCAACCTCGGATCACGCATCGCGAACGGTTGGCACGAATCGCACTGCGCCTTTTCTGGCGGTTGCGTTCGGATTTAGATAGGAGCTAGCGCAACTCGGTCGGATCAGACGAGACCCATGCTTCGATTGGCCGCGATGCCCCACTCGCCAACAAGCCAGGGTGCACCGAACCATTACCACCGTTGTACTCAGCAGTTCGAGTAAATGCGTTGTTCCGCGATGGTTCGACCTGCCCCGTGTGATTGATCTTGCCACCCTCTCCCAAGACCACTACAGGAATCGTCTTGGCCAGGATCTTCGCGTCGAGCAGCAGTGACCAATTGTTCACGTAGTGAAGATCGAAACGGACCCGATTCTCGAATTTCGGATCGGATCGAGCGCTGACCTGCCAGAGCCCAGTCAATCCCGGCTTCATGCGCAGCCTTGGGTCGTTTTCCCAGTCATTGGAAGTCACGTGGTATAGGTCGTAAAGGTCATGCGGTCGCGGCCCGACCAGGCTCATGTGGCCCAAGAGGACGTTGTAGACCTGCGGCAGCTCATCGAGGCTGAACCGACGCAACCATTTCCCTATCCGCGTCACACGGGGATCGTCCGGAATCTTGACCATTCCGTTGGCGACATTGAGGTGAGCGAGCTCCTGCAGGCGCTCCTCTGCACCATGAACCATGGTTCGGAACTTGTACATCGAAAACAGCGCGCCGTCGCGTCCGATTCGTTTCGCCCGAAACAGCGCAGGGCCCGGCGAGTCCAGCCTGATTGCCGTCGCGATCACCAGCATCGCCGGCAGCGTCAGGACGCCGATCGCAATCCCCAAGGTGATGTCTAGCGAGCGCTTGATGAGGAGAGCCCTTGCTCCTCGTCTCGAAGTTTTCAGAGACCTAGGCTCCATCGCAGCGGGCAACGCCTGACCCCTTCATTCACTCTGACCACCGGCACCCCATAACGCCTGAATTCTGGATCTAGATCTACCAGGCCCTTGCCCCGTAGCGCCAAGGCCCAAGTCTACTCGCCCACGGAGTAGCTGGCTAATGGGGCAAGTAACACTAGGTTGGGCTGAGATTTTCGTGCGCATCAACGGGCCTTCAACTCGAAGTGCCCCGCAGGCGTTTGGCGTAGTCAATTGGAATGCTTTTTTGACGTTGATAGACCGCGTAAGGTGGTTGACGGACTTCCCCGTCCGGGAGTAGCATTCACCCTCGTGCGGGGACTGCTCCGACTTGTCGTCGTGGCCTTCACCATCGTCAGCCTCATGATCGTGGCTGCCGTTGGCGTTGCGGCGAGCTCAGGCAAAGAGGGCTCTGCCAAAAACGTAAAGAACTCTGTGGCCGCGCTGTTGTCCGGTCATGTGCAAGTGGGCACCCTGAGCATCGGTGCACACGAGGACCACGCCCGACAACCACAAGGCAACGGGTGCCACCCGCCGAAGAAGGTTCACAAGCACGGGACCCCCGGCCACAGGCATCACCC
>QHVV01000169.1 GCA_003222385.1 Acidobacteriota bacterium
TTCCGCGACTCCTCGGGAGCGCTCCTCGCCGCGTTCCGAAACCCCGATCAGAACTCCATCGGAGGCACGACGCAGTTTCGCGTCACTCGCGAAGGCGAGTCCGATGCCGTCGAGCTCCGCGGGGGCCGCGATCCGGCGCAGCCCGAGATCCGTCACTCCGCGACGCTCCTCCGGTCGCCGGACCGCCTCCGGATCCTCTGGCCCGACGCGAAACGCACCCTCGAGCTGGCGCGCGCGACGCCCGCGCAGGCGGCCGCCTTCTTTCCGCGCCCTCCCGGCGCGCCGCCATATGTCTACGAGAAACCTCCCGCGACCGGGGACGGCTGGGAAACGGCGCGCGCCCGGGACGCCGGCATGGACGAAACCGTCCTCGAGCGTCTCGTCCGGCGGCTCGCCGACGCCGATCCTTCCGTCCGCCGGCCCGCGCTCATCCACTCCCTGCTGGTCGCGCACCGCGGCAAGCTCGTTCTCGAGGAGTACTTCTTCGGCTTCGACCGCGAGCGGCGCCACGACATCCGCTCCGCGGGGAAGACGTTTGGCTCGGTGCTCCTGGGCGCGGCGATGATGCGGGGAAAGCGGGTCGGTCCGGAGACGCCGGAGGCGACCGTCACCGTCGCGCACCTGATGACGCACACCTCGGGGCTCGCCTGCGACGACAACGACGAGGCGTCGCCCGGGAACGAGATGACCATGCAGACGCAGAAGGGCGAGCCCGACTGGTGGAAGTACACGCTCGACCTGCCGATGGCGCACGACCCCGGCAGTCACTACGCGTATTGCTCCGCGAACTCGAACCTCGTGGGCGCCGTGCTGAAGAGGGCCACCGGGACCACGCTGCCCGAGCTCTTCGATCGGTCAATCGCGCGCCCACTGCAGTTCGAGCGTTACTACTGGAACCTCATGCCGACCGGCGACGGGTATCTCGGCGGCGGCGCGTTCCTGCGCCCCCGGGATTTCGTGAAGGTCGGCCAGGCGTATCTCGACGGCGGCGTCTGGCGCGGCCGCCGGATCGTCGACTCGTCCTGGGTTTCCCGGTCGACCGCGCCGTCCGTGAAGGTCTCGCCGGAGACGACCGGCCTCGACAAGGACCGCTTCCCCGAGTTCTACGGCGAGGGGGAGGACGCGTACGCCTGGCACCTGAACCGGCTGCGCTCCGGGGATCGGACGTATCGGGAGTACGAGGCGACCGGCAACGGAGGCCAGCTCCTGATGGTGATCCCGGAGCTCGACCTCGTGGTCGTCTTCACCGGCGGGAACTACGGGCAGGGCGGCATCTGGGGCCGCTTCCGCGACCAGATCGTTCCGCAGGAGATCATCCCGGCGATCCGGCGGTAGCTTTCAGAGGCCTTCGCATTTTCTTCGATGGGGGGAAAAGGGGACAGACCCCTTTTCCCGCGCGAATCTATTTCAGGCGATCGACAGGAGTTGCGCCGACGCCCGGACCTGTGGACCGTGGCTCACGGCGTCTTCGCCGCCGCTTCTCGCGCGGCCTGCCGGTTTCGAGTGAGGTGCGGCACGATTCCGAGCAATCGCTCGATGACGGTCAGCTGCGCCCGATGGTGCATTTCGTGCTCTTTGGTCCCGAGAAGCATCTCGAAGCGCGATTTGGAACCGCCGCCGCGCTGGCGCACCTGTTCGGACAACCGCGCTTCGGGAAGTCCCTCGACCCATCGAGACCCGTCCTCCCCTTCCGTGCGCAGCAGGTCGATGATTTCGCTCTTGGAACGAGTCCGGTTCTCCTCCTGCTCCGATCGACGGACGAGCTCCCCGAAGTCGAAGCCCTCGAGCGACGGGCGACGCTCTTCCTCGTGGAGAAAGCGATCGGCCCGCGACAGCATTGCGATGTGCACCAGCGTTTCGGCCACGGAACGGCTGTCGGGCGTCGGGCGGTAGCCGTACTTGTTCTCCGGAATGTCTTCGGCGATCAGAATCGTGTTCCTGCGCACGGTGCGCATGCCGTCCACCAGCTCCTGGGGTCCATAGAGATTCACGTTTCCTCCTCGTTCTTCGGCTCGGACTTCACCTCGTGGACAGGGCGGCCCAGCTCGGGATCTCGTCCCGCCACTCCTTGCGGATCCTCTTCAGTTCCCGGATCTGCGCGTTCGACAGAATCAGTTTCAAGCGGCCGTCTGCGTGCGCTTGAATCGCCCGAATCTCCCGGGCCATCCTTCGACGACTTCGTCGACTCTGGTTCCCGACGCCGACGCCATAGTCGTCCCGCACCGCTTTCATGCTCGAGAGCACCCCGGAGAGCAGCGCCCGAAGCTGCTCCGCCTGTTGAGGCGTCAGGGAAAGGCGGCCCGCCACCTCTTCGAATCTCTGCACGACCCGCTCTGTTTGCTGCGGATCGCGCTCCGGCTCGCTCGCCGGCGCTGGGAACGCGGTAGCGAGCAAGACCGCGACGATTCCGGCCATTCTCTTCATGACTCATTTCCCTTTTAGAAGGAACGTGCCAGGCGGAGGCGGAACGACCCGCGCATCGCAATCCGCTGCGCTCGAGAGAGTTCTGCAGCCGTTCCCGGATCGGACCGGCAAGACTTCGTCTCGAGAAGTCATCGAGAAATCGACACGTTGCGCGTTTCTCGACACTCGAAGGCGGCCTCGCCTACGCGACTGCCCTCACGGCGACGGCCTCCTTCACGGGACGCGGTTGCGCCCGCTCGTCGAGCGAGACGGGTCCGGCGCCCCAGTACGCGATAAGGAGAGCGCCGCCCAGCATGGCGAGGTTCTTCATGAAGAAGGCCATCTGGATCTGCCGCATCATCGGGTCGGGGACCGCCCAGAACGCGTGCATCATCAGCGTAACGGGAACGAGGAACGCGACGAGCAGCCACGCGCCGGCGCGGGCGTGCCAGCCGATCAGGACCGAGAGCCCGCCGGCGAGCGCCAGGAGACCCGACAGCGGGACCAGGATCGACGCGAACGGGACCCCCTGCTGCGCGGCGTAGGCGATCGTCTGCGCCTTGAAGTGGTTGGGAGCTGAAAAAAGAAATAGAGCCACCAGGAGAAGCCGGGCAATGGGAACGATGGAGCGCATCGGTCAAATCCTCCTCAGCCGAAGTACGCTGCGTGCTCTGGACCGATGCCCACCCGACGTCCAGATTTCCTGTCCGATCGTCCAGCCGAATGAACTCCGTCCGGATGTTCAGGCATGCTGCGGCCCGCAGGACGGCTCGAACGGACCGCGCGTTCGGCTAGCTGAATTTCACGTCGCGGACGTCGATCGAAACCACGAGCGGCGCCGGCGCCGCCTTCCCATCCGGCTGACGTCCAAAGATCGTGTGCTTCGTCGGCACCAGGATCCCGGAGAATTCCTCGAGCTCCGACACGTAGTGCGCGGCGGCAGTTCCTCCCGAGACGTCCACGCCGTAGTCCTGCCGCTTTAGAAGACCGCTTTGATCGAAGTAGAAGGTCTGCCCGGCGGAGTGGGTCGCGATGCCGGCCGGGAACGTCACCTTCAGGCGCCGCCAGGTTTCACCGTTCTCCTGCCATGGCCCGATTTCTTCCGTCTCGACACCGGGCAGGGCGAAGAGAAACGGCGTATTCAGATAGGTCCACATCGCGTATCCGGCGAAATACGCCAGCTGCAGGCTGTCCCACGGCGTGTCGAGAACGTGCCCTTTGAAAGACTCGCGGGGATTGAGCCGTTCCTCCACGACGTCGCCGTTGCTCGTCTCGATGGCGACCCGCTCGGGTCGAAAAGACGTATGTCGATCCGGATGCCCGAACGGCCGATGCGACGCCCACTCCTCGTGCAGATCGACGGTGACGTGGACGTCGCGCAGGACGCCGTCCTGGCCCTTCAGTTTCCAGAGGACGCCGTCCTGGAAGAGACGCGCGGAAACGGTCTTCAGCTCGCGCCATCGGTCGAGACCTCCGTGCGCGTCCATCGCCAGTGTCGCCAGCTCGCTCATGCAACCGCTCCTTGTTCCCGCGCCGCCGCCCCCTGGCCCTGCTCGAAGACGCCCTGCGCCGCCGTCCACAGCGTGTACGGATTGCCGAGATTGCCGTGGAGGACCATCATCCGGTCGACCAGCTCCTGCGCCGAACGGCTCTCGGAAAGCGATCGGTCGAAGTTGCGGATGTACGTCTTGGTGGCGCCGAGAATGGCGGCCGGGTCGTCATCCCGTGCGTCCGGGCGCTTGTGGCTGGCGACAACGATCCCGGGCTCGAGCGCCTCGATCTTCTCGATGCTCGCGATCCACTGCGTCCGCTTCTCGTGGTCGGTCTGCGCCAGCCACTGGTGGATGCCGTTGTAGGCCACGTCGCCGGCGACGACCGCATCCAGGCTCGGGACGTGGACGATCGTCGAGACGCCGGTGTCCGACTGGCCGACGGTGACGAGGCGCAGCTCGTGGCCCTCCAGATCGATCACGTCGCCGTCCAAAGCATCGGGCACGATCGGGTGCTCGGGAAGCTGTCCCGGGAAGACCGCGTTCCAGAACTCCATCAGCTGAGGGCTGACCTGTCCCTGCGCTTCGGGGACGACGGCTGCCGCGGTGACGGCTCTCGCGTTGGGGAACGCCGCGAGGATCGTGTTCAGGCCGAAGAAGTGGTCGCCATGGCCGTGGGTGATGTAGATCGTCGTGAGGTTCTTTCCGGTCGCGC
>QHVV01000047.1 GCA_003222385.1 Acidobacteriota bacterium
TGCTCGACTAAGAGAATCCCCATCCCGAAGTGGTCCCGCACCCAGCGGATCAGGTCCATCAGCTGCCGCGCCTCGTGCGGGTTCATGCCGGCGGCGGGCTCGTCGAGCAAGAGGAGCCGCGGAAGCGTCGCCATCGCGCGGGCGATCTCCAGGCGCCGCTGGCTCCCGTACGGGAGATTCTTCGCTTTCTCGTCGGCGAACTCCTCGAGGTGGAAGATCTTCAGGAGCTCTCGGCTCTGCAGGTCCACGCGCGCCTCCTCCGAGTGATGCGCGGGAGTCCGGAAGACCGCTGAGGCAAGGTCCGCGGTCTGGCGGCAGTGGGAAGCGACCTTCACGTTTTCGAGTACCGTCATCTCTCCAAACAGGCGGATGTTCTGGAACGTCCGGGCGATACCGCGGCGGGTGATCTTGCCAGAGCGCTCCCCCACGATCGGTTCGCCCTTGAACGAGATCTTGCCCGACGTTGGACGGTAAACCCCTGTGATGACGTTGAACACGGTGGTCTTTCCGGCGCCGTTCGGGCCGATCAGCCCGTAGAGCTGACCCGGCTCGATCGAAAGGTCGAGCTCGTTGACCGCGACGAGCCCCCCGAAGCGCATCGTGACGCCGGAGAGGTCGAGGAGAGACACTGGACCGGCGCCTAGCCCGCGACCGGCGGAGGCACGGGCTCGACCCGGCGGCGCCGCGCAAAGAACGAGCGCAGCTCGCGGTGCCCGAGAATCCCCTGCGGCCGCACGATCATGATCACGATCAGGAGCAGCGAGAAGAGAACCATCCGGTACTGCGCGAACTGCCGCAGCCCCTCGGTCAGGACGATGTAGAGGACGGCTCCGAGGACGGAGCCGGTGATCGAGCCCAGCCCGCCGATCACGATCATGATGATGATCTCGAACGACTTGATGAAGGTGAACGAGTTCGTATGCACGTACATCAGGTAATGCGCGAAGAGACCGCCCGCAACGCCCGCCATGGCGGAAGAGACGACGAACGAGATGACCTTGGCGCGCGTGGTGTTGACGCCCATGGCCTCGGCGGCGATCTCGTCTTCCCGGATCGCGACGAGCGTCCGCCCGAACGACGATCGGACGATCCGCGAGACGACCAGGATGGTCGCGCCGGCGAAGAGGTAGATCCAAGCGAAGTTCGCGAGCCGCGGGATTCCGGAGAAGCCGCGGGCGCCTCCGACCGCGTCGATGTTCAGGATGAACACCCGGATGATCTCGCCGAAGCCGAGGGTCACGATCGCGAGGTAGTCGCCGCGCAGCCGCAGGGAGGGCACCCCCACGAGGAACCCGGCGACGGCGGCGCATGCGGCGGCGATCCCGAGCGCGATCAGCAGCAGCACGCTGTTCTGGAACGCCGGCGGCAGCATTCCGACGGCGCCCCGGATGCGATCGCCGAACGCCGCGGTCACGTACGCCGAGACGTAGGCGCCGATCGCCATGAATCCGGCGTGTCCGATCGAGAACTGACCGGTAAAGCCGTTGATCAGGTTCAGGCTCACCGCCAGGATGATGTTGATCCCGGCGAGCGAAACGACCTGCAGGAAGTACGGAGAGACCGAGAAGCCGGGCACGAGACCCCCCGTCAGGAATGCGTTGCCGAGAAAGAGGACGGCGACGAAGACGATCGCGAGGACGAACCCCTTCACACCTTCTCCTTCTGAGCCCGCCCGAGAATTCCCTGCGGCCGGAGGAGGAGGACGAGGATCAGGATCCCGAACGCGATCGCGTCGCGGAAGGTCGAGGAGAGGTACCCGACGACCATGACCTCGGAAGTTCCGATGAGGAGGCCTCCGATCACCGCGCCGGGGACGTTCCCGATGCCGCCCAGAACTGCGGCGACGAACGCCTTCAGGCCGTAGAGGATGCCCATCAGCGGGTCGATTTTCGGAATCTGCATCCCGATGAGCACGCCCGCCGCCGCGGCGAGCGCCGAGCCCAGGGCGAACGTGATCGCGATGATCTTGTCGGTCGAGATTCCCATGAGCTTGGCGGCGTCGAGGTTGAACGAGACGGCCCGCATGGCTTTTCCGGTGCGCGTCTTCAGGATGAAGAAGCGCAGCAGCACCATGAGGAGAAACGAGACCGCGATCACGGTCAGCTGCTCGCTCGTCAGACGCACGCCGCCGACGTGGAAGTCCGCGCGCGGAGCGAGCGACGGAAAGAACTTCGGGTCGGGGCCGAAGACGAGCTGCGCGGCGTTTTCGATGAAGAGCGAGACCCCGATCGCCGTGATGAGAAGAGTCAGGCGCGCCGCCCGCCGGACCGGCCGGTAGGCGAAGCGCTCGATGATGATGCCGACGAGCGCGCACGCGAGCATTGCGCCGAGCATCACGACGAGCGCCCGCGGGAGCGAAGGCTCGGCGCCCCTCAAGCGACGCGACAGGAAGTAGCCGACGTACGCCCCCAGCATGTAGACGTCGCCGTGGGCGAAGTTGATCAGCCGCAGGACGCCGTACACCATCGTGTAACCGAGCGCGATCAGGGCGTAGATCGACCCGAGAGAGAGTCCGTTGACGAGCTGCTGAAGGAACGTGGTCATCTGGGGACAGATCCCACTTTCACGAGCTGCCCGGCTGAGACGGAAGAGAAGACGGAAATTGGGGTCTGTCCCCTGTTAGCCCAGGCGGATTCCGCGAATGCCGGCTTATGTCCCGGTCGGCTTGACCGTGGTCATGTAATTGAACTTTCCGTTCTCGATCTTCAACACGACTGCCGGCTTCACCGCGTTGCGCTCTTTGTTGATCGTGATCGTGCCCGTCACGCCCTGGAAGTCCTTCGTGCCGAGGAGGGCATCGCGGACCTTGTCGCCCCGGGTGGTGCCGGCCCGCTTCATCGCATCGGACAGGATTCTCGCCGCGTCGTAGCCGAGCGCGGCGAGCGCGTCGGGCGTCTGGTTGTAGCGCTTCTTGTAGTCGGACACGAACTTCTGAACCGCCGGCGACGGATCGTCGACCGAGTAGTGGTTGGAGAAGTAGCAGCCGTTCAAAGCCTCGCCCCCGATCTCCCAGAGCCTCGGCGAGTCCCAGCCGTCGCCGCCGATCAAGGGCACCGAGATCCCGAGCTCGCGCGCCTGGCGGGCGATCGTGGCGACCTCGGTGTAGTAGCCGGGAACGTAGATCGCCTCCGGGTTCGCAGACTTGATCTGCGTCAGCTGCGCGCGGAAGTCGGAGTCTCCTTCGCTGTACGACTGCTCCGCGACGATCTCGCCGCCGAACCCCTTGAAGTGCTGGCGGAAGAACGTCTGGAGCCCGACGGAGTAGTCGTTGCGGACGTCCGACAGGATCGCGACCTTCTTGACCTTCAGGATTTCCCACGCGATCCGCGCCCCGACCTCGGCCTGGAAGGGATCGGTGAAGCACACCCGGAAGATGTAGTCCCCGACCTGCGTCACGCGGGGGTTCGTCGAGGAAGGAGAAATCATGGGGACGTTGTTCGCCTGGCAGATCGGCGCGGCCGCGAGCGAACGCGACGAGGAGACCTCGCCCAGCATCGCGACGACGTGGTTCTGGTTGATGAGCTTCGTGACCGCCGTCGCGGCCTCCTCCGGCTTGGACTGATCGTCTTCCACCGCGACCCGCACTTTCTTGCCGAGAAGGCCGCCGGCCGAGTTGATCTGCGTTGTTGGTGGACTGGCCGAACGTCGCGGTCGTTCCCGTGAGCGACCCGTACTCGCCGACCAAGATCTCGTCGCCCCCCCCGCGCTTGCAGGCGATCGGGATCGAGACGGCGGCGGCGATCAGAAGACCCGCTCGAAGCACAAGCGATTTCATTCTCGGAAGCCTCCTCGTCGAGTCGCCCGGGGAAAGACTGCGTATTCTTTCGCACAGCCCGAAGCAAAGTCAAAACCTCAATTCGATCAGGTAGTTGAGCTACAATTCCGTGCGGACGCGGACAGGACGCGGCGCTGCGAACGCGCCTGCTTCCCAGCATCCGCAGCAACGAGGCGCCGGGCCACCCGGCCGTCGCCCGCGGAGAGATCGCTGGATTCCGAAAGCCCGGCTCGCACATCGCCCGCCGTCGAAGCGGGCGCCGACGTCTCGCAAGAAGTCCTTCCGCGCATCCGTCCCCGCAGCGAGCATCCGATCTCGCGCAGCCGGATCGACCCCGACGCCCTGAAGGTCCTGTATCGACTGCGCACCTCCGGATACAAGGCCTACCTGGTCGGAGGGAGCGTGCGAGACCTCCTGCTCGGACGGGTTCCGAAAGACTTCGACATTGGCACGGATGCGGCCCCGCAGGCGGTGCGGAAGCTGTTCCGCAACTGCCGGCTGATCGGACGGCGGTTCCGGCTCGCCCACATCCTCTTCGCCGGCGGAAAAGTCGTGGAGGTCGCGACCTTCCGCCGCCGGCCCGAGCCGCTCGATCCGGAGGCGCCCGAGCTCCTGATGACGTCGGACAACGTCTTCGGCACGGCCCGCGAAGACGCGCTACGCCGCGATTTCACGATCAACGGGCTCTTCTACAACATCGCCGACTTCTCGGTGATTGACTACGTCGGAGGGCTCGAGGACTTAGACGCGGGGGTCATCCGGACGATCGGCGACCCCGACATCCGCTTCCGCGAGGATCCCGTCCGGATGATGCGGGCGGTCGAGTTCGCGAGCCGGCTGGGGTTCGCGATCACGCCCGACACGTACGAGGCGATCCTGGACCACCGCAAGGAGATCGCGAAGTCGGCGCCGCCCCGCGTGACCGAAGAGATCTCGCAGTCTCTGCGGGGCGGACATGCCCTGCCGACCTTCCTCCTGATGCGCGAGGTCGGGCTGCTGGACGTCCTCCTTCCCGAGCTTGCCCGCGTGCTTCGGGAGATCGATCCGGACCACCCGCAGGGCACGGGGCACCTCTTCTGGTCGCTTCTCGACGTGCTCGATGCCGAGCGGCGCCGCGGCCGGCCCTACGACGACGCCGTCCTCTTCTCGCTCTTCTTTCTCCCGGTGGTGCGCTCGAGGTTGCGCGACCTCGAGCTCGCGGACCCCGAGCCGGGGAGGCTCGTCCCGATCCTCGAGGACATCGTGACACCGGTCTCGATCCGCATGTCGCTGCCCAACGCCGTCTCCCAGCGAATCAAGCAGGCGCTCGCCACGGTCGGCCGGCTCTCGCATCGGCCAGACGACCGCGTCGTGACCCGGCGCCTGGCGTTCCGCGAGGCGTTCCCGGCTGCGCTCGACCTCTTCGAGTTGAACGCGATGGCGACCGGACGCGGCGAAGAGCTCGTCCGCGAATGGAGAACGCTCGAGGAAAGAGTCAAAACAGCCCGGAAGCGCTTTCCCGCGGCGACCCCGCAACCCGCGGCGCGACGCCGGCGCCGGCGCGGGGGAAGGCGGCGGGGATGAAGTTGCCGCGCCTCCTCCGGCGCCTCGCTTAAGATCCCGGCATGTTCCTCTCGAACAACTTCCTCGGCATCCCCGAGGCCGAGAACACTCTCGAAAAAAGTCGCGTCGTCGTCCTGCCGGTCCCTTACGAGCGCACGGTCTCCTATGGCGTCGGGACCCGAAACGGCCCCGGCGCGATCCTCGAAGCCTCGCGATACGTCGAGCTCTACGACGACGAGCTCGACGAGGAAGTCTCCCGGGTCGGGATCCACACCCTTCCGCCCTGGCTGCCCGACCGCATGGAGCCGGAGGCGTGCGTGGAAGCGCTCGCGGGGGTCGTCTCCGAGCTCCTCGCGAAGCCCCGGTTCGTCCTGACCCTGGGCGGCGAGCATGCGATCGCGACCGGTCCGATCCGCGCGCATCACGCGCGCTATCCGGGCCTCTCGATCCTGCACTTCGACGCCCACGGTGACCTCCGCGACGAGTACGAAGGGGACCGCCACTCGCACGCGTGCGCCGCGCGCCGGTTCTTAGAGACCGGTCTCCCGAGCGTCCACGTCGGGATCCGTTCCATCTCCCGGGAAGAGGTCGATTTCGCAAAACGGCAGGGGCTCCTGATCGTCTCGAACCGCCGCCTTCCGAACATGGACGGCTGGATGCCCGAGGCCCTGGCGCGCCTGACGGACGAGGTCTACGTCACGTTCGACGTCGACTTCTTCGACGGGTCCCTCGTCCCGGGCACCGGCACGCCCGAGCCCGGCGGCGGCACCTGGGAGCAGGCCCTGGAGATCCTGCGGCGGGTCGCGGCGGAGAAGACGATCGTCGGCGCCGACGTCGTCGAGCACGCCCCGCTGCCGGGAAACCGGGCGCCCGATTTCTTGGTCGCCAAGCTCTGCTACAAGCTGCTCGGCTATTCCCTCTTCCCCGGGAAGGTCCCTGGCCCGGACTCCGGAAGCGGCTAAGTCCCTGTAAATCAATACCGGAGGCCCCGGCGGGGACCGAACATTCCGCCCAGGAACGAGACGGAAAGTTGAGCGCCGAAGAAAAGACTCTCGTGGACCGCTGCCGCCAGGGGGAGGACGACGCCTGGAGGGAGCTCGTCGACCGCTTCGGGCAGAAGGTCTACTCGGTGGCCTACCACTTCACGTTGAACCGCGAGGACGCGGAAGAGCTTTCGCAGGAGATTTTTCTCAAGACCTTCGAGAACTTGCACCGGTACGACGGCAGCTTCCCGCTCGTCGCGTGGCTGCTGTCCATCTCCCGCAACCTCTGCATCGACCGGTATCGTCGCAAGAAGCGCGAGAAATCCTTCCGCTTCGTCTCGGACGACGCGGTGGCGCCGCTCTTGAAGTCCACGGACGATCCGGCCGCGGAGGCCTTGAAGAAAGAGCGGACGAAGCTGCTCTTCTCGGCGATCGCCGAGATCCCCGAAGACCTCGCCGAGATCCTCGTCCTGCGAGACCTGGACGGCCTCGCTTACGACGAGATCGGCAAGATGCTCGAGCTTCCGGACGGCACCGTCAAGTCGCGGCTCTTCCGCGCCCGCGCGGAGGTCGCCCGACGGATCCGCGAGCGACACGAGCGCCGCGGCTCCGCGGGCGCTTTCCAGACGCTGGCTCTCGCGGCGGGAGGCGTGCTGTGAGCTGCGGCGAGCTCGAACGCCTCTTCCTCGCGGGCGCATCGCCCGAGGCGGTCCGCCGGCACGCGGGCGGGTGCGCGACCTGCGCGCGGTTGAACGCCGACCTGGAATCGACCGCGGAGATGTCGGCCGGGCTCGTCCTGCCCCCGCTCGCCGCGTCGCTGCGGAAGTCGCTCCTCGAGATCCCGCGCCGGACGGTCTCCTGCGATGGAGCGGAACGCCTCCTGCCTTTTGCCGTCGAAGGGGAGATCGGCGCGGACGACGAGCGGCGTCTCGCCAGCCATCTTTCGCGTTGCGCCGCCTGCGCCGAAGCCGCGGAGACCCTTCTGGGATCGCGGGACCTCGCGCAGCCGATCGCGCCTCCCTGGCTCGCCGCGCGGTTGACCGCGGCTCGCCCCGCAAAGGAAAGAGGATTGTGGGCGTGGATTCTCGACCCGAAGGCGGTGATCGCGGTCGCGTACGCGGCGGCGCTCCTCGTCATGCTGCTCGGATTCAACCCGGCCGATCTCGCGCGCCGCGTCCGCTCCGGGCAGATCGGAGAAAACACGCGCGCCGCGGTGACCGTCGCCGAGAGCTCGCTGACCGACCGCGTGGGCGCCCTGCAGGAGAAAATCGCGCGCACGTTCGCGATCTGGAAAGGTCGTGCCGGCGGATACGGCCGCGCGGCCGTGTCGAACGCGATGATGTTCCTCTGGAAGTCTTCGACGACGAAAGAACGGGGCGGCGAACGATCCCGGAACCGCGACGGCCGAGGTGCGTTTAAAGGGACAGAAATGACGAACACGAGCTGGCGCGCCTGACGGCCGCCGAGAGGAGAAGAAGAAATGGAAGACAACCGATATCAACCTCTGGCCCCGTCGCCGCCTCCGGTGATCGCCGCCGGTGAGCCACCGCCGCCACCCCCTTCGATCACCGCGCCCGCGCCGATCATCGTCGAGAAGAAATCGCCCGGGCTCGCCGGCGTTCTCTCGGGACTCTTTCCGGGGCTCGGCCACCTGTATCTCGGGCTCTACCAGCGGGCCTTCAAAATCGCCGGGGCTTTCGTGGGCTGCATCTGGCTCTTGAGCGTCGGCTTCATGAGGGGACACCTGGCACCGCTCTTCGGGATGGGGCTCGCGTTCGTCTGGTTCTTCGGGATCATCGACGCCGTCCGGCAGGCCCGGGCGATCAACGCCGGTCACGTCGCGGCCAGCAGCATCGCCGCGCCTCCGCGCCGCGCTTCCGAATCCATGGCGGCCCTGACGTGGGGCGTGATCCTCGTCGGGATCGGCACCCTCTGGCTGCTCGACCGTTACGTCGATCTCGACGCGTTCTGGGCGGCGGTCGGTGACTGGCTCGCCCCGGCGTCGTTCATCCTGTTCGGCGTCATCCTGATCACGACGTACGTGATGCGGAAGCGGCGCCACAACGCCGCTGAGGTCTGGCCGCCGCGCGGCTGACTTCCGAAAGCCCGGCTCAGACCCTCGACAGCTCGTCCAGGTATTCCACGAAGGACCGGACCGCGCCGTCGAAGCCCTGGACTTTCGGATTCGTGGACTCGATGACGTAGTACTCGTCGGGAGCGTGCGCTCCGCTGCCGTGGCCCAGGCCGAAGTGGCCGGCCGCCAGATGGAGAGGCTCTCCGGTGAATACGTATCCGGGCCACGACCCCGCGCTGCGCGGCCAGAGGATCGGTGAGAGACCGTCGCGCTTGTAGACGGACATCTGTGCCCGGATCAGCGGGGCGTCCGGCGTCGTGCTGTTGGGATCGTAGCCGCCGGTCATCTTCACCTCGATGTCGCCGAAGCCGCTTTTGGCAAGGTGGCTCTTGAGCGAGGCCAGCGCCTCCGTCGCCTTCATGTCGGGCACGAGACGCAGGTCGAGCTTCGCGACGGCCTTGTGCGGCAGGATCGTCTTGCCGCCCGGTCCGGTGTAGCCGCCGACCAGTCCCTCGATGTTCACGGTCGGCCGCGAGACCAGCCGCTCGAGAGCGTCGATCCAGTTGACGTCGTGCACCCAGTGGTCGACGCCGAGCTGCTTCTTCATCACGCTCTCATCCATCCGGCGCGCCCCTTCGGCGACCATGGCCTTCTCCGCGGCCGAGATGGGTCGGGCCTTTTCCGCGAAACCGTCGATCGCCGGGTCGTTCCCATCGGCGGAGACGAGCGTGTGAAGCGCCTGCACCAGGTGCCACGCCGGGCTGTCGACGCGCGCCTTGTTGCTCGAGTGGATGTCCTTCTTCGGCCCGCGGCCCCAGAGCTCTCCGCTCGACGTCAGCTCGAGCTCGATGACGCCCTTGGCGCCGAGCGTGATCGTGACGCTGCTGTCAGGCTCCTGCTCGGCCGAGGGCATGAAGATGCCGGAGCAGCGTGACAGGGCGGACTGGACCTCCGGCCTGCGGACGATCTGCGGAAAGTGCGGCGAGCCGATCTCCTCTTCGCCTTCGGCCACGAGCACGAGGTTGACCGGGGGTTTCACGCCCGCGCCGCGGAAGGCATGGAGCGCCGCCAGGAACGCGGCCTCCGGACCTTTCTGGTTCACGGCGCCGCGGCCGACGACGACTTTCCCGAACCCGGGCTTGTCGACGATCGCGGCCTGCCACGGAGGCGACGACCATTCGGCCGGGTCGACCTGCTTGACGTCGTACATGAAGTAGAGGCCGACCGTGCGCCGCGCGCCGGCATCGAGCATCGCGAAGACGCCGGGCTGGCCGTCGGTCGGGACGCGCACCGCAGTGTCGAACCCCGCGTCCTTCGCCAGCCGGATCATGAGGTCGCAGCCTTCCGAGACGCCGTTGTTCTCGGCGGCGATCGACGGCTGGTGGATCCAGTCCTGCAGCCGCTTCACGTTCCCAGCGTGCTGCTTCTCGATCTGCGCGCGAACCGGCGCGAGCGCTCCCTTCTCCGCCGCCCGGGCCGGAGGAGACCAGGCGAACGTCGCCGCTCCCGCCACCACGCTTTCGATGAAAGTTCTTCGGTCCATGGCCGGAAAGTCTATCCGGACCGGTCGTGCGGCGCGATCGACGTCGTCACTTCAGCGGCGCTTGAAGTACTTCTCGAGCTCTTCGTCTGTCATGAGGAGCACGATCGGCCGGCCGTGCGGACAGGTGAACCGATCGGCCGTCTTCATCCAATCCGCCAGCAGCCGCCGGATTTCTTCGGGCGCGAGGTGGTAGCGGATCGTCACGGCGGAACGACACGCGATCGCCGCCGCGAGCCGGTCCCGGCGCCGCTCCGGATCCGTATCGCCGGTGCCGGCGAGTCCGGCCAGGACTTCCCGCAGCGTCTCGGCGGGCTCGCGGTCGGTGGCCTCCGCGGGCAGCGCGGCGATCGCGTAAGAGCGGCCGGACATCGGCTCGATCTCGAAACCCGACGCCGAGAGCTCCTCGAAGTGCGCCCCGAGGGTCTCCACCTCTTCGGGGGTCGCCTCGAACAGCGCCCGCAGGAGCAGCCTCTGCGCGAGGATCCGCCCCGCGGCCAGCCGGTCGCGGATCCGCTCGTAGAGAGTCCGCTCGTGCGCCGCGTGCTGGTCGATCACGAGCAGACCGTCGGGCCCCGACGCGATCAGGAACGACTCCCGGTGCTGCCCGATCAGGACGAGGTCCGGCGGCTTCCTCTCGGCCGGCGCCGGAGGCGCCTCCGGCTTCGGCATGGGAGGGAGGCCGACCGGACTTCCCGGCGACGGCGCCGCGATCGAGGCATCGCCATACCCTTCGCCCGGTTCGGCGAGGTGGCCTTCCATCGGCACCGGTTTCAGACGCCGCTCCTCCTTCCCCGCGAGAAGGGCGGAGTGCACGGCGTGATATACGAGCCGGAACGCGGTTCCGGAGTCGGCGAACCGGACCTGGGTCTTCGCCGGCGAGACGTTGACGTCCACGGCGCCCGCCTCCCCGGTCAGGAAGAGGAAAACGGCGGGATGACGGTCCGTCCGGATCGCGTCGCGCGAAGCCTGAAGGATCGCCCGCGAGAGCGCGCGGTCTTCGATCGGACGCCCGTTGACAAAGAGGTACTGGAAGCGGCGCGAGGGGAACGTCACCGAGCCCCGGGTCAGGTATCCCACCACTTTCAAGGGGCCGGAGCGCGCCTCGAAGGACTCGAGCTCGCCCAGAGTCTGTTTTCCGAAGACCTGCAGGATCCTCGCCGCCCGGTCGACCGCCGACGGCGCGTCCAAGTTCTCGCGCTTGCCGGATCGGAGCGAGAACGCCACCGACGGATGAGAGAGCGCGGCGCGGGTCACCGCGGCTGTCGCGGCGCGCGCCTCCGCCTCCGGCGAAGCGAGAAACTTGTGTCGGGCCGGAGTGCGTGCGAAGAGCTCCTCGATGAGAACGTCGGTCCCGCGCGGGCGGGCGGCCGGTTCCTCCCGGGCCGGGCGGCCGTACTCCACGTGAAGGCGCACGGCCTCCGGCGACGAGCCGTCCGAGGTCGTCAGGGTCAGCCGCGACACGGAAGCGATCGAGGGGAGAGCTTCTCCGCGGAAGCCGTAGCTCACGACCGCCGCGAGATCCGAGTCGGAGCTGATCTTGGAAGTGGCGTGGCGCTCCAGAGCCAGCCGCGCGTCGTCGGCGGACATCCCGCACCCGTCGTCGCGGACCAGGATCCGCTGGATCCCGCCGCCGTCGAGCTCGACCTCCAGGCGGGTCGCGCCCGCGTCGAGCGCGTTCTCGACCAGCTCCTTGACGACTGAAGCGGGGCGCTCGATGACCTCGCCGGCGGCGATGCGGTCGATGACTTCGCCCGGCAGGCGGTGGATTTTCGGCACGGCCGGAGTCTACGCCGCGGAAAGCCGGCGGCTCAGTCGGCGCGGGAGTAGATCGTCCGCCCGCCGACGACGGTTCGATCGACGCGCACGCCATCGAGCTCCCGCACCGGAATCGTCAAGGGATCGCGCGAGAGGACGACGAAGTCCGCGAGCTTTCCGGGAGCGAGCGTGCCCTTCTCCTTCTCCTCGAAGCCCGCGAAAGCGGCGTTCGCCGTGTAGGCGCGGAGAGCCTCCTCGACCGAGATCTTCTGCTCGGGAAACCAGCCCTGCGGATGTTTTCCGTCGAGCGTCCGGCGGTTGACGGCGGCGTCGATCCCGGCGAGCGCCGACAGAGGGGCGACGTCCCAGTCCGAGCCAAACACGACCGTCGCGCCGGAGTCGAGCAGCGACCGGAAAGCGTACGTGGTCCGGCAGCGCTCCACGCCGATCCGCTTTTCCGCCCAGCGCCCGTCGTCGATCGCGTGATAGGGCTGCATCGAAGCGATCACGCCGAGCTTCGCGAAACGCGGGACGTCCTCCGCGCGGAGGTGCTGGGCGTGCTCGACCCGGAACCGCCGGTCTTTCGGGCCGTTCTTCTTCGCGACGCGTTCGTAGATGTCGAGGATCTCGGCGTTCGCCCGGTCTCCGATCGCGTGGACCTCGACGGCAAGCCCGGCGGCGTCGGCGGCGGCAACGCGCCCTTCGAGCTTTTCGAGAGGAATCGCTTCCGCCGCGTAAACGCCGGACGTCTTCGGATCGTCGGCGTAGGGCCGGAAGAAGAGCGCCGTCCCCGAGCCGAGCGATCCGTCCATGTAGCCCTTCACGCCGCCGATCGAGAGCCACTCGTCGTCCTTCATCGCGGCGCGGCGGTCGCGAGCCTTCTCCCACTCCGAAAGCGACGNNTAGCTCACGCGCACGGTCAGCTTGCCGCCGGCCCGGAGCTTTTCCCACGCGTCCAGGTCCCGGGCGTCTCCCGGCAGGTCCTGCACGGATGTGACCCCGTTTTCCGCGGCGTGCCGGACCGCCGTCGACAGCGCCTCCTCGACCTCGGCTTCCGTGCGGGGCGGTCTCGCCGACGCGATCAGGTCCATCGCCGCGTCCTTGAGGACGCCGGTCGGGTCGCCCGCCGAGTCCCGCACCACCACACCGCCCGGCGGGTCCGGCGTGTCGCGCGAGATCCTCGCGAGCTTCAACGCGATGCTGCTGCACACCATCATGTGACCGTCGGTCCGCGAGAGGCAGGCCGGCCGATCTCCGGTCGCCGGATCGAGCATCGCGCGGGTCGGAAGGACGGGGTTCGCCCAGACCTGGTGGTCCCACGCGCCGTCCGTCAGCCAGGCGCCGGCCGGCCGCGTCTTCGCGAACTCCGCCAGCTTCCGGGTGAAGTCGGCCGGGTCCTTCGTATGGCGCAGGTCCACGGCCAGGAGGTTGAAGCCTCCCATCGACATGTGCGTGTGGCAGTCGATGAATCCGGGGACGACGCGCCGGCCCTTCGCGTCGAGGACCACTGTCTTCGCTCCTCTCCACGCGCGGACCTCCTCGTCGCCGCCGACCGCGACGACGCGGCCGCCCCGAACCGCCATCGCCGTGGCCTCGGGCCGCGCGCGGTCGCCGGTCCAGATCTTCGCCGACACGAGGACGAGGCCGGCCGGTTCGGAGGGAGCCGTCGTCGAGATGGCCGTTAGAAGGAGGAGCGCGGCGGCGACACCGCTCATGCCGTCGAAGACGCGGCCGTTTCTTTCGACAGCGCCGCATGGGCGGCCGCGAGGCGGGCGACGGCCACGCGGAATGGAGAGCAGGAGACGTAATCCAGGCCCGCGCCGTGAAAGAACGTGATCGAGCGGGGATCTCCTCCGTGCTCTCCGCACACTCCCACCTTCAAGCCGGGTTTCGCCGCGCGGCCGCGCTCGGTCGCGATCGAAACGAGCTCGCCGACACCCGGCTGATCGATCGTTCCGAAGGGGTCGTCCGGCAGGATCCCGAGCTCGATGTACGCGGGCAGAAAGGAGGCCGCGTCGTCGCGGGAGTAGCCGTACGTCATCTGGGTCAGGTCGTTGGTCCCGAACGAGAAGAAGTCGCAGTTCGCCGCGATCTCCGCGGCCCGCAGAGCCGCGCGCGGGATCTCGATCATCGTGCCGACCCGGTACGGCACCGCATCGCCCGTCTCTCCCGCGACCAGACGGGCGGTCTCGTCGACCATGATCTTCAGGCGGTCGAATTCCCCTTTCGTGCCGACGAGCGGGATCATGACCTCGGGGCTCGGTCGAAGCCCTTCGCGCCGGACCGCCGCCGCCGCTTCGAAGATGGCGCGGACCTGCGTCTCGTAGATCTCGGGATACGTGATTCCCAGGCGGCACCCGCGGTGGCCGAGCATCGGGTTGGCCTCGGCCAGGGAGCGGACGCGCTCGCGAAGCTTCTCGGCGGTGATGCCGAGCTCCTCGGCCGTCTTCTTCACGGCGGCGTCCTCGTGCGGCAGGAATTCGTGGAGCGGCGGGTCGAGGAGGCGGATCGTGACCGGTCTCTCCCCCATTTCGCGGAAGATCCCGATGAAATCCTCGCGCTGCATGGGAAGGAGCTTCGCGAGGGCCTTCCGGCGATCGGCCTCCGAGTCGGCCACGATCATCTGGCGCACGGCCACGATCCGGTTTTCGCCGAAGAACATGTGCTCGGTGCGGCAGAGCCCGATGCCCTCCGCCCCGAAGAGCCTCGCGACGCGCGCGTCCGTGGGAGTGTCGGCGTTCGCGCGGACGCCCAGGCGGCGCGAGCCGTCGGCCCATTCGAGGAGCCGTTGGAAGGACGCGAAGAGCGGAGACTTCTCGGGCGGGAGGGTGCCGTCCACGAGGACGCGGAGGACTTCGGAGGGTTGCGTCGGGAGCTGTCCCAGGAGGACGTCGCCCGCGGTGCCGTCCACCGAGAGGAAGTCGCCTTCCTTCGCCGTGAGGTTGCGGGCGCGGAGTTCGTGCCGCCTCTCGTCCACCGTGATCTCGCCCGCGCCCACGACGCAGGTTTTGCCCATGCCGCGGGCGACGACCGAAGCGTGACTCGTGATCCCGCCCCGCGTCGTCAGGATTCCGACGGCCGCGTGCATGCCCGCGATGTCTTCGGGCGAGGTCTCGACCCGCACGAGCACGACCGGGTCTCCCTTGCGCGCCATCTCGACGGCCCGATCCGCGGTGAACGCGATCCGACCGCAGGCGGCGCCCGGGCCGGCCGGCAGCCCCCGGGCGAGGAGACGCCCTCCCTGGACCGCCGCCTCCTTCTCTTTCGCAGGAAACACCGGCGCCAGGAGTTGGACGAGCTGCTCCGGCTCGACCCGCAGCACCGCTTCCTTTTCGGAGATCAACCCTTCTGCGACCATATCGGTCGCGACCCGGACCGCGGCGAAGCCCGTCCTCTTGCCGTTGCGCGTCTGGAGCAGATAGACGCGCCCCTCTTCGATCGTGAACTCCAGGTCCTGCATGTCGCGGAAGCTCTTCTCGACGAGATCCCGAACCCGGACGAGCTCCGCGTACGCCGCAGGCATCGTCTCCTCGAGCGACTTCCCGGAGCCGTCCGCTGCCAGCGGGTGCGGCGTGCGGATCCCGGCCACGACGTCTTCCCCCTGCGCGTTCGCGAGGAACTCCCCGTAGAACTTCTTTTCGCCGGTCGCCGGGTCGCGGGTGAATGCCACTCCGGTCGCGGAGCGCTCGCCCCGATTGCCGAACACCATCGCCTGAACGTTCACCGCGGTGCCCCACTCCTCCGGGATCCGGTAGAGCCGGCGGTACTCCTTCGCGCGGGGGTTGTTCCACGACCGGAAGACCGCGCCGATCGCGCCCCAGAGCTGCTCGCGCGGATCGTCCGGGAAGGACGCGCCGCGGCGCCGCACGACTTCCTCGTAGCGATCGACGACCCATCGCAGGTCCTCGGCCGAGAGCTCGGAGTCGAACTTCGCGCCATTCCTCGAACTCCTCGCGCGGAATTTCCAGGACGATGCCGGAGTACATCTGGAGGAACCGCCGGCGGCAGTCGAGCGCGAAGCGTTCCCCGGCGGACGCGGCGAGGCCGGCCATGGCCGCCCGCGTCAAGCCGAGGTTCAGGATCGTGTCCATCATGCCGGGCATCGAAGAGCGCGCGCCGGACCGCACCGAGACCAGCAGCGGGTTCGAGGCGTCGCCGAACTTCCGGCCCGTCGATCGCTCGACACGCGCGAGCGCTTCCTCGACTTCCGGCCGAACGCCGTCGAGGTTTCCCGTCCGCAAGTAATCCAGGCATACAGACGTCTCGATCGTGAAACCGGGCGGCACCGGAATTCCGAGCGCCGTCATCTCGGCCAGGCCGGAGCCCTTCCCGCCGAGGATTTCTTTCCCCAGCCCGGCTCCTTCGGCGTGGCCGTCACCAAAGTAATGCACTCGCTTAACTGTTGCTGCCATCAGCGGAGACACTGTCGCGCGGCCGGACGCGGACCCGGTCGGCGGGTCAACACTCATGGCCGTCCGGCCGCGAGGAGAGAGTGAAAGGCAGTTCGGCTTCGCACCATTGCTATTTCTCCACGACTATTTCTGAGAAGTCTGCGATTCTAGTGAATTCCTTCCGGATCGCGCCCAGGAGTGCCTGCCGGTTCCTCTTCAGGTCACCGTCCGGGCAGTTCACCAGGACCTCCACGAAGAACCGGTCGAGCGACGGCGAGATCGAAGCGATCGTCTCCAGAGCCTCCGAATACCGGCGCGCGGGAACGAGCTCCTCGAGCAGCGCTTTCGCCTGGAGAAAGTCGGCGGCCAGCGCCCGCTCCGCGTCCTCGCGATAGAACCGGGCGGATGGCTGGCCCGGATCCTCGGCCCCGAGGATGTTGCGGATTCGCTTGAAGGCGAGGACGAGACCCCGGAAGTCCAGCCGCCGGCGGGCCTCGGTGAGAGCCGCGGCCCGCTCCGCGGCGTCGGCGAAGTCCCAGGACCCCACGTTGACGACCGCGGAGATCTCGTCGTAGGACGAGCCCGCGCGCTCGAGCGCGTTGCGCAACCGCTCGGCGAAGAACTTCTCGAGCTCCGCGAGCGCGACCGGCGGCGAGAGCCCCGGCAGATCCGCCGGATAGAGCGAGATCGCCTTCTCGAGCAGACCGCTCCAGTCCACCCGCCACCGTCGCGACAGAGCAATCGCCACAGCGCCGGCCGCGGCGCGGCGGAGGCCATACGGGTCCTTTGACCCGGTCGGGACGAGGCCAAGGCGAAAAATCCCGGCCAGGGTGTCGAACCGGTCGGCCAGCGAGAGCACCGCTCCCACGTCTTCGCGCGGAGGATCGTCGCCCTGCCCCTGCGGCCGGTATTGATCGGAGATCGCTTTCCAGACCGGCTCGGGAAGGCCTTCCGCCCGCGCGTACAGGCCGCCCATCACGCCCTGGAGATCCGTGAACTCGCGGACCATCCGCGTGACGAGGTCCGCTTTCGAGAGCCGCGCGGCGGTCCGCGCCTGCCCGACGACGTCGGCGCGGCCGACCGCCGTCGCGATCGCCGCGGCGAGCTCCTCCAGCCGGATGGTCTTGGCCGCGTAACTCCCGAGCCGATCCTGGAACGACAGGCGTTCGAGCTCCGGCAACCTCGCCGCAAGCGGCTCCCGGGAGTCTTCCTGGAAAAAGAAACGCGCATCCGCCAGGCGCGCGTTCAAGACCCACTCGTTGCCCTTGCCGATGAAGCCATGGCGGTCGTCGGCGTTGTCCATGACCGCGATGAAGTGCGGGAGCAGGCCGCTCGTTCCGCGCACGGGCAGGAACTTCTGGTGGACGCGCATCGCGGTCGTGGTGATTTCCTCGGGCAGATCGAGAAAGGCCGGGTCGAAAGATCCCCGCACGAGGCCGGGCCACTCGACCAGGTCCGCGAGCACCGCGGCGAGATCGGCGTCGGCGTCGATCCGCCCCCCGACCTGCGCCGCCAGGCGCCGGGCGGAATCGAGGATCGCGGAACGGCGGGCTTCGGAGTCCGGCTCGACGTAGGCGCCGCGCAGCTTCTGGAAGTAGTCGGCGGGACCGGTCACGGTGAGCGTTCCGTCGGAGAGAACCCGATGCCCCATTGTCCAGTCGGCGGAACGGGCGCCCAGGATCTCCATCGGAACCACCCTCGCGCCGAAGAGAGCGAGCAGGCCGCGGACCGGTCTCACGAACGACCGTTCCCCGGTCCCCCAGCGCATGGTCTTCGGAAAGGTGAGCTCGCCGATTACCCGGGGAACGGCCTTCGCGAGGACGTCGATCGCGTCGCGGCCCGGGACCCGACGCCGGACCGCGACCGTTCGACCCCGCGCGGAGTCGACTACTTCGAGCTCCGAAACGTCGACCTTCTGCGCCCGGGCGAACCCTTCCGCCGCCCGCGTCGGCTTCCCGTCCCCTCCGAAGGCCGCCGAAGCGGGCGGTCCGAGCACCTCGCTTTCCGAGTCGGACTGCCTCTCCGGGATCCCGCGCGCCCAGACGACGAGGCGCCGGGGCGTTCCATACGACTCGACCGACTCGGCGGCGACCCCCTCCTGCTCGAGCGCTTCGCCGATGCCCCGCGCGAGGTCGCGCCGCGCCCCGGCCAGCGTCGCCGCCGGGATTTCTTCGGTGCGGATCTCGAAGAGGAAGTCGTCGCGTTTCATGCAGAGAGAGGGCGCCGGTGCATCTTAGCGGGGAACCGGATGGTCCCCGTCCGTCGGGAAGGGCGTTTCAGACGGCGGTCGCGGGCTCGGGCTCGGTGGCCAAAACCGGAATCCCCGCGCGGCTCGAGACCCAGGCGCGGGCGCACGCGCACGCGAGATCGCGGACGCGCCGGATGAGACCGACCCGGTCGGTCGCGGAGACGGCTCCGCGGGCGTCGAGGACGTTGAACTGATGGGAGCAGGCGAGCGTCGCCTCGTACGCCGGAATGACGAGACCCGCCTCGAGCGCGCTCTTCGCCTCCGCTTCCCAGCGGTCGAGAAGGAGCGCGGCGAAGCCCGCGTCGGCGACCTCGAAGTAATAGCGGGAAAGCTCCTCTTCCTCGAGCTTCCGGAGCTGCCCGTAGCGGACCGACTCGCTCCAGAGGACGTCGTAGATCGAGTCCACCTTGTTCAAAAACATGGCGATGCGCTCGAGGCCGTAGGTGATCTCGGCCGACACCGGCGAGAGATCGATCCCGCCGGCCTGCTGGAAATAGGTGAACTGGGTGATTTCCATTCCGTCCATCACGACCTGCCAACCGACTCCCCAGGCGCCGAGCGTCGGAGATTCCCAGTTGTCCTCCTCGAAGCGGATGTCGTGCTCGGCGGCCGAGATCCCGAGCCGCTCGAGGCTGCGCAGGTAGACCTCCTGGACGTCGTCCGGAGAAGGTTTCAGCACGACCTGGAGCTGGAGATGTTTTGCGAGCCGGAACGGGTTCTGGCCGTAACGCCCGTCGGCCGGGCGGCGCGACGGCTGGACGTAGGCGCACCGCCACGGATCGGGCCCCAGCACTTTCAGGAAGGTCGCGGGATGCATCGTTCCCGCCCCGACCGGACCGTCGTACGGCTGCTCGATCAGGCAGCCCTCCGACTCCCAGAACGCGGACAGCTCCGCGATCAACTTCTGAAGGGTCAGCATCGTCGAAAAGTGTACCCCACGGCCGCCGCGACGAAGGGCTGACCCGGACCTCAGGCTCCGAGCACCTCGGCTAACACCCGGTGAGACTTCAATTCGTGTCCCAGGAAGTTCCGACGGGCGCGGCGGGCGACCGAGGCGAGCTCCGCGACGCCGCCCGGCCGCGCTTGTGGATCGAGAGGGCTCGAGAGAAAGGTCCTCAGGGTCGCCGCCCCTTCGTCCGTCAGCCGGATCGCTTCGCCGTGGCGGCATTCGGCTTCGATGAAGCCTGGCCGGTTCTCGTCGAAGTAAAGCGTCGTCTTGCGCTCGAGCGGCCGGCCACAGCCGGCGCATTCCGCCGGGGACGGGAAGAGCCCCGAGAGCTTGAGAATCCAGACGTCGAAATAGGCCGCGACCGCCGGCGGCGGCGCGCCGGCGAAGAGTGAATCCATGGCGTGACGCGCGAGGCGGTAGAACGGCTCGGCCGGGTCCGAGTCCGACACGAACGTCTCCAGGCTCTCGGCGAAGGCCGAGAGGAGAAGCGCGCGCTCCAGGTCCTTCGAGAGAGGGAAGGACGGGCGGATCGGATCGATTGAGTCGATCGAGACGAGCTCGCGGCCCTCGCGCTCGAAAAACATCACCCGTGCCTCGGTCATCGGCTCGAGCGTTCCCAGGAAGGCGCTGCGGGCGCCGCGCGCCCGTCGGGCGACGCCCCGCCGCCGACCCGAATCGCGCGTCAGCAACGAGACGATCCGGTCCCGTTCCTTCAGGGGATGCGTTCCGAGGATGAAAGCGTCCGCCGTCTGCAACCGCACCCCGCGATTATGATGGGCGCGCGCCTCCGAACCCTTCCCGAAGGAATTCAGGTAATTCGACGTATTTCCCGAACGGATTATGAAAAGCGATCCTTCGCGCCGATCGGTCCTGGCCCTGGGGTGGGTTTCGTTCCTGACGGACGTGTCGTCCGAGATGATCTATCCGCTCCTCCCGGGTTTCTTGACGAGGAACCTGCGCGCCGGGCCCGCCGCGATCGGTTTGATCGAGGGGATCGCGGAGACGACGGCGTCACTCGCGAAGATCGGATCGGGCGTCTGGTCGGATCGGGTCCGCCGGCGCAAACCGCTCGTCCTCCTGGGCTACGGGATCGCCACGGTTGCCCGGCCGCTCGTGGCGTTCGCGCGCGTCTGGACGCAGGTGCTGGCGATCCGGTTCGCGGATCGTCTGGGCAAGGGGATCCGCACGTCCCCCCGCGACGCGCTGCTGGCGGACATCGTGCCGGCGGACCGGAGGGGACGCGCATTCGGACTCCAGCGCGCCATGGACAACGCCGGCGCGCTCGTCGGACCGCTGCTGGCGACCGCGCTCCTCAAGCTGGCTCTCGCGGACGAGAGGACCGTGTTCCTCCTCGCCGCGGTGCCGGGCGTCGCGGCGATCGTGGTTCTCTGGCTCGCGGTCCCGGACACCGTCCGCCGGATCGATCCGGCGCCGGCGATCGCAGGACCGCGCAGCCGTCTTCCCAAGCAGTTCTGGAAAATCATCGCCGTCTTCGCTTTCTTCACGCTCGCGAACTCGACGGACGCCTTTCTCCTGCTGCGCGCGCAGGACGCGGGCGTCCCGATCTGGCAGCTTCCACTTCTCTGGGCCTTCTTCAACGGGGTCAAGGCCGCCACGGGCGTTCCGGGAGGCGCCCTCGCCGACCGCGTAGGAAGAGTCCCCGCGATCGTTCTCGGATGGATCGTCTACGCCGTCTCCTATGCCGGCTTCGCGTTCGTCTCGGGTCCGTTCGCGATCTGGGGCCTCTTCGCCCTGTATGCGCTCTTCTTCGGCTTGACGGAAGGCTCCGAGCGGGCGTTCGTCGCCGATCTGGTGCCGGTCGATCTGCGTGGCCGAGCCTACGGCGCGTTCTACGCGGCCGTCGGCATCGCGGCTCTGCCCGCTTCGGTCGCGTTCGGGATCCTCTGGAAGCGCTTCGGTCCGCGGCTCGCGTTTCTCGCGGGCGCGGCCGTCGCGCTCGCCGCGGCAATTGCTCTCTGGGGAATTTCGGCGAAGATCCGCTCCAAGCGGCCGACGCGGGAAGTCTCTCCGACGGGCCCGGTGACGCCGTGAAGAAAAAAAAGAAAGTCTCGCTCGCGCGCATCCCTCTTCCCAAGAAGGGAGAGAAGCGGCACGGCGACCGGACCAAGTACGCGCGCGCCCGCGAGAAAGAGCGCCTGCGTCGCGACCTCGACCGCTGATACGATCATCGGTCCAATGGGACCGGTCTGGAGGCTCATCCGTGGACAGAAGGACGTCTGCCACCGGTGTGGCCGCGAAATCGTGGATTTCCCCGCGGTCGGCCGCGTCGTAGACTTCCAGTTCCGGCCGGTCGAAAAATACTGCTGGGACTGTTACCGCTATATCCAGCCGTTCGTCGACGAGATCGCATCGGAGGCGCAGGACCCCTACCAGCCGGTGACGAAGCCGGCGATCCCTTGAACCGGCCCCCGCCCGACGCCTCCGACCGGTTGGCGGCGGCGTTCCGCGGTTCCGACCTCGGTCCGATCGCTCAGAAAATCCTTTCGGGGGAGCGCCTTTCCTTCGAAGACGGCGTGCGGCTCTTCGAGAGCCGCGACTTTCTCGGGTTGGGACGCCTCGCGAACCACGTCCGCGAAAGGCGCCACGGCAACGCCGCCTTCTACAACGTCAACCGCTATCTCAACCCGACGAACCTGTGCTGGGTCGACTGCGCCCTGTGCGCGTGGGCCAAGAAAGTGAACGAGCCGGGGGGCTACGAGCTCGCGATCGACGAGTGCGTCGAGGAGGCGGGACGCGGATACAGCGAAGCGGTCACCGAGTTTCACGTCGTCGGCGGGCTCCATCCAACGTGGCCTTACGGCTACTACACGGGCCTCCTCCGCGCGCTAAAGAAGCGGTTCCCGAGGTGCATTTGAAGGCGTTCACGATGGTCGAGCTCGACTGGATCGCCCACGTCGGCCGGCGGCAGGTCGCCGACGCGATCCGCGACCTGCGCGAGGCCGGGATGGACTCCTGCCCCGGCGGCGGAGCCGAAATCTTCGAGCGGCGGGTCCGGGACGTCATCTGCAGGAACAAGATTTCGGGGGAGAGGTGGCTGGAGATCGCGCGGGAGTGCCATGCCCAGGGGGTCCGCACGAACGCGACGATGCTGTACGGACACGTCGAGACGATCGAGGACCGCGTGGACCACCTCCTGCGCCTTCGCGAGCTGCAGGACGAGACCAGCGGCTTCACCGGGTTGATCCCGCTCGCCTTCCATCCCGAGAACACTCCCCTCTCGTATCTGCCGGCGACCTCCGGTCAGCTCGATCTCCGGGTGATCGCGGTCTCGAGGCTCCTCCTCGACAACTTCCCGCACGTCAAGGCGTACTGGATCCAGATCGGCACGAAGCTGGCGCAGGTGGCCCTCTTCTTCGGCGCGGACGACCTCGTCGGGACCGTCGTCGACGAGACGATCACGCACGCCGCGGGAGCGACGACCGCGTCGGGCATGAGCCGGACGGAATTCGAGTCGCTCATCCGGGAGTCGGGCCGCGAGCCGTTCGAGCGCGACGCCGAATACCGGCGGGTCGTGCGCGGCCCCGGCTCGAGCCCGGTTCCGCGCGAACCTTCCCCCGGCGTTTCCGTTTCCGTTTGACCCGAGCCCGTTCCGCCGGCGTTCTCCTTCTCCTCGCCCTCGCTCTTCCGAGCGCCTGCCGGACGTCGGGATATCGCACCAAGCCGCGGATCGCTGTGGTCGACGGAGATCCGGTCGTCCAGATGGCTTCTCCCGCGACGTTCCGGTCGGCCGCCGATCCGCGCCGCGTCTCCGCGGCGGAGCACTCCCATCCACCCGGAGGGAAAGCACGACTGCTGGGGCTCGAGATCGCCGGAGTCGTCGTGGGTTATCCCATCGGCCTCCTCGATCGAGCCGAGGTGATCGACGACCAGGCGGCGGACCGGGCATGGGTCGTCGCCCGCTGCGCGCTCACGCACGTGGCGGCCGTCTTCGATCGGTCGGTCGACGGCCGGAAGCTGACGTTCGAGAACTCCGGGGCGCTCTGGCGGGACACGCTGGTCCTGAAGGACCGCGAGACCGGCACGTACTGGTCCGCGGCGACGGGCCTCGGCCTCGCGGGGCCGCTGGCCGGCCGGCGCCTCGACGCGATTCCCGCCGCGTACACGGATGCGGCGGCCTGGCGCCGCGCCTTTCCGGAATCGCTCTACCCCGACCTCGGCCTTCCCACCTCCGTGCCGCTCTCCATGCGGATCTACGGCGCCTCTCCCTGGCAGGGCGTTTCCGGGCAGAAGACGAGCGACCGACGGCACCCCGCGAAGAAGGAGCTCCTTTCGGTGGCGGCGGGAGACGAGGCCCTCGCGTTCAATCCGGAGGAGGTCCGCCGGCGCGGCCCGGTGCACGCGACGCTCCGCGGCCGGTCGATCTCGATCGAATGGGATCCCGCCCGACGGGCCGTCCGAGCCTGGACCACACCTCCCGAAAAGCGCCGAGAGCTCGCGGTCGTGCCGATGTACTGGTTTGCCCTCGTCCGGCACTTCGCGGTCGTCCGAACATTTCCGGCGCCCGAACGAACTCCCGAGAAGTAGACTCGCGCGCAACAGCCAGCGAAAGGAGGGCGCGATGTCCCGAACTCATGGAATCCTCGGTTTTCTCGGTATTCTCGTCGCCGTTTCCGCTCCCGCGATCGGACAACAGCCCACACCGACCATGGCGGAAACTCCCGCCGCGCCCGTCACGCCCGCCGTGGCGGCGGCCATGCCGGCCGGCCCGGCAGACGGCCACACGATCCACGTGACGGCCCCGCACGTCGTCGCGGGAAAGGTGATGGGCCCGTACCATCACTACTGCAAGGTCCTCTCTCCCGAACCGGTGATCGAGTGTCTCTGTTACCTCTCCGACGAGCCCAACGCCCGGCTCGAACAGGTCGAGTACATCCTGGCGAAGTCCATCACGCGCAACGGAGCGGTGACGCTCGCGAACTGGAACAAGAACTGGCACGATCACAAGCAGGAGATCGCGACCGGGCGCGTCCAGGTCCTCGACATGTCGCCCGAGAAGGCGAAGGAAGTGGCCGACCTCGTCTCGACGACCGACGGAATCATCTTCCACCTCTGGTCGCACGACGCGAAAGCTCCGAGCGGAAACGTCGTCATCGCACAGTCGGTGGGGCACGTGAACCTGACCGCGGCCGAGCTCAAGAAGGGCGCGGAGGAGAAACCGCCCGCGCACCCGTAAAACTGACGGGATGAAGAATGACGGGCCCCGTTTCCGGGGCCCGTCCGGTCTCAACCCCCCGGCCGATTTTTTCCGGACTCCGACGGCTTCGTCCAGACGTCGGGCGGCGTGATCCGCGTGCGGCGATCCGCCTCTTCCGTCGCCTCGTCGATCGCGGCGGAGATGCGCGCCGCGACCCCGGCCTCGTCCGCGTCTCTCGGCACGGGAAACGGCGCACCGTACAGGACGACGTTCTTGGAAAAGGGCGCGGGCAGCAGATAGCGATCCCACGAGGCGAGGAAACGCGGCCGCGCGCTCGATGAGGTGATCGGCAGGATCCATCCTCCGGTCAGCCGAGCGAGTTGAACGATGCCGGGCTGTACCTGCCGCGGCGGGCCGGTCGGGCCGTCGACGGTCAGCGCTGCCGCGCGTCCGGAGCGGACGAGGCGCACCATTTCCCGCAGCGCCTGCGAGCCGCCGCGCGTGGAAGAGCCCCGCACGACCGAGTAACCGTTGGATTCGAGCCAGCCCGCGATGATCTCTCCGTCCTTCGAACGGGAGGCCATCGTCACGATGCCTTCGTTCCGGTGCGCCTGGATCGAAAGGAACATCCGTCCGTGCCAGAGCGCGAAGAGGATCGGGACGCTCCGGGCCTTCAAATCCAGGTAGCGATCGAAGTGGATCCTCTCGACGGTGAGCGTCGCCCGGTGGAGAGAAACGGCCGCGCCCGCGAGTCGGGAAAGGATTCCCCGAGCCACGCCCTACCGGACGGCCGGAGCCGCGACGAGAAGAGAACCGACCTTCTCGTAGATCCGAGGGATGACGCCGGGCACCGTCCGCACGCCTTTAGTGAAAGCGGCGATCACGAAGTCCGAACCGTTCGGAAGAACAGCGCGCGCCACCAGGTGGTGATAGTCGTATGCGTCGCCCGACTTCGACCAGATGCGCGTGCCCGCCGGCAGCTTTTTCCCGGCGAGCCGGGCGTCCTCGAGCTCGAGGTCGTCGTACGGCTTCTCGGACGTGATGTCGCGAGCGAGCAGGCCGAGCATTTCCTGCGTCCCGGCGGCCCCGACGATCTCGCCCCGCGCGATCTCCTTGAACAGGCGGGCGACGTCGTCCGGCGTGAAGCGGTTGCGGTTGCGGCCTCCGTCCCGGAAGATCTGCTCGCGCCCGTAGGCGTCTTCGCAGAAGGTCTTCTGGTTCGCGTTGAAGTCACCGTAGCCGCGGGCGAGGAAGAACCGGTTCATGGCGTTTCGCCGTTTCTTCCACTTCTCCCACTTGCGCGCGCTCGTGATCTCCGGCCCGGACGTGGTGTCGGTGATCGCGTCCACGACGAAGCCCGTCGCGTCGTTCGAAGAAACCGTGATCATGTCGTGGACGGCGCGCACGATCTCCGGGGTGTCCTTCAAGCGGCCGGCTTCCTTCTCGCTCTCGTAGTAGACGAGGTAAAACGCCTTGACGACCGAGGCCGGGTAATAGGCGACGTTTCCGCGGTACGAGCCGGCGGCGAGCGCGCCCCCGGAGCGCGGCGCGAGGTCGATGACCGAGATCGAAAGCCCTTCGGGGGTCAACCCCGCCGATCCGAACTCGGCGACCACTTCGGCAGCGATCCGGGCGAGAGCGCTGTCGAGCTCCGGCAATCGCTCGATCTGAGCGCTGCGGGGCATTTCCGCCGCGCGGAGAAAAGTCGAAAGGAAGAAGAGGAGAAGAACGGAGACGGTCCGCGTCAGGATCGCGCTCCGCGCGAGTCCGGGACGAGGCGACCGACCCCGGTCGGGAGCGCCGCGCGCTCGCGCCGTCTCCGCCGGACGATCAGGAACGCGACCGTGCCGACGGCGGTCCACGGCACCGCGATCAGGAGCAGGATCGAATAGTAGAAGCCGCGACCGAGAGAAGCGGACCCGCCCGGGTACTCGCCGTCCGAGGTGGCGTCCTTGCAGAGCGGACACGCGGAGAGCGCCGCGGGCAGTACCAGGGCGGCGAGCAGGAGGACGGCCGCGACGCGCACGCTCGGGCTCACGGAGGCGATGCTACCGAAACGGCCCGCGGCCGTAAAGGTGGTAGAGCATCACGTAGACGACGACGCCGGTGACCGAGACGTAGAGCCAGACCGGGAACGTCCACTTCGCGATGCGGCGGTGCTTGTCGTCGAATCGCTTCAGCCCGAGGTACAGCGTCCTCAGCACCAGGGGGAGGACCAGGATCGCCAGCAGCGTGTGGGAGCCGAGGATCGCGAAGTAGATCGAGCGGACGGGCCCCACGCCGGCAAAGCGGACGGAACCCACGCGGGCGTGATAGGCCAGGTACGACACGAGGAAACAGGCGGATGTCCCGGCCGCGGCAAGCATCCAACGCCGGTGGCGTTCGATCTCGAGGCGTCGGATCGCCCGGTACGCGACGAGGAGGAACACGGCGCTGGCCGCGTTCAACGTCGCATTGATCGTCGGATGGATCAGAAAAGGTAAATGATCGTGAAGAGGATGATCCAGACGAGATCGACGAAATGCCAGTAGAGGCCGATCGTTTCGACCCCCTGGTGGTGGGCCTGCGTGTACTTTCCGAGAAACGCCTTCCCCGTAACGAACGACATGCAGACGACGCCACAGAACACGTGGAAGCCGTGAAAGCCGGTCGTCGTGTAGAAGACGGACCCGAAGAGGGAGACGTGGGGGTTGAAGCCTTCGTGAAGCAGGTGGCGGTACTCGTAGGCCTGGATCGAGAGAAAAGTCGCGCCGAAGAGGAGGGTGAGCGACAGGAAGAGCTTCAGCTTCCGGAGATCCCCGTCGCGGACGGAGGCGAGGGCCTTGACCATCGTCACGGATGAGCAGATGAGGATGAACGTGTTGAACGCGGTCAGCCAGATGTTGAGCGTGTTGCCGGGGTGCGGCCAGGTGGGGCTCGCGAACCGCAGCACGATGTAGGACCCGATGAGCCCGGTGAAGAACATGACCTCGGAACAGAGGAAGACCCACATCCCCATCTTGTCGTGGGGAATCCCGGTCGCCGACGGAGGCTCGAGCGCGTGTTCGTGCGCGATCGCGTGGTTCGCCATCGTCTGCCTCTAGGGCCTCGGGAGGACGTGCTCGCCGATCCCGACGGAGACCAGGATGGCTCCGAGGATCAGCGTCGACGCGACGATCACGCCGAGGCTCTTCCTTTCGAACTTCAGGTGCATGAAGTACAGGGCGACCAGCAGCGCCTTGAAACCGGCGAGCGAAACGAGCCCCAGGATCAGGATCGGCCGCGGGACCTTGAGGGTCGAATACCCGACCTCCACGACCGTCACGGAGAGGAGAATCCAGAAGATCCCCATGTAGTTCGGGTGCTTGTGCTCGGTCATGGCGCCTCCTACGTCTGCGCCCGCGAAATGATGAACAGGATCGAACCCACGAAGAGGGCCGCCGCCACGAGAACCAGGAAGAGGAGCACCCGCCGGTTGGCTCGGGTGGGGGCGGCGGCGTTCACCGGTCGAGCACCATGAGGCCGAGCAGCGCCGGGAGGTACAAAACCGAAACCAGGAAGACGATCCGGGCCGCCTGGACGGATCGCTTGACCGCGAAGACGACGGAGCAGCCGACGAAGACCGCCCCGAGCCCGAGGGCGCTCCAGAGGTAGCCCGGCCCCGCCGCAGCAAAGGCACCGGCGGCGAGCGTCACCGGAATGAGCGCCGCCGCGTAAGCCACGGTCTGGCGGGCCGTGGACTTCCCGTCCGGGTCGGTCACCGGCAGCATCGGGAAGCCCCCGCGCGCGTAGTCGTCCCGGTAGATCCATGCGATCGAAAGGAAGTGCGGGAGCTGCCAGAGGAACAGCACCGCGAAGAGCGCCCAGGCCTCGCGGCCGAGCGCTCCGCGCGCCGCGGCCCATCCCATCATCGGCGGAATGGCGCCGGGTACGGCACCGACGAGCGTGCAGAGCGAGGTCACGCGCTTCAACGGCGTGTAGACGAGAACGTAGCTCGCGAGCGAGATGGCGGCGAGCAGCGCGGTCAACCCGTTTACGGAGCCGGCGAGGAGCGCGATTCCGACGCCGGAGATCGCGAGCCCGAACGCGAGCGCGTCCGTCGGGGCGAGGCGGCCCGAGGGAAGCGGCCTCGAGCGGGTCCGCGCCATCCGCGCGTCCGCGTCTCTCTCCGCCCACTGGTTGAGCGCCGACGCGCCGCCCGACACGAACGCGGTCCCCACGAGCAGAGAAAGGAAGACCGCGGGATGGAACGACGGCCCGACCGCGAGCGCATACCCGACCGCCGTCGTCACCAGGACGAGAAAGGTGATCCGCGGCTTCGTCAGCTCGACGAAGTCGGAGATGCGCGCGGGCGACGCGGCGATCGCGGTTCCGGCTACTTGCACGTCACTGTTCAGAAAGCAACATTGAGACTGCGCCGCGGCGTTCGCTGCGCGAACGGCGGCTGAGAGATTTCAAACCGGGGCTTCCGATGGCCAGCGCCAGCGACGTCCCAAGCAGCAGAGCGCCGGTCGCGACGTGCGCCGTGGTGATCGCCACGTTCTTGCGGGAGACGACCGTCAGCGCCCCGAGCGCGATCTGCGCGAGAACGAGCGCTCCCAGAAAGAGGCCGGTCCTCCGGCGCCCCCCGCGGAACGCGGCGACGACCGTCGCGAAGACGAGAGCCGCGACGACGATCGCCCAGGCGCGATGCGCAAATGCGATCGCCACCGGAAACGAATCGAGCCGAGGCACGACGCGTCCGAGCGAAAGGGGGAAGTCCGGAATCGCGAGCCCGGCCTTCGTATGGCGCATGACCGCGCCGATCGCCAGCTGTAGGAAAACGGCGAAGACCGTGAGGGCCGCGAGACGCGTGAGCGGCTCCCGCTCCGCCGCCGCGGTCGGATCCCACCGGGGCGACGTGACCACGGCGATCGCGACCGTCAGGCAGAAGAAGGTCTGCGCCAGGCAGGCGTGCGCGACCGACACCGCCGTCGGCAGGAGGAAGATCACGGTCAAGCCGCCGAGGACGCCCTGTGCGACGACGGCGCCGACGGCGAGAAGGCCGAGGCGCCGGACCCAACGGCGCGGCTCCCGGCGTGCGAGCCAGACGGCGAGAACGACCGTCAGGATCCCGACGGTCGTCGCGACCATCCGGTGCCCGTGCTCGTAGAAGACGCCTCCGACCATCGGAGGCATGACCTTTCCGTACGACAGCGGCCAGTCCGGGACGGAGAGGCCCGACTCGGTCGACGTCACGAGACCGCCCGCCACGATCAGCCCGAGCGTGGCGGCCGCCGTCACGACGGCGAAGCGGTGCAGGGCGATGCTCCGCCCTTGGACGGCCTCACCCATGGGCGGTGACCGGCCTTCCCGACGGAGGCTCGTTCTGGGGCCAGTGGTCGTCGGCGCCGCGCTCCGGCGCGCTGTACTCGTACGGCCCGCGGTAAACGGTCGGGATGTCGTGGAAGTTCTCGTGGGGCGGCGGCGACGACGTCTGCCACTCGAGCGTGTTCGATCGCCACGGGTTGTCCCCCGCGGGCTGCCCGCGCCGCATCGAGAGGAAGAAGTTCAGGACGAGGATCACCTGGCCGACTCCGAGAACGAAGAGGGAGATCGTCATGAACTGGTTCATCGGCTGCAGGCCCTTCAGGTGCGCATACTGCGAGTAGTCGTAGATGCGCCTCTGCATCCCGCGCATGCCGAGGAAGTGCATCGGGAAGAAAACGCAGTTGAACGTGATGAAGGTGATCGCGAAATGGACTCTTCCCCACCGTTCGCTCATCTTCCGGCCGAACATCTTCGGGTACCAGAAGTAGAGCCCTGCGAAGGCGCCGAAGAGAGATCCTCCGAAGAGCACGTAGTGGATGTGCCCCACGATGAAGTACGTGTCGTGGATGTAGATGTCCACGGGCGTCGACGCCATGAAAATGCCGGACAGCCCGCCGATCACGAACATCGAGACGAAGCCGATCGCGTTCAGCATCGGCGTCGTGAAGTGGATCGTGCCTCCCCAGAGGGTCCCCAGCCAGTTGAAGACCTTGATGGCCGAAGGCACCGCGATGACCATGGTCGAGATCATGAAGGTCGTCCCGAGGATCGGGTTCATTCCGCTCTGGAACATGTGGTGGCCCCACACGATCCAGCCGAGGCCGGCGATCCCTAGGATCGAGTAGGCCATCGCGCGGTAGCCGAAGATCGGCTTGCGGGAAAAGACCGGCAGGATCTCCGACGTGATCCCCATCGCCGGCAGGATCATGATGTAGACCTCGGGATGTCCGAAGAACCAGAAGAGGTGCTGCCAGAGGAGCGCCTGTCCCCCTCCCGCGTTCGTCAGGGGCTGGCCCGAGATGATCAACCCCTTCGGCAGAAAGAACGTCGTGCCGAGCACGCGATCGAACAGCAGCATGATCATGGCCCCGGAGAGGACCGGCAGCGCGAGGAGGAGCAGCACCGCCGTCACGAAGAGGGCCCAGACGGTCAGCGGCAGGCGGAAGAACGTCAGCCCCGGCGCGCGCAGGTTCAACACCGTGGTGATGAAGTTGACCGCGGTCAGGAGCGACGAGATTCCCAGCACGAGGAGGGCGAGCAGCCATAGAGTCTGCCCCTTCGGCTGCACGGCGGAGAGCGGCGCGTACGACGTCCAGCCCGACTGGGCGGCACCCCCCGTCACGAAGAAGGACCAGAGGATGAGGACGGCGCCGGGCACGGCCGTCCAGAACGAGAACATGTTGAGCGTCGGAAACGCCATGTCGCGCGCGCCGATCTGCAGCGGCACGACGAAGTTGCCGAACGCGCCGATCAGGATCGGCATGATCGCGAAAAAGATCATGATCGTCGCGTGCATCGTGAAGAGCGAGTTGTAGAACTCCGGGAGCATCTGCCCGTTCGGCATCCCCTCCGGGGCGAGCTTGCCCATGAACGCGATCGGTCGCCCGGGCCAGGCGAGCTGCCAGCGCACGAGCGTCGCGAGCAGTCCGCCGATGACCAGCATGAAGAGTGCATAGAACAGGTACTGCTTCCCGATGACCTTGTGGTCCAGCGAGAAGATGTACTTGCGCCAGAACGACGTCGGCTCCGGATGGACTCCCGGCGGGAGCTCTCGGACGACGGCAATACTGCTCATGAGGCATTCTCCTTGGCTTGCTCCGCCAGCCAGCGCTCGAACTCCTCGGGCGTCTCGACGGTGACGAAGCCCTTCATGCGGAAGTGACCCAGGCCGCACAGCTCGGCGCAGGCGATCTCCCAGTGACCGACCCGCGTCGCTTCGAGCCAGATCCGCGTCGTCATCCCGGGCACCGCGTCCTGCTTCACCCGGAACTCGGGCAGGAAGAACGAGTGGATGACGTCCTTCGAGTGAAGCTCGACCACGAGCGGGCGTCCGACCGGAAAATGGAGCTGGTTCAAGGTGACCAGGTCGTCCGGCGTGCCGAGCTTTCCGTCCGGCCCGGGATATCGGATGTTCCAGGAGAACTGCTCCCCGATCACCTCGACGTGCATCGCCCCCCGCGGCATGTTCTGCTTGATTTCCGCCCAGCTGCGCCGGGAGAGGAGAGCCAGGATCACGCAGATCACGGCGGGGACGATCGTCCAGATGACCTCGAGCCGGTTCGATCCGTGCGTGTAGTGAGCGCGCCTTCCCTCGCGATGTCGATACCGGAAGAGGAAGAAGAGCAGGAGCGCCTCGACCAGGACGAAGATGGAGCCGGTGATCCAGAGGATCAGGTAGAAGAGGCCGTCGATCTTGCTCCCGAACGTCGCGACGTTCTCGGGAAGGCGGAGCCAGAAAGGAAGGGCCGAAGCGAGCGACGGCACCGCCGCCGCGCCGAGGACGCCCGAAGCGACCCGGAGCACCCGGCCTCGCGGCGCGATGCTCGCCACGGAGGCGGTCCTAACCCTTGAAGCTGAAGTCGACCGTCTTGGACTCCGATCCGCTGACCGTCACGTTCTGCGTCTGCGCGCCGTATTTCTCCTGCCAGGCCTCGATCACGTAGTTGCCGGGCGGCAGGTTCTTGATCTCGTACGTTCCCTGCTCGTTGGTGACCGCGAAGAAGGGATGGTTCAGGACGCCCGCGTAAGCCCCCATCCACTTGTGGACGTCGCACTTGAAGCGGACGGGCATCTCGACCGTGTCGAACTTCTTGATCGTCTCCATCCCCTTGAACGGCTGGCCGATGTTGAACTCCGGGTTCTTCTTCGGCAGCGCGTGGATGTTGTGGAGCGTCGAATCGCTGTTCAAGATCCTCAACGGCTGACCGGCCTGGATCCCGAAGATGTGGGGATGGTACTGGCATCCCTGCTGGTCGATCGTCACCGGCGTCGTGGGGGCCGGATAAGTGCCGGTCACCCCTTCCTTGACGTAGACGAACACCCACTGGAGCGTGTTGTTCGGATTGACCACGACTTCCTGCGAGTAGACGGGAGTCGCGTGCGCCGACTTGCAGAAGGCGTCCGCCTCCATTTTGATCTTCTCCATGGTGGGAGCGGTTCCCGCGAATGAGACCTTCCCGGTCACGGCCGCGCTGCCGGCGGCCGGCGCTCCGGCGGGCGCGGCGGCTGGAGCTCCCGCGGCCGGCGCTGCCGCGGCCGGCACCGGGGTCGCTTCCTCTTCGAGCAGGGCATCTTCGTCTTTTCCGCCGCCGCAGGCGACGAACGAGACGGGAACCGCGAGCGTCAGGAGCAGAACGAGCGCGCGCTTCGACATCGGCTCTCCTTCGAGAAAGGGGACAGACTTATTTTCTGACTACCAGGCGCGCCGCACGTCGCTTCCCAGAGCCGGGCAGATCATCGAGAATGCCGGGAAAATAAGTCTGTCCCCAAAAACCGCAATCCTGACCCCGCAAGACTCTGAACCGGGCGGATCATAGGAGAAGCGCGGACCGCATTTCAAGCCGAGCGAGGCGGGCTCTGGTATCGTGGCCCGGAGTCGTGGCTTCTGCGCGAATCGAGGCGGTCGACCTCTCGAAGTCGTTCGCGGGAGTCCCGCTCTTCGGCGGCGTTTCCTTCCTCCTCGACCGTGGAGTCCTCGCCGTCACGGGACCCAACGGCTCCGGGAAGACGACTCTCTTGAAGATCCTCGCGTCACTCATGCGTCCTTCGACGGGAACGGTTCGCGTCGAATCGGAAGGTCGAGAGCTCTCGCGCGACGAGCGGCGCTCCCGCGTGGGATGGTCCGGCCCCGATCTGGCCTTCTATCCCGAGCTGACCGCGGAACAGAACCTCGCATTCTTCCGGAGGGCGGCCGGCTTCGCCTCCGAGCGGCATGACCTCCGGACGCGCCTCGCCGCAGTGGGCCTCGACGGCTCCGGGACGGCGGTCGAACACTTCTCGACCGGCATGCGGCAGAGGCTGCGGATCGCGTTCTCGTTTCTTCTCGATCCCGATGTCGTGCTCTTGGACGAGCCGATGGCGGGTCTCGACGCCGACGGACGGGAGGCCGTCCACCGCGCCGTGGCGTCCGCGGCCCGAAGAGGTCCGGTGATCGCGGCCGCGACGGACCTGGAGGATTTGCCGCCGGCCGACGAGGTGCTCGAGATCCGCGGACGCGAAACGGTATCCGGAAAACCGAAACCGTGACGCCGACCCGGCTCGGCTTCTGGTCGCGAGCGTGGGCCGTCTGCGCCAAGGATGCTGCGCAGGAGGGGAAGCGGCGCATCGCGCTCGGATCGATCCTCTTTTTCGCGGCGACCGCTCTCGCGCTCGTCTCCTACGCGGTCGGACCCTTCGGGCTTCCGGCGGACGCGAGGGCCAGTCTCGACGCTGCCCTCCTCTGGATCATCCTTTTCTTTTCGGCGGCGACCGGCCTGCCGCGGGCCCTCGTGAGAGAGGAGGAGACCGGCACGGGCCTTGCGCTGCGCGCGGTCGCACCGGGCGCCGTCGTGATCGCCGGAAAGGCGGCGTTCAACTTCCTCCTCTTCCTCGCGATCGCCGCGCTCTCGGTTCCGACTTTCGCCGTGCTCCTCGAGTGGCGCATCGAGTCGTCGGCCGCGCTGGTCGCCGTCGTCCTGCTGGGAGGCGTCGGGCTCTCGATCGTCTCGACGTTTCTCTCCGCTCTCGTGGCCCGCGCCGGCCAGCGCAACGTTCTTTTTCTCGTCGTCTCGTTTCCCCTTCTCGCGCCTCTCCTCCTGCCGGCGATCGCCGCCACGGTCGCCGCGTCGCAAGGATCTTTCGCGGCGGCGCCGCTGCGCGTCCTCGTGGCCTACGACGGCGCAGCGACGTGCGCCGCGTATCTCCTGGCCGGAGCGGCGTGGGAGGATTGACACTGCGAATGCCGCGGGGACAGGCCCTGCGGGCCTGCACCCGCCGCAGTTCATGAGGAACGATGAAACTTCTGAAACTTCTGCTCCTTCCCTACATGGCGGCGGTGATCGCGGGCGCATTCCTCTGGGTCGAGCCGGCGGAGGGATTCCTCGGCGAGTCGTCGCGGATCGTCTTCTTCCACGTTCCGTGCGCCTGGACGGCGGCGCTCGCGTTTCTGGTGGCCGCCGGATATTCGCTCGCCTATCTTCTCTCGAGAAACGCCCGCTTCGACTCTGTCGCCCATGCCGCCGTCCGGCTGGGACTGCTCTTCGCGGCGCTGACCCTCGTGACCGGATCGCTCTTCGCGCGCATCATGTGGGGATCGTTCTGGAACTGGGACCCGAGGGAGTCCTCGTACCTGCTCCTCCTCTTTCTCTACGGGGCGTACCTCTTTCTCCGCGCGGCCGTGGATGACCCCGAGCGCCGTGCCCGAATCGCCGCCGCGTATGCGCTCTTCTCGGCGGTGCTGATGCCCTTCCTGGTGTTCGTGGTGCCGCGCGTGACCCGATCGCTCCATCCCCAGACGGTCATCAACCCGCAGGGGAAGATCCTGATGGACACTCCGACGAAGACCGTATTCTTCGCCGGGCTCCTCGGGTTCACCGCGCTCTTCCTCTGGCTGCTCGAGCTGGAAGCTCGCGGGGCGCGCGTCCGACAGCCCACGAATTGACGCCGACTCGAATCTCCGGCCGGCGAAAGCGTTGATTTCCAGAGGCAGAGAAGGAAGAATCGTTCGGTGAGCAGCCTGGGCTTTCTCGCGGCGGTCAACATCGTCATCTGGATCGGGCTCTTCTTCTACGTCTGGCGGCTCGACCGGCGCCTGACCGAACGGGAGCGGGACCGGTGAAGAGGGGATACTGGATCGCGGCCGGGCTGGCGGTCGTCTTCGTCCTTCTGGGCGTGACGTCCTTCACGAAAACGCTGACGCCGTACGTGACGTTCGACGAGGCGCGAAAGGCGCGCGGCGTCGTCCAGGTCATGGGCGGCCTCGACAAGACCAGCGATCGGTACGACACCACCACGCAGCGGCTCTCGTTCGACCTCGTGGACGAGAAGGGCCGCCGGATGCCGGTCATCTACGGCGGCATTCGCCCCGCGAACTTCAAGGACGCGATCTCGATCGTGGCCATCGGTCGCTACCACGAGGGCCGGATCGACGCCGAGAAGCTCCTCGTGAAGTGCCCTTCCAAGTACCAGGGCGCGGAAGTCGAGAGAGCGTACCGCTCCGCGCGGCCGCCGTCGAAATCGTAAGGAGCGCTCTCGCGATGTACTTCTGGCCGGGGGTCGCCGCGATCTGGGCCGCGCTTCTTTTCGGGCTCGCCTCTCTCATCGCCTACTTCCGCGTGGACCGGGGCCGAAGCGACCTCCTCCCCTTTGCCCGCGGCGCCTACGCCGCTTTCGCGACGTCGATCGTCGCGTCGTCCGCGGTCCTCCTCGTCCTTCTCCTGCAGCACCGCTTCGACGTCTCCTACGTCAACTCCTACTCGAGCCGCGATCTCCCGCTCCACTTCCTGATCTCGACGCTCTGGGCCGGGCAGGAGGGCTCCTTCCTGCTCTGGTGCTTCTGGGGAGCCTTGATCGGGCTGCTGGTCTGGCGCAGCGCGAAAGAGCAGGAGGCGCCGGTCATGATCGTCTATCTCGCGACCTTTCTCGGAACGGTCGCGATCCTCTGCAAGCAGTCTCCGTTCAAGCTCCTGCCGCCGCCGGTTCCCGAGGACGGGGTCGGACTGAACCCTCTCCTCCAGGATCCGTGGATGGTGATCCACCCGCCCGTGATGTTCCTGGGCTTCGCGTCTCTCTCGGTCCCGTTCTCGTTCGCGATCGCCGCGCTCTGGAAGAAGCGGTGGGACGGCTGGGTCACGCGCGCGATCCCGTGGGCGCTTCTGACTTTCGTGATGCTGGGGACCGCGATCCTGATGGGCGGCTACTGGGCCTACAAGACGCTCGGGTGGGGAGGCTATTGGGGCTGGGATCCCGTCGAGAACACGAGCCTCGTCCCGTGGCTCTTCACCGCCGCGCTCGTGCACGGGATGTTTCTCCAGCGGGTGCGGCAGCGCCACCGGAAGATCAATCTGATCCTCGCCTGCTCCGCCTTCGCGACGATCCTTTACGGCACTTTCCTGACGCGTTCGGGCGTGCTGGCGGATTTCTCGGTGCACTCGTTCATCGATCTCGGAATCACCGGGTGGCTCGTGGCGATCCTGCTCGCTTTCACCACTCTCTCGATCGGACTGATCGCGGTGCGGTGGAAAACGATTCCGGCCCTGGCCGAGGAAGAAACCGGACTGCTCTCTCGCGGCGTCCTCTTCGTTCTCGGGATTGCCACGTTCTGCGCGCTGGCGTTCGTGATCCTTCTCGGAACCTCGGCGCCGCTCCTGACGAGGCTGTCCGGCAATCCGTCGCAGGTGCAGACGTCGTTCTATGGGAAGACGGCGACGCCGGCGGCACTCGTGCTGCTCGTCCTGTCCGGGCTCGTGCCGTTCGTCTCGTGGAAGGCGGCGGCCGCCCGGATCGCTGGCGGTCGGCACGGGCGTGGTGATCCTCGCGCTGGCGCTCGGCGCGCGCGATCTCTCGAGCCTCGCCTTCCTCTTCCTGGCGGGTTTCGCGGCGGACATGAACCTTCGCGCCGTCCTGCGCAAGGCGAAGAACGGAAAGCTCACCGGAGCCGGCGGATATCTCGCCCACGTCGGCGTGGGCATCATGCTCGCCGGCATCGTGGTCTCCGGCGTCTACACCCGCTCCCAGCGGCTCACCCTCGTCCGGGACCGGCCGACGAAAGTCGGCGATAAGACGCTGACGTTCCTGCGCGTGGTGCCGGGAACCGCGACGCGCAAACAGGCGATGGAAATCCGGGTCGAGACGGCCGCCGGCAAGGTCGGATACGCCTATCCCAAGATGTACGTGAACACGAAGACCGGCCAGCTCATGGCGAACCCGGCGATCCGCCGATCGGCGGTGCTCGACGACTACATCTCCCCGCAGCAGTACGACCCCGGCCAGCCGGAGCGGGTCGGCCGCGACGTGGCCTTGCGGAAGGGCACGACCACGAACGTCGAGGGGACCGGCTTCACGTTCCGCGAGTTCAACGCCGACCGTTCCGCCATGCTCCGGGGCGGAAAGGAAATTCTCGTGCTGACCGATCTCACGATCACGCCGCCCGACGGCGGCAGGCACGATGTGACGCTGCGCTACGTGTACCACATGGACGGAGGCGAGCCGGAAGCGCCGGAGATCGAGATCCTTGGAAGGCCGGGCGCCTTCATGAAAGTCGAGGCAGTCTCGCCGTCGGACGGTTCCGTCGTCCTTCGCGTCCGCGGCCTGGCGAAAGACCCGCGCTCCGAGTTCCAGGCCGCGACACGCGAATCACTGTCCGTCGAGGTGACGAAGAAGCCGCTCATCAACCTGGTCTGGGCCGGCTTCTACGTGATGATGGCGGGAGGGCTGCTCGCGCTCGTGAAGCGCGCGCGCGAGGCGCGCCGCGCCGTCTTCGTCGCGGAAGCGTCCCGGGAGAAAACGAGCGCGCCTCTGCCGCCCGCCGGGCGCCCCGTTACGGCGCCCGGTTCGAGCCTCCCGACAGAAGCCTGACCCTTAATCGCCTGGGGGACAGGTTCAACGAACCTGCACCCCACACCTAATCTTCCACCGGGACGGCGGCCGCTCATCCATTCGAACCCCTTCCAGCAAAAGGGGATGGGCGCCGGAACGGATCCTGCAACGTTTTTTCTACCGTATGAGGTATTGCGACCGATTTTCACGAGGTAAGAAACCATGAAGACGAAAGTTCTCGTTCTTGCACTGTTCTCGCTTGGCGTCCTCGCCGCGACGACCGGGGCTCAGACGAAAACGATCACGATCTCGGGCTCCGGAAACCAGGTCGTGCTCGTGAGCGGCAACCTGGCCGCGTCGAAGGGGACGGCGATTGCGCTCGCCTCGACCCGGTCGTCCTTCTTCGTGCCGGGCTCCGGGAAGATCGGGCTTCAGCCGGGGCAGGTCCTCGTTCTCGGTTCGACCGGCGGGGCAACGACCGCGGCCTCCGCGGACACCGTGATCGTTTCACCGAGGATGGGGTTGACGCCGCTTTCCGCGACGGTCACGCAGCAGGTGTTTCCGGGTGATCTCGTGCGGGGGACTCCCACCGCCACGGGTCTGACCGACGCGACCGGCGGTTTCGTCATCGGGCCCAACGGGTTCCCGGTCGCAATCACGCCGGCGGCTCAAACCGTTCCGACGACGATCGGAGCGAACGGCTTCCCGACGCTCGGATCGCCGAACGCCGCTCCGACGATCGACACGAACGGCTTCCCGGCCGGAACCGGGACGGCGTTCGCGCAGACCGGCGTGACGGCGGGCACGGCGTCGACGGCGACGACCGCCACCAGCGCGACGAGTACCGCCACGACGATCCGCGTGCCGGCCACGGTCGGCACGGTCTCGACGGCGCCCCGCGCGGCTGCTTCGGCGGCGACGGCTTCGGGCATGACGGCGACGGCCGCCCCGGCAACCGCCGCGACTTCGGCATCGCCCCGCTGATCGCCGTCTAGACCTCGATCGTCGCTCCGTCGCCGGCGACGGATACGTCGGCTCCCGGCAGGCGCTCGGATGCGAGCTTCTCGAGCGCCTCCCGGAGAGCTTTCTCCCCCATCTCGATTGCTTCCTTTCCGAAATGCGAGAACACCGCGCGCCGGATTCCGTGCTTCGCGAGCCAGCCGAGTTGCGCGCGCACCGTGGTATGGCCGAGCAGGGTCCCGCTGGGGTGCCGGCGCACGAGCGTGCCTCGAAGCGTGGAGCCGTCGCCGACGTAGACGTCCGCGCCGGCGAGCGCTCCGTCCGGATTCTCGAAGGAGACGATGTCCCCGGAGTAGACGAGAACCCGCCCCGCGACCTCGAGGCGGGCGGCGATGCCGGGACAACGGACCGAGTGGACGACGGGAAACGCCGTCACGCGCCACGGGCCCACGGAAACGGTCCTCTCCGGCTCGAGGACGACGCGCTTCGCGATCCCGAACTTTCCGGTCAGCGAGTGCGTGATCTCCGACGCGTATACGGCGGCGGCGGTCCCCTCCTCCAGCCCCCAAGCGTGATCTGGGTGCGCGTGGGAGACGAAGATCGCGTCGGGACGGATCTTTCCGAGCAGCCCTTTGCGGTTCTCGCCGAAGTCGCACAGCAGTCGGAACCCCTCCGCCTCGATCGTAAAAGCGGAATGCCCGGAGTGCTCGGGCGAGGACTCCTCGACGTAGCCTTTCGTGCCGTAGAAGTTGAGCTTCACGAGACTCCTTGTCATCTCGAGCGACCTTTCCATTGTCATCCCGAGCGCAACGAGGGATTTGACCGCGTCGCGGTCATCCTGAGCGAAGCGATGCTCGTGAGGACGACGGATTCCTCGTCGCTTCGCTCCTCGGAATGACAAGATCCCGCTCGTGAGGCTCGGGTCTCTCGAGCTCGACATCGTGCGCGGCTCCGGCTTCCGTCTGGACGGCGGGGCGATGTTCGGCATCGTTCCGAAAGTTCTCTGGGAGAAAAAGTTTCCGGCGGACGAACGAAACCGGATCCGGCTCGCGACGAACTGCCTCCTCGTCCGGGGAGGCGGTTACACCGCGCTCGTCGAGAGCGGCCTGGGAGAAAAGTGGGACTCGAAATCCCGGGAGATCTACGCGATCGACGGCGCGAGGACGATCGAAGACAGCCTCGCGGAGAAAGGCGTCCCTCCCGGGGACGTGGACGCGCTCGTGCTGTCGCACCTGCACTTCGACCACGCCGGCGGCTCCACACGCCGGGAGGATGGCCGGGCGGCGCCGGCCTTTCCGAACGCGACCGTCTATGTCCAGTCGGAAGAGCTGTCTCATGCGCGGTCCCCGAACGAGCGGGACCGCGCGTCTTATCGCCGCGAGGACTGGGAGCCGTGCGCCGACGCCGGTCTGCTCGCGGAGGTTTCGGGCGAAGTCGAGGTCCGGCCGGGACTGACGGTCGTCCCCGTCCGTGGCCACAACGCCGGCATGCAGGCGATCCGGATCGACTCGGGCGGCCGGACCGCGTTCTACTTCGCCGATGCACTCCCGACGACCGCGCACGTCGCGATCCCCTGGATCATGGGGTATGACCTCTACCCCGTCGATCTGATCGAGAACAAGAGGCGGCTCGTCGCGCAGGCGGTCGCCGAGAAGTGGCTGTGCATCTTCGAGCACGATCCGGAGGTGCCGTGGGGCACGATCGTGGAGGACGAGGAAGGAAAGAGGCTGGTCGAGGCCGCGAGCGTTTAAGGCTTTTCAAATCTCCCGCAATGCCGTCGTGATCTTCAGCCGCGCCGCCCGGGCCGCCGGGAAGAACCCTCCGATGAAGCCCATCGCCAGGGAGAAGGCGAGGCCTCCCAGGACGAGCGGAGGCGTCAGCCGGAAGTTGAAGAGGATTTCCGAGAAAGTGCGGAAGTTCATCGTCCCGGTCGGTTTCGTGATGACCAGGTTGAAGAGAACGAATGCGAGCGCGGTCCCCAGGATCCCCCCGATCAGGCACAGGAGGAGAGCCTCCACGACGAACGAGACCAGGACCGACCGGCGCGAGAAGCCGATCGCGCGGAGCGTGCCGATCTCGCGGATGCGCGCGGAGACCTGCGCGTACATCGTGTTCATGGCCCCGAAAGACGCCCCGATGGCGGTGAAGACGCCGACCAGGATCGCCAGGACCTTGATCGGGGCTCCCGTCACCATCTGCTCCTCGAAGTACTTCTTCTCCGTTTTCCCTTCGAGCTTCAGCCGCTGATCGCCTTTGACGGCCTCGATGTAGCGCCGCGCGCTCTCGGCGTCCGTCGCGCGAACGTACACGATCGAGTAGATCGGACGCTTGCTCTGCGCCTGCAGGTCCGCGACGTCCGTCCAGATCTCGGAGTCGTACGCGGATCCCGAGGCGTCGAAGTAACCGACGATCTTCCAGCGGTAGCTCCCCGACTTCAGCGTGTCGCCGATCGAGACCCCCGCGATCCGCGACGGAAGGACTTTCGAGACGATCGCCTCGTTCGTGCCGGGCCGGAACATCTGCCCTTCGACCATTCGGATCGACGGCCGCAGCGCCATCCCGGCCGAAGACGTTCCGCGAACCTGGACGTTGGTGCTCTTGCCGTCCGCCTTCGGAATGTTGACGAGCGTCAGGAGCTCGGCGGAAACGAGCGGCTGCCCGCCGGCGTCGCGCTCGATGCCGGGCAGAGAACGGATGAGATCCGCGGAGTCGCGGGTCACGACGCTCTGCATCTCCGCCTGCGACCCGACGCGCATCGTGACGACGTTCCTGTCCGAGGCGTTGGTCGAGAGCGTCCGCGTGACGCCGCTCCAGAGCGACAGGACGAAGAGAAAAACCGTGACGACGAGACAGATGACGAAGACCGTCATCCCGGTCGACACCTTGCGGACCATCAGGTTTCGGAGGTTGTACTTGAGCGGGATAGCCATTTCACCCTTCTGGGGACAGGCTTAAGCCTGCACCCGCGACTTTCACACCACCTGTCGCAGGCCGTCGACGATCCGGAGCTGGGAGGAACGGATCGCCGGGACGAAGCCGGCGAGGACTCCGACCCCGACGGAAATCCCGAAGGCAGCGAGAAGCACCTGCCAGGTCACCCGGAAGTTGATGAGAAAGGGGGCCATGGGCGTCGTCTGCATCCCCTTCACCATCCCCGGAATGATGACGAACTTCGCGAGCACGACCCCGACGAGCCCGCCCAGGAGGGACATCAGCACCGACTCCGACAGGATGAATGAGAGGACGTGACTCCTTCGGAAACCGAGCACGCGCATGACGGAGATCTCGGTCACGCGCTCGCGAGCCGACATCGCGACGGTGTTCGCGACGATCAGCGTCACCGCGAACAGGATCACGAGCGAGATCCACCGGATCAGGCCCTTGATGTTCCCCATCATCTCCATGAACTGGGCCTGAAACTGTTTCTCGGTCATCGTCTTCGTCGGCGCGTCGCTGTTCTCGAACATCCGGTCGATCGCCGCCGCGACCCGCGGCAGGTCCTGCGTCGAGGCGACCTTCATGTAGTAGATCCCGGTGACGCGATTCGCTCCGAACCACTTCGACTGGTTCAGATACTCGTTGTGAAAGAAGATGTTCGACTCGTCGCCCGCCCTGTACTTGCCGATGTAGATCAGGTCGAGCGTGACCGGGATGTAGGTCCCGCGGAGCTGTACGTGGTCCCCTTTCTTCCAGCCGAACTTCGTGACGAGGTTCTGCCCCGCGACAAACCCGTTGCGCGTCGCCTTCCACTCGGCGTTGGCCGCCGGATCGATCATGGCGTCGTCGAAGATCTTGTCGAAGAAGATCTGCGGGTCGGCGGACAGCTGTCCGAAGAAGTTCTCCGGCCGGTCGTCCTTGTAAACGCCTCCGAACCAGATCTCGGGCGAGACGGCGACGACCCCCGGGATCTGCTCGATCCGCTGACGCTGCGAGAGAGGCAGAAACGACGCGAGCCCCGTCGCGTGCTGGACGACCAGGCGATTCGCCCCCCGGCCCCCCGAAGGGTCGGCTTCCATCGCGTTCAGGAGCGACACCAGCACGACGATCAGGACCAGCACGAGAACGATCGAGCCGGTCGTCAGGACCATCCGGGTCTTCTTGCGGAAGACGTTCTTCCAGATCAGGCGGAAAAACTTCATGGCTGCTTCAGACGCGCCGCAGATGTCCGGTCTCGGTGAGCTCGTCGGACTCGAGCACGCCCTTGTCCAGGTGGATCATCCGGTGCGCCCGCGATGCGGCCTTCGGATCGTGGGTGACCACGACGATCGTCTTGGCGAACTCTTCGTTCAGCCGCTTCAGAAGAATCAGGATTTCTTCCGCCGACTTCGCGTCGAGATCGCCGGTGGGCTCGTCCGCCACGAGGATGGCGGGATCCGAGACGATGGCCCGGGCGATCGCCACGCGCTGCTCCTGGCCTCCCGAGAGCTGTCGCGGGTAGTGATCCATCCGGTCGGAGAGGGCGACGATCGAGAGCGCGGTCTCGACGTGTCGGCGCCGCTCGGCCCGCGAGAGCCTGGTCAGGAGCAGCGGCAGCTCGACGTTCTCGAAGGCGGTCAGAACCGGGATCAGGTTGTAGAGCTGGAAAATGAACCCGATGGTCTGCGACCGCCACTTCGCGAGCCGGGTCTGCGAGATCGTCGAGATGTCGACACCCCCGACGAGGATGCGGCCGCGCGTGGGCTGATCGATTCCGGCGATCAGGTTCAGGAGAGTGGTCTTGCCCGAGCCGGAGGGGCCCATGAGCGCGAGGAACTCCCCCTGCGGCACCCGGAGGGCGATGTCTTTCAAGACCGGGATTTCGAGCGCGTCCCGGTGATAGATCTTTTCGACGTGATCGAGAACGATGATGTCGCTCATTTCTTTTTCTCCGGCCGAGCTCATGATTTCTCTCCTTCGACCCGCACCCGGTCGCCGTCGTGGATCTCGCCCGAAGAGGTGGAGACGAGCCGCTCCCCTCCCGAGAGACCTTCCACGATCTCGACCTGCCCCTGGGTCTCCGCGCCGGCCTTGACCGGCTGAAACTTCGCGCGCCCCTCGACGATCCGGAAGACGCCCGTCCGGCCATTCACCGTCCGGATGGCCGACCTCGGGATCAGGACCCGCGTGCGGCCGGTCCTCCCCTGCGTCGGCTCCGCCGTGAACGAAACTCGCGCCGAAAGATCCGGCAGGATCTTCTCGTCCGCGTCGAGGAACGCGACCTTCACGCGCACCGTCGCCTTCTGGCGGTCGGCGGCCGGGACGATCTGCCTCAGAAACCCGTGATACGTCTTGTCGGGCACCGCGTCGAGAGTAATCTCGGCCGGCTGTTTCGGGCCGAGCTTCGAGAGGTTCGCTTCATTCACGTCCGCCCCGACATAGAGCGTCGAGAACTCCACGAGCGTGACGATCGCGCCGCCCGAGCCTCCGCCCGAGGGGGATGAGCCGAACGGCGAGACCGCCTCGCCGACGAAAGCGCGCTTCGCCGTCACGACGCCGGCGAACGGCGCCCGGATCACGGTGTAATCGAGGAGCGCGCGGACGTACCGGACGCCCGCCCGGCTCGTCGCCTCCGCCGCCACGGCGGCGTCCAGCGCCTGTTTCGGCGAAAGCCCCTGCGCGTGCAGGGAGCGCTGCCTCTCGAGCTCCGCGCGCGCATTGACCCACGAGGCCTCTTTTTCGGCGAGCTGCGCGTCCAAGTCGGTGTGGTCGAGGCGCGCGATGACGTCCCCGGTCTTGACCCTCGAGCCTTCGGTCACGCTCAACTCCGTGATCCGGGAAGTGATCTTCGGGGAAAGATCCGCCTTGCGCTCCGCCTCGACGTAGCCGGTCGACGTCAGGAGGGTGGTCGCCTGGCCCTCGGTCAGGAAAGACGCCGTCACCGCCTCGACGGTCCTCGGGCGAAGGGTCCTTCCCGCCAGCAGCCAGGCGGCGGCCCCGGCCGCGACCACCACGATCGCGCCGCCGAAGAGCCATCCCTTCGGCCGGCCGGACTTCTCCGGCTCCCTCCGGATTCGGAGGGCCGAGAGATCCGGGGCGGGACGGGGGTTCTCCTGGCTCATTTCTCGGAAGCCGCCCATTCTATTCACTCCCCGGACGGAATAAGGATGCGGGTGCAGGCCCGCGGGACCTGTCCCCACGACATGCTCTCGGCGCGGAACGTGCAACAATCCGGGGTATGCGGCTTCTGGCACGCATCGTCGCCGTCGCGATCTTCGCCGCGCTCCTCGCGCCAGGGCCAGGCCGTGCCGCGGGCGCCGGTGAGGCGATGGTTTACCGGATCGAGCTCGCCGGCGGGCAGCAAATCCTGGCGCGCACTCCGCCCGTTCCGCGCGCGACGCGGCTCGTTTTCGCGCGGTATCCGGACGGCGCGCTCATGAGCTTGAAGCGCTCCGACATCGAGCGCGTCGTCAGCGTCCCGGTCCCGAAGACCGCCGTGGTGCGCAAGTCCCGGCCCGGAGAATTGATCGTCCTCGGTCCGACGGGTGAACGCGGAACCGGCACGGCCGGGTCTCAAGCGCCCGGAACCACCCGACCCGGAGAAGCCGCGGACGGAAAGGCTCTCTTCAACCCGGCGCGCGACTATCGTCCGGACTGGGATTCGAAGCAGATTCCGGGACAGAACCTCGCCTTCCCGGCGTCGGCCAACGACTACCGGGAAGGTCGTTCGTTCGCCTACCCGCCCGGCACGGCGGTGCAGACGGCCCCGGGGCAGCCTCCGACCGGCGTGCGGAGCGGGGAGCCTCCGAAGTCCCCTCAGTAGTCGCGGGGACAGGCCCTGCGGGCCTGCAGCCGCCTCCTTATCGTCCCCCGGCTTCCTCCTGCGGCTTCGTGATAATTTCTGCGGGGGAAGTGCAAATCATGTTCAAACGTCTCGCAGTCGCCGCGGCTCTTCTTGTCTTCGCATTCGTACTCGGCGCCGAGGAAACGAGCCCGGTGCTGTACCAGATCGATCTCGTTCCGTCGGGCAAGCTGATCTCGCGCGATCTCCCCGTGCTGAAGGGGACGAACTACCTTCTTCACCAGTACCCCACCGGAACGCTCTTGAGCGTGCGCAAGTCGACCGTCAA
>QHVV01000172.1 GCA_003222385.1 Acidobacteriota bacterium
CAGCGAATGGATCGGACATCACAGGTGGACCGAAGGCCAGCGCACTGGCGAGCGCCGCCGCCTGTGGCTTCGGAATTTCGTCGATCAGGTCGAGGATGGGATGCAGGAGCTGAGCAAGTCCAGAAAAGGCGAGCTCGGATTCAGCCTTGACCCCTGTGGCTGACAACATCGTCATATCGAGGGCCATGTCGGCCGCGTAGCTCAGCAAGGCGCTCTTACCGATTCCCGGCTCGCCGCTGACGATGAGGGCTCCGCTTACACCTGAGCGAGCGTGCTCCAGGAGTGCATCGATCCGGGCTTGCTCCGCGTCCCTCCCCAGGAACATCCGGCCCATCTTATGCCTGCCGTCGATGGATTTAAGACATAGGGGTTTCCCTGATTCGAGCCGTGCCGCCGGACCCTGACGATGTCGCCAACAACGGATAGGAGGAGTTGCAATGAAAGCGATAGCGGATCGTGTGCGGCGACTCAATGCGGCGGTCAATGCGCACGACCTGAACCCGATTGGAGACATGTACGCGGACGATGCTGAGCTCACGTGGCCAGGGATGCCGACGTTCAAAGGACGTCAAGCGGTGGTCGCGTTCTATGCGCAGATGTTTGGCGCGTTCCCGGATGTGCAGGTGACGCTCAGGCGCATCGTCGAGCAGGGCGATGCCGTCGCGGTGGAGTACGCATCGGCAGGAACCAACGGCGGGCCACTCCCGCTTCCGACCGGCGAGCTGCTGCCCGCAACTAACAAGCATGTCGACGTGCAGGCGCTAGTGTCGGGATCGTCGACCGCGATGGGCGGATCAAGACGCAGCGCGAATACTTCGACCAAGCCGAAATCCTGGCCCAGCTCGGGCTCATGCCGCATCCCGCTATCAGCTAAGGAGGAGGGCCCCATGATCCGATTTAGGACGAGATTGCTGACCTTGGTGCTGGCGGCTGGAGCCGCCCTCGTAGCGGTCCAGCCGGTCGCGGCGTCGAGCCCCATATCAGTGGCCGGCACGTTCTTCTTCGTGGCGGCGCCGGTGCCGTCTGGTTTCCGCATGGCCGATGGCAACGCGTTCGTCACCCTCTCTTTCCCGGCGGGAGTGGTGACAGGTGATATCACCGGCAACTTCACCGAACAGCTCCACATCGTGACCCATCCCGACGGCTCCCAGAACCTCCAGGGGAATGCCACTTGCACATGTGCCGTAGGCGGTCGAACGGGAACTCTCGTCTTCGACAACATCGCCGGAACGACTAACACCTCGGGAGTGTCGGAAGCGCATTTCGTCCTCTCTGGGTCGGGCGGGCTGGCTGACTTGCACGGTCAGGGGACAGCCATCGTCTCCCCAACACCGCAGGGCCCGTTCGGCGTCTACACGGCGCAGTACTCGTTCGGCTAATAGATCCACCGTCGACCCCAGGGCCTCGGCCCTGGGGTCACCACCGACGGCGCGCAACTCCATTGAGCCGCGCTCGAAAATTCGGCCTTCCTGGCGAGAAACGAGCCTATATGTGTTGGACGAGACGCTCGCCAGGCGTGCGGATTCACGGGTTGAAGGGCGTCAGGTTGGTATAGCCCCGGCGGGATTCGGGGCGACACCTAAGAAACCTCGGATCGTCTTCTGCTGACTTCGATCTCCGGCCGCCAGTCCTACAAATAGCGCGATCGCGCGATTCCCAATGCTTTGTGGAGGCGCAGACTCTCATCAAGGAGCGAGCCTATGGCAGCGGAAGGAGGGCTAAAGCCATGCTGAGAACAACCTTCACTGAGCTAGTCGGCGTCGAGGCGCCGATTCAGATGTCAGGCATGGGCTCGGTTGGCGGGCCCGAACTGGCAGCAGCAGTGTCGCAGGCTGGCGGCCTGGGCACGAACACGGTCGCCGGGCTGACTCCTAACGAGGTGGAGGCACGCGTGGACCTCATCCGCACCCAGACCAAGAAGCCCTTCGCCCTTAACTTCCTGATCCCGGTCGTCGATACGGAGGCCGTCAAGGCTGCCGCCCGAGCCTGCCGGGTGGTCGATTTCTTCTGGGGCCGGCCCGACGCCGAGCTGGTGCGTATCGCACATGCCGGGGGTGCTCTGGTCAGCTGGCAGACGGGGTCGCTCGAAGAGGCGGTCGCGGCCGAGGCCGCCGGCTGCGATTTCCTCATCGCCCAAGGCATCGAGGCCGGCGGCCATATCCGCGGCCAGCTGGGTGTGCTCCAGCTTCTGACCGAGGTTGTAGAAGCTGTGAAAGTTCCGGTGCTGGCGGCAGGCGGGATCGGCAACGCACGGGCGCTGGCGGGCGTGATCGCCGCGGGCGCCGCGGGGGCACGGATCGGGACGCGGTTCCTCGCTGCCGAGGAAACCAATGCGCATCCGGATTACGTGAAGGCGCTAATCGCGGCACGCGCAGAGGACAGCGTCCGCACGAACCGGTTCCACGTCGACTGCCCACTCTGCCCTTCCACACACGGCGTACTGCGATCGGCGATCGAGAGGGCTGAGGCCTTGCAGACCGAGACCGCAGGCGATTGGCCGGGAGTGCGGCCAATTCCCCGCTTCGCGGGCGCGCCGCCCAATCGCAGCTTCGTGGGAACCATCGCCGCGATGGCGTGCTACGCGGGCCAGTCAGTGGGCGACGTCAAGAAGGTCGAGCCGGCAGCGAAGATCGTCCACGAGCTGGTCGAGGGCGCAGAGGCTATCCTGCTGGGGACGAAGTCTCAGATGAGCCCAGCCTGAGACCCGTCACGCGTCGACCAGTGTGAGAGCCGCTCCGATCAATTGCGGCGACCCGCAGCCGAACAATCATTGCCGTCGCCACTGCGCTCGCACTGGGTGCTGGATGTTAGTCATGGTGGCGACGAAATAGCCCCGGCGGGATTCGAACCCGCGATCTCAGCCTCGCCGGGCGCGCGCAGGGCGCACATTCAGGGGCCATGAAGTTGGTAGCCCCGGCGGTGTGTGAGTTCACCACATAGTGGACAGATGTCTCAAGACATAGTGGACACCACCATGTTCGGAGGTGGCGGATGTCTGCTGTGGCTCGCTACATCGTCGACGGGATCGTTTTGGAGCACCGTAGCCCGACCGAGCTGGCCCGCCAGACCGGCAAGTCCCGGAGTTGGATCTATGAGCAGCTGGCCCGGTACAGGGCGGGTGGCTACACAGCCCTAGAGCCGCGCTCGAGACGACCCCATTCCTGCCCCCGACGCGCGGATCCTGAAGTCGAAGCAAAGGTCGTGGAGCTGCGGCACGAGCTGGCCGAGGCTGGCCACGACGCCGGGCCGCAGACCATCGCCTATCACCTCAGCAGTCGTGTCGCCCAAATGCCCTCAGAAACCACTGTCTGGCGCATCCTCAAGCGTCATGGTCTGGTCACCCCTCAGCCACACAAGCGGCCGCGCGCCTCATTCATTCGCTTCCAGGCTCAACTGCCCAACGAGACCTGGCAGATGGATGCCACCCCCTGGCAACTTGCCGACGGAACTCCTGTCGAGGTGCTCAACTTCCTTGACGACCATTCCCGCGTCTTTCTGAACTCGACGGCCTTTCCCACCATCAAGGCGGCGGATGTCGTTCACGCCTTCCATTCAGCTTCAAAGGGCTTCGGGCTCCCGGCCTCGCTGCTCAGCGACAACGCCGCCGTTTTCACCGCCAAGTCCCGCGGCGGCAAGGTCCTCTTGGAGCTCGAGCTGGAACGCCTGGGTATCGTCTTCAAACACTCCACGCCTTACCACCCTCAGACCTGCGGCAAGGTCGAGCGCCTTCACCAAACCCTCAAACGCTTTCTAGCCAAACAGATGCCGGCCGGTTCACTCGTCGAGCTGCAGTTCCAGCTCGACGGCTTTCGCGATTACTACAACACTCGTCGTCCACATCGGGCGCTCAACCGCCGCACTCCGCTTAGCGTCTTTGAAGGCACGCTCAAAGCCAGACCTTTGGAGCCGTCTGCTCCGGTCGACCACCGCGTCCGGCACGACAAGGTCGATTCATTCGGCAAGGTCACCCTTCGCTACCTGGGCAGACTTCGTCACATCCCCGTCGGCACAGCACACAAGAACAGGCGGGTCCAAATTCTCGTCGCCGGCCCCGACGTGCGCATCGTCAGCACCGACGGACAACTCATCCGCGCTCTCACCCTTGACCCAACACGCAACTACCAGCCTCTGGGCGGACG
>QHVV01000173.1 GCA_003222385.1 Acidobacteriota bacterium
CGGATCGCCAGCCGGTGGAAGCGCGCGATCATCTGCTGGACGTCGGCGGCGTTTCGGAGCCGCGCGATCTCGGACCGCAGCGGCGCCAGAGGCTCGACCCCCAGCCGATCGATCTCCTTCTCGTCCATGCAGGCGCCGTAGAAGTCGCCGATGACCTGTTCGACGCTTCCCTTCGGAGCGCCGCCCGCGGCCGAGGTCTCTTCGAGAAGCTCCCGGAGCCGCTCTTTCGTAGACTCGCCGGCCGCCCAGCGCCGGCTCCAGCGCGGCATCGAGGCGGGAATCGGGTTCCGCGCCCTCCAGCTTCCGTTGGCGAAGGCGTAGAAGTCGGTGCACGGATCGGCCCCGCGATCGATGTCGGAGACTTCGATTCCCCGCCCGGCGTTCTGGCCCGAAGCCGAGCCCAGGAGGAGGAACAGGCAGACGAGAGCGGCCAGAGTGCGCATGGGTGCTCCTTACGAGACAGTTTACGAACGTGCGCCCGTTCGGTTGCAGCTGGCACCGGGTCGGACACCATTTGTCCGGCGCCTGGGCCGATGCTCGACGCAAATGATCTCCCAAATCGTTCTGATCTCGATCGTCGCCGTCCTCGTGGTGGTGCTCGTCGCGCTTTTTCTCCGCCTGCGGGACTCCGCAACCCGGAGTGACACGCTCCTGACGGAGCTCGCCGGAGTGCGTGCCTCGTCGGAGTCCGTGGATCGGCGATTCGAGGAACTCCGGCGCGCCGTCTCCGAAGGCGTCGGTTCGGTCGAGAGCCGGCTCGCGCAGGGGCAGAAGGATGTCGCCGCCACGCTCGGTGACGTCCGAGAGAAGATCGGCCAGGTCTTCGAGAGCTCTCGGAAAGTCGAGCGGCTCGCGGGGGACATGACGCGCCTCGAGGACCTGCTGAAGCCGCCGAAGATCCGTGGAAACTTGGGCGAGACGTTCCTCGAGCAGACGCTCCGCGAAGCGCTGCCCTCCGGGGTCTGGGAAATGCGACACGCCTTCTCGGATGGAACCGTGGTCGACGCCGTGGTCCACGTCGGTGGCCGGCTCGTCCCGATCGACAGCAAGTTCCCGCTCGAGAACTTCCGGAAAGCGCGAGAAGCGGCGGATGAGGCGGAGCGGCGGCGGGCACGTCGCGACTTCGCCGGAGACGTCCGACGCCATGTCGAGGCGATCCGTACGAAGTACATCCGGCCGTTCGACGACACTTTCGACTTCGCGCTGATGTACGTGCCGGCAGAGGCTGTTTACTGCGAGATCGTCTCGGACGACGAAGCGCCGTCGCTCTCCGAGTACGCCGCGGAGCGCCGGGTGATCCTCGTCTCGCCGAGCCTGCTCTACGTCTATCTCGCGACCGTGGCGATTGGCCTCCGCGGAATGGAGCTCGAGAAGAACGCGCACGAGATCCTCGGCAGACTGGCGGAGCTCGAGCGGCAGTGGGAAAAGGTGGAGGGTCCGTTCGAAATCCTGGGGAACCACCTGCGCAACTCGCAGACGAAATACGAGGAGACTTCACGGGCTCTCGCCGAACGCGACTCCGCCGGATCCGTCGAAGCCGGAATCGAGCAGCGCCCGCTTCCGCCGCCCTCCTGAACCGTTTCCGGACGCCAGGCGGCCGCGTGATCGGCTAGAATCCCGCGTCCTTTCGCGGGACGCGCATGTCTTTGAGAGTGAACTCCGAGATCGGAAAGCTCTCCTCCGTTCTCGTCCACCTTCCCGGTCCGGAGATCGACCGAATGGTGCCGGCGATGATGGAGGAGCTGCTTTTCGACGACATCCTGTTCGGGAGCCGGGCCCGCGAGGAGCACCGCCGCTTCCAGCAGATTCTCGGATACGTCGCCGACGAGGTCTTAGACGTGCAGGATCTGCTCGCGGAAGTCCTCGAGGTCCCGGAGCAGCGGTCCGAGATCCTGCAGGACCTGGGGACCCTCCTCGACTGGGGCCCCGACATGGACTACCGGCTGCGCGACCAGACCGCGGAAGATCTCGCGGCGACGCTCGTGACCGGCATCGAAAGGCCGCCTTCGGAGGTCGCCCTCTCGCCGTCCGAGCTCTACTGGCTGCCGCCGATCCCGAACTATTTCTTCCAGCGCGACCCCCTGGTGGTCGTCGGGGACCGCGCGATCCGCGGCTCGATGGCAACCGCGGCGCGGCTGCGCGAGCCCCTGCTCTCGGGGTACGTCGTCCGTTACCATCCCCGGTTCGCCGGCCCCGACGAGGACCGCTTCTGGTTCCGGGAGTTTTCCGTGGACTACGGGAGGCCCTCGTCGTACGCGCGCATGCGCCCGACGCTGGAAGGGGGCGACATCCTGGTTCTGAGGGACGACCTCCTTCTGATGGGCTACTCCGAGCGCACGAAAAAGACGACCATCGAACGCCTGGCCGAGTCCCTGCACGAGCGCGGCTCCCGAATCCGGCGGATCTTCGTCGTCGCGCTGCCTCCGGCTCGCTCCTACATGCACCTGGACACGGTCTTCACGATGATCTCGCGCGAGGAGTGCCTCGTCTATGCACCCATGATCTTCCCGGACGGAGCGGAGGAAGCGGACGTCTATCAATGCGACCTGACGCGGCGGCCGGTCGCGTGGACGTCGGAAACCGATCTTCTCTCGGCGTTGAAATCGGAAGGACTGGAGCTCTCGCCGGTCCGCTGCGGCGGAAGCGATCCGATCTCCGAGCGACGCGAGCAGTGGACCGATGGGGCGAATGCGTTCGCGCTCGCACCGGGCGTCGTCCTCCTCTACGACCGCAACGAGCGGACCGCGGACGAGCTCGCGCGCGCCGGGTACACGGTGTTCGACGAAGCGGACCTCCTGCTCGGCCGGCGCTCGCTCGATTTGAAGCGCGGGAAGCGATATGTGGTGCGCCTCGCGGGACACGAGCTCTCGCGGGCCCGCGGCGGTCCGCGGTGCATGGCCATGCCGCTCGTGCGCGAAGACCCGTGACCACGCCTTTCTTCCCGTTCGTCCGGCCGCTCGCCGTCGTCGCGTTCGGCGGGAACGCGCTCCTGCGCCCGGAAGATCCGGGTGACGTGGCGACTCAGCTGCAGCGCGCGCGGACCGCGGTCCGACAGCTGCTTCCGATCTTGAACCGCGGATACGAGCTGATCGTGGTCCACGGCAACGGGCCGCAGGTCGGGAACCTCCTTCTCCAGGCGGAGCTCGCCGCGCAGCGGGTCGTGCCGCAGTCGCTCGACGTCGGGGTCGCGCAGACGCAGGGATCGATGGGCTTTCTCCTCGAGCTCGCCTTCGACAACGAGCTGAAAGCCGCCGGTTTCCGCAAGCGCGTGGTCACGCTCGTGACGCAGGTCGAGGTCGACGCCGCCGATCCCGCGTTCCTTCACCCGTCCAAGCCGATCGGGCCGTTCTTCACGCGGGACCGCGCGGAGGCGATGGAGAAGACCGCGGACTGGACGATGGTGGAAGACGCCGGCCGCGGGTGGCGAAAGGTCGTCGCCTCTCCCAAGCCTCTGGCCTTGCGCAACGTCGACGTGGTCGCCTCGCTCGTCAACCGCGGCTATATCGTCATCGCGGCGGGGGGCGGAGGCGTTCCGGTCGTCGTGCCGGAGGAAGGAGAGGCGCGCGGAGTCGAAGCGGTCATCGACAAAGACTACGCCGCCTCGATGCTCGCCGCGGCGTTGTCCGCGGACGTGTTCGTGATCTTAACCGGGGTCGAGAGGGTCTCGCGCGACTTCGGAAAGCCGACCGAGACTCCGCTTCCGCGGCTCGATCTGGCGACCGCGCGGACTCTTCTCGCGCAGGGGCAGTTTCCTCCCGGGAGTATGGGGCCGAAAATCGACGCGGCGATCCGCTTCGTCGAGGCCGGCGGCCGCGAAGTCCTGATCACCCGAGCGGAGTGCCTGGCCGCCGCGCTCGACGGCGAAACGGGGACCGTGATCTGGAGGACCGAATGACGGCCACCAAGCGCGACTACGTCAACGAGAACGACTGGGCGCCCGAGGAGATCGAGAAGGTCCTCGACCTCGCGGCGCGCGTCAAGGCCCGGCCCGACGGCTGGAAGACCGCGCTTTCGGGCCGCAGCCTCGCGATGATCTTCGAGAAATCTTCTACGCGCACGAGGGTGTCGTTCGAGGCCGGGATGTTCCAGCTCGGCGGTTTCGGCATGTTCCTGTCGTCGCGAGACCTGCAGCTCGGCCGCGGGGAGCCGATTTCCGACACCGCCCGCGTGCTCTCCCGGTACGTCGACGGGATCATGGCGCGGACCTTCGCCCACGCAACCGTCGAGGACCTCGCGAAGTACGCGTCGATCCCGGTGATCAATGGTCTCTCGGATCTGCTCCACCCATGCCAGGCGCTGGCCGATTTCCTGACGGTTCGCGAACGGTTCGGGACGGCACGCGGGTTCGCGCTCTGCTACGTCGGCGATGGAAACAACGTCGCGCACAGCCTGCTGCTGACCGGAGCGAAGCTCGGCGCGCGCGTCACCATCGTCACGCCCCCGGGGTACGCGCCGGATCCCCGCGTCGTCGACTGGGCCCGGGCCGCCGCGGCCGGGACGGGAGGCGCGATTACCATCACGACGTCGGTCGAGGAGGGAGTCGCCGGCGCGCACGCCGTCTACACCGACGTCTGGGCCTCGATGGGGCAGGAAGGCGAGGCGGCAGAGCGGGCGAAGACGTTCGAGCCCTATCGCGTCACCCGCCGCGTTTTCGGCATGGCCGCGAGCGACGCCATCTTTCTGCACTGTCTCCCGGCCCATCGCGGGGAAGAGGTCGAGGCAGAGGTGATCGACTCGCCGGGTTCCGCGGTCTTCGATCAGGCGGAGAACCGCCTCCACGCTCAGAAAGCGCTGCTCGTCACGCTGCTCGGGGACGCTGGATGAGCGACCGCGAAGCCCTTTCCGGGCGAGCGGCGATCTTTCGCGCGTGGCGGCGGGCTTTGTTCGTCGTTCTCGGCACCGTCGCTCTCGTCGCCGCGATTCTCCTCACGGGGCGGCCGGTTCGAGCGTCGCGCCAGACCGTCGAGAAATCTCCGGCGGTCGTCACGGTGCCGGCGGCGCCGTTGAAGCGCGAGCCCGGCGCCCGGGCGGAATCCGTGGTCGATCTGAAGAGGGGGGACGAAGTCACGGTCCTGGCCGATCGGGGCGCCTGGGTCGAGGTCCGGGCGAAGAAGGCGACCGGTTATCTGCGCGCCGAACAGATCGAGCGCGAGCAGGAACGCGAAGCCCGTGAGGAAAGAGCGAAGAAGATCCTTTCCTTCCCGGCGGTCTACGGCGTCGTCGCGGAGGAAACGCCCGTCCTGCTTGCTCCTTTTCCGTTCGCGCCGCAGGCCGGGACTCTGTCGAAAGGAACCGGCATCCAGATTCACGCGGTCGATCACGCTTACTTCGCTTTCCAGGACAAGGCAAACGGCGTGGCTTTCGTCGCTTCGGCGGACGTGGACCTCGTTCCGCCCGACCCGAAGAGCCCCGACATCGTTCCCGGTTCGGCGTCTCTCCGGCGCCTTTCGACGGTCGACTTGAACCCGGAGCCGACGCCGATCCCGACGCCGCTCTTTCCCCCCGAAGCGAACGCGGCCGGCGA
>QHVV01000048.1 GCA_003222385.1 Acidobacteriota bacterium
GCGGCGCGATCGATGACGGCGACCAGCAGGAAGCCGAGGCCGACACCGAGCGTCATCGTCGCCCAGCGCGGGAAGAGCCGTTCGAGCGGCGTCTGGAAGAGAAACGCGCTTCCCAGACCCAGCAGGATCCCGCCCGGCAGGAGAGGCCCGCGGAAGCCGCGCGCCGCCGAAAGGAGGAGGAAGATCGCCCCGATAGAGACCAGGATCGCGCCGGGGCCCGAGAACCGGAACGCTCTCGACAGCAGGAAGAACGCGCCGAGGCCGAGCAGGACGATCCCGAGAGCGAGGTTGCGGCGGCCGTTCAAGCGCGCGTCCTGTTCGAGGCGGACGAGGCGGACGGGCGCGCCTCGTCCCCGTCCCAGCGGTAGAAACCTTCTCCCGACTTCTTGCCGATTTTCCCTTCCGCGACCAGCTTCTTCAGGATCGCGGGCGGAGCGAACCGTTCGCCGGAGAGCTCGGCCGCGAGCGTCTCGGCGATCGCGAGCCGGACGTCCAGCCCGACGAGGTCGCTCGTCTTGAGCGGCCCCATCCGGTGGCCGTAGCCGAGCTCCATCGCTTTGTCGATGTCCTCGGGACGGGCGACCCCCTCCTCGACCATCCGCATCGCCTCGAGCCCCAGCGCGAGGCCCAGCCGAGACGTGGCGAAGCCGGGGGAATCGTTCACCCGCACCGCTTCCTTGCCGAGAGAGGCGACGAGCTCGAGAGCCCGCTCGACGGTTTCCGAGGACGTTTCCGAGCCGCGCACCACCTCGACGAGCGGCATTGCCGCGACCGGGTTGAAGAAGTGGATTCCGACGACGCGGTCGCGGCGCCCGGTCGCCCGCCCGATTCGGGTGATCGAGAGCGACGAGGTGTTGGAGGCGAGGATGGTCCGGTCGGGGCAGTGATCGTCGAGCTCGCCGAAGACGAGACGCTTCAGATCGAGCGCTTCGGGAACCGCTTCGAGGACGAAGTCCACGTCAGCGCCGTCGCGCAGCCGTTCGACGATCCGGAGACGGCGGCGCCCCGCCTCGATCGCCTCCGCCCCGATCTTTCCGCGCTCGAGCGCGCGGGCCCAGGATGCTTCGATGGACGGTCGGACGTGGCGCTGCGCGTCGGGGTCCGCGTCGAAGACCAGCGTCTCGTGGCCGGAGAGCGCGCAGAGCCCGGCGATCCCGCGGCCCATGACCCCGGCACCGACGACGAGGACGCGCATCGCCCGGATGCTATTACCGAACGAGCGCGGCCCCGTTGTCGAAGAGGATGCGCCGCTTCGCGTCGTCCGAGAGCGGCAGCGCCAGAAAGTCCTCGACGTTCTTGCGCATCGAAGCCACTCCGGGGCTCGGGAAGTCGGTCCCCCAAAGGCATCGCCCCGCGATTTCCTCGAGGCGGGGCAGGTACTCGAGAAGCTTGCGCGGCGGGATTCCGGAGAGATCCAGGTGGACGTTCGGGTGACGGCGCACGAGGAAGAGAGCGGTGTCCATGTAGAGCGGCCGCCCCGCGTGAGCGAGCACGATCGGCAGCTTCGGGAAATCGACGGCCACGTCGTCGACCGCGATCGGATCGGCGAAGCGGTTCCGCGCGCCCGGGAAGATCGAGGTCCCGGTGTGGATCATGACCGGCCGCGCCCGATCCTGCGCGACCGCGTAGATGCCGGCGAGCGCATCGTTCCCCGACAGATATTCGTTGGCCGCGAAGAGCTGGTGGGGCGGATGGATCTTCAAGACCCGGATCCCGAGCTCGTCGAACAGGCGCGCCGCGTCGCCCTTCGCGTCTCTCGAGAAGCGCGGATGGACCGAACCGACCGCGACGAGGCGGTCCGTCCGACCTTTCACGTACCGGGAGACCCACTCGTTGACCGACTCGTCGAAGCCCATCACTTCGGGAGCGACGTAGTTGATCAGTGCCGCCCGCTCGATTCGCTCCTCGTCCATCAGACGGAGGAGCTCCTCGGGGTCGGCGAGGACGCGCTCGAGCCTCTCGCCGTCGGCGCGGCCGCGAATCATCGTGGCGAGAACCTCGGGATGGAGCTGCTCCCACGGCTGGATGTGGACGTGGCAGTCGAAGACGCGAAACGTCAAAGGAAGTCGGGTCTAGAAGACGTGCGAGATCCCGAGCCGGATGCGCAACCTCGGCCGGTCCGACCCGTCCGCAACCTGGGAGCCGAGACTGCCGAAGAGGATCGTCTGAATGCCGATGCGCTGCCGCGCTCCGGCTTCGATGGTCACGACGTCGTCGCCGTTGCGCACGAGGCTCGAACGGACCGTCACGCCGGCGAGCAGCAGCGTGTCGGTCCGGCCCTCCGGGCTGGCGAGAAAGTCGATGGCGAGGCCCCCTTCCAGGCGGTTCGAGCGCTCCGTCGGAAGCCTGTCGCCGAGCCGGGTCCACTGAAAGTTCCCGTGGAGCCGGATCGAATTGAACGACCGGGTGAGGGCGCCTCCGAGCTCGAGGTCCGTCCCGCGCGAGTCGAGCCCGGTCGGGAAGACGACGCCGATCCGGGCGGCGACCGCGGGGTACCGCTCGGTTTCGGACAGGACTCCGTAGAGCGCGTGCAGCTCGAGGTCGCCCGACGAGATCCCGCGCAGAGCGTTCCTTCCGGGCCGGGTGACGTACCGGTCCGCCGCCCCGACCTCGAGATTCCGCAGCGCGCCGTAGAGGATGGAGAAGCCGGGCCCCTGATCGTTCAATCCGCCCTTGCGGAAGTTGTACGTCCAGTCCACGGCGGCGGAGACCGCGCGGAACGGGATCGGTGTGGCGTCCTCCACGTCGATCGGCCGCTCCGGCTCGAGGTTCGACAGGAACTGCGCGCGCGCGGAAGGAGCAGCCAGGAAAAGCGCGGCGAGCGCCAGCACCCCCAACGGAGAAAGACCGGGCCTCCTAGCGGCCACCGATTCCCCCGCCCGGGAGACCATACCGGCGCGCGACCCGGGCGAGCCGGTCGTCTCTTTCCCGGCGCGCCTCGGATGTCGCGCCTCCTCCGACGAGCGCGCCGTAAACCTCCAGCCGGAACCGCGTCACGCGGTCGAGGTGCTCCGCTGCGGCCGGATAGCGCTCGGCGAACGTGGGCGCGGAGACGCGGTGGGTGGATTCCTCGAGCGGCTTCTCGCGGGAAAGAGAAGTGTCGAACTCCTCGATCGTGTCCCTCACCTTCCACCGCTGTTGCCCGAAGTCCGAGAGCGCGAGCGCCTCCATCGCGCGGGCGAAGAGCCGCGTGCCCGAGAGGAGGATGCGGGCGGACCGCGGCGCGAGGGCGAGCGCCTGAGGCGGAGGCGCCTCGGTCGCCGGCTCGGTCAAAGCCCATCGCTCGAGCCGGTAGAGATTGACGACGCGGTCGAGGCGTTCGGCCGTGAGCTTCGCCGTCGCATCGGGCGCCGCGAGAACGTCGGAAACCTGTTGCTCGAGCACCTGACCCGTGGAACACGGTCGGCGCTTCTCGCGCGAACCGGGGCGCCACGAACACCGCCTCGGGAGGAAACCGCGGCGGATCGGACAGGAGCTTCAGGAGAAAAGCCGAGAACTCCCGGTCGAGCGTCGGATTGATGCCGACGTTCCACGCGATCTCGACCGCGCGCCATCGGCCATAGCGCACCGCGTTCAGCCGCGAGTCGAGGTCCGGAAAGAAGCGGTGGACCGAGTTGTTGTAGCGGCCTCTCGGCCGGAGCGGCTCGTCGCCCTTCTCGACCGCCGGGACCACGCCGATCGCGACCGCGCACAAGACCGCGACTCGCGCGGCGCCCTCAAACCGCCTCATCGGGGATCGGAAATATATCGAAAGCCGTCGGGCCGGTCGCGACCGCGTTCCCTCCGCGAAACCGGAAGTGTTCTGTCGGAAGGCTCGAGCGCAACCAGGGAGAGAGACTGCAGGGGGTAGACGTCGGGACGCAGGCTCGCCTGGAACCAGCTCTCCTGGAGCCAGGGTCGCCGGTCGAGCACGCGATAGGGGATCGCCTGGGCGTCGAGCTTCTCTTCATCGCGGGAGCGCATGACGAGAAACGATTTGGAGGCCGTGAGGCAGCTCCGGATGTCGCCCACGCTCCCGATTTCCCGCCACTCGATCCGGCTGTAAAAGTCCAGGCTGTGAAAGTCGAGCTTCAGCATCAGACCCTCACAGCCTTGACCGCATTCCCGTCGGATCCGACGACCCCAGTGAGGAGCCGGATCGAACCGGGAGAGCCGCGACTCGACGGTCAGGATCGCGATGAAGAGGAGACCGCAAGCCACCGAAACGAGAAAGGGCCCTCCGCGCGCTCGTCGGATCGCGGCGGTCGCGAGAAGCGAGGCGGAGAGGACGAAGAGCCCGACGCCGAGGGCCGCGCAAGCGTCGGCGCCGGCGAGCGACGTGAGCGTGGGCGCCATCCGGATCCAGAGGAGGACGCCTCCCGCCGTCGCAATGCCCGCGATCGCCCACGCCCACCGCGCCCGTCGAGTCGACACGCGCGCCGTTCCGAGACCTTCGCCGACCAGCAGCGCGAAGGCCGGCAGAAGCGGCTCGATGTACACCTCGCGCTTCATCCGCAACGCCGAAAGAAACGCGAAACCGAAGAGGAGCCAGCCGAGCGGCGCGGAGTCTGAGGAACTGGCCGCGCGGCGGTGGAGAACGACTGCCGGCAAGAGGAGGAACCACGGAAACGTCGCCAGGGCGAGCACACCGAAGTAGTAGGACGGTCCGGGCGGGTGGTGCGCGTAGGCGGCCGTGGCGCCGCGGAGAACCTGGTTCCGCCAGTAGAACTGCTCCCAGAACGTGGCTCCGAAGCGCCGGCTCATGGCGAGGTGCCAGGGCGCAACGACGAGAAGGAGGATCGCCGCGGCGATCGGCGCCCTCCGTTTCCAGCGCTCCGGCCTGCGGCGATCGAGGACGAGGCCGGTGACGACTCCGCCCAGCGGCAGAACGACGCCGATGAGGCCTTTGAAGGCGAACGCGAGTGCGAGCGAGAGTCCGGCGACGACCCCGGCGCGGCCATCCGGCAAATCCGGATCGCGGGCCGCCGAGTCGAGCGCCATGACGGCGAGCGTCACGGCGAGCGTCAAGAAGGCGTCGGCCGCGAAGACCCGGGTAAACGTCGCGAACCGGAACGAGTACATGAGAACGAGCGCCGTCAGCAGAGCGGCGGGCGGCCCCGCGCGTCGCCGCGCCCAGACCGCGACCACGAGGATCGTCACGAGAGCCGCCATCGCGCCGGGAAGCCTCGCCGCGAAGATCGTCGTCCCGAACAGCTTGTAGCTGCCGGCCAGGATCCACCACGTCAGCGGCGGCTTTTCCAGAAAAGGCCCGTGCTCGTAGTACGGGACGAGGTAGTCCTCTGTCCGGAGCATTCGGAGAGGAGGGAATGCGTACATCGCTTCATTGCCCGGCTGGATGGGGATCGCGTCGAGGCGGCTGACGTAGAGCGCCGTCCCCATCGTCAGCGCGACGAGCGCCAGGGCTGCGGCTCGGCCCTTGCCCGATCGAAGTGGTGAGACCGCTGCGCGCATCCGTGTCACGCCCCGTCGACCGGCTCAAACAAACGATCGGCCGGGCCGCCGTCAAAGCCCCTCATCGACGCCTCGAACGATAGCGTAAAGATCAGCCCGGCTCTCCCAGAACCGGCTTGACGATCCGGATCGTCACGAGCGTCAGCACGATCCCGGCGGCTCCCACGAAGAGCGCCGCGGCCGGCCCGAAGCGTTCGGCGACCGCGCCCGCCTGGAGGTTCCCGATCGGCACGAGGCCGAGCCACGCGAGCGCGTAGAGTGAAATGACCCGCCCCCGCAGGCGGTCGGGCGCGCTCGTCTGCAGGAGCGTGTTGATGAGAGACGCCGAGGAGGACATCGAGGCGCCGAGGATCGCCAGGAAGAGAAGCGCGAGGACATAGGAGCGCGACAGCCCGAGCCCGGCGAGCGAGAGAGCGAAGCCGGAGGCGGCGACGAAGACCGCCGCCCCCTTCTTCCGGAAGTCTCCGAGCGACGCGAGAAAGAGAGCGGAGGCCGCGGCGCCGAGACCCACCGCCGACAACATTCCTCCGAGACCCCGGGGACCCACGTTCAGCAGCTTGCGGGCGAAGAGCGGGGCGAGCGTCACGGCCGGCGTGCCGAACACGGCGAGGGACGCCGCGATCGCGAGCAGAGGCAGGATGATCGCCCGCTTCCGCGCGAAACGCATCCCGATGCGGAGATCCACCCACGCCCCTCGGCCGGCCGCGCGCCGCCGCGGCAGCGAGGTCAGCGCCGCGAGCGCGGCGATGACGGCGACGAAGGAGACGGCGTTCAGAAGGAAGCAGCCGGTCTCGCCGAATGCCGCAATGGTCAGTCCCGCGATCATCGGGCCGATGACCCGCGAGAGGTTGAACTGCATCGAGTTGAGCGAGATCGCGTTCATCAGATCTTCGCGGCCGACGAGATCGAGAAAGAGCGACTGATGCGACGGCATCGTGAACGCGTTCGCAAGGCCGTTGACGACCGCCACCGCCCCGACAAGCGGCACCGACACGAAGTGAAAGCCGGTCGCGGCGGCGAGGATCAGCGCGCAGGCCATCTGGATGGATTGCGTCGAGATCAGGAGGCGCCGGCGGTCCGCGCGGTCGGCGGCGACTCCGGCCAGCGGCGCGAGAAGGAGCGTCGGAATCGATCCCGCGAATCCCACGAGCCCGAGAACGAGAGCGGAGTCGGAAAGGCGCAGCACGAGCCACCCCTGCGCCACGACCTGCATCCAGGTCCCGATGTTCGAGAGAAAGAGGCCGATCCAGTAGCGCCGGAACGGCGGGTGCACGAGCGACGCGAACATCCCGCGCCGCGGCGGCGCGAGGCCCCGCGGCGGAGCGACCCCCAGGCTCGGTCCGGCCGGCTTGAGAAAAACCTGGTGGGCTGGGCCGCGCTCCAGCTTCTCCTGGTCGTTCATGCGCGAGACACGCGAGACGTGAGACGTGAGACGCGGGATCCGGCGAAAGACGCAACCAGGACCAGGAAATTTATGCCGGTTCCCAGAAGGACCGGATCCACGCCGTGGGTCCAGCCCGGAAAGAGACGCCCCGCCGCGGCCGTCGCGCCGCCCGCGATCATCGCGGCGATCGCGCCCTGCGCCGGCACAACCGGCCTCCGCGGGACGAGCGCCGCGAGGACCGGCAGGATGATCCCGGCCGCGAAGATCGAATAGCCGAGCTTCAGCGTCTCGACGACGTCGCGCCGGAGCGAGAGCGCGACCAGGAGTCCGACCGCGCCGTAGATCGGCGCCAGCCAGCGCGCTGCGCGGACGCCGGAGCGTCCCGCGACAGCGCCGGGGAAGAGGTCCCGCACCGTCACCGCGCAGGCCGAGAGAAGGACGATGTCGGCGGAAGTCTGCATCGTCGCGACGAGGCCCACCGAGATGAGCGCGGCGGCGGCGGGAGGCGCGAACCCGAGAACGGCGGCGGGCAGGGCGTTCGACGGATCGACCGGGGGCAGCGCCTTGCGGGCCGCGAGCGCGATCGCGGCGACCGAGAACCCGAACACGACTTTCGAGACGGCGGCGAGGAGCGCGGACCGCCTCGCCGTCGCTTCGTCCCGGCAGGAGAGCACCTTGGCGTAGACGTCGCTTCCGACGAGGTGGGGCAGGCCGATCAGGACGAGGAGAGCCAGCACATCGCCCGCGCGCACGTCCCGGGATAGCGGGAAGCTCCAGGCTTCCGGAGGCAGCCCGCCGAGACCCTTCGCGCCGGCGAGCGCGAAGTACAGCGCTGCGCCCGGAATCGCGACGAGCATCGCGCCGTACTGGACGAGATCCGTTCGCGCCACCGCGAACTGCCCGCCGAGCGACGTATACGCGAGAAAGACCGCCGTGGACGCGAGCAGAGCGGGCAGCGGCGGAACACGGAGCGCCGCCGTCAGGACCGTTTGTGTCGCTTCGACCAGCAGCGCGAACCACACGATCTCCGAGACGAGGACGAGCGCCGCCGCCGCGCGGCGTGCGCCCCCTCCGTAGTAGCGGCCCACGATCTCCGGCAGCGTTACCGCTCTTTCGCGCCGGATCCGGCGGGCGAGAAGAAGACCGAGCGCCACGAGACCGAGCGCCCCCGCGAGGTCGAGCCACAGGCCCGAGACGCCGTGGGCGTAAACGTATGCGGCGAGCACGATCGTCGTCGATCCCCCGGTCGTCAGCGATGCGAGCCCGAGGAAGCCCCAGAAAGTCGTCAGGCTGCGGTCCGCGACGAAGTAAGAGATCTCGTCGCGCCCTGCGCGGCGGCGCCAGAAAAATCCCACCGCGAGGACGGCGGCGAGGTAGACACCGAGGAAGACGAACGCGAGGGTCTGCACGCCGGGGGCGGATGGGAAAGCGGGAGGCGTCACGCCCGCTCGAAGGCGGCGGCGGCAACGTCCCGCGCCGCGGCCTCGAGCAGCGTCGTTCCCACGACGAGCGCCCGTTCGTCGATCGCGAACTCCGGGGAGTGGTGCGGCCGGTGGGGTCCTTCCGGCGCGGAGCCCACGAAGAAGAAGCAGCCCGGGACGCGGTCGAGATAAACCGACATGTCCTCACCGCCGAGAGTGCGCGTCTCGGTGTCGACGTTCTCTTCGCCGAGCAGCCGGCGCGCCGCCTCGATGACGACGTCGGCGACGCGCGGATCGTTGACCACCGGCCGGTTGATCCGTCGGTATTCGAGGTGAGCGGAAACCCCGGCCGCCGCCGCCGTGCCCGACACGATCCGCCCGATCTTCGCGGGCATGGCTGCTCCCGTCGCTTCGGTGAACCAGCGCGCGGTCCCGGTCAGGCGCACGGTCGAAGGAATGATGTTGAAGGCGTCGCCTCCGTGAATGCTCGCGATCGTGACGACCGCGGAGTCGAGAGGGGAGACTTCCCTCGATACCACCGTCTGGAGAGCCTCCACGATCCGGGCCGCCGCGACGATCGGGTCGAACGTCTCGTGCGGCGCCGCGCCGTGACCTCCGCGTCCCCGGACCGAGATCTCGAACTCGTCGACCGCCGCCATCATCGCTCCGCGAAAGACGCCCACTTTCCCGACGGGGAGCTGGTTCCAGAGATGGAGCCCGATCGCCGCGGTCACCCCGTCTAAGACTCCGTCGGCCACGCAGGCGCGCGCCCCTCCGCCCCTCTCCTCGGCGGGCTGGAAGAGGAACCGGAGACCCCTGGCCGGCGGATCCCGTCGGAGGCGCCCCGCGGCGGCGAGCGCGATCGCGACGTGGCCGTCGTGGCCGCACGCGTGCATGCGGCCGGCTTCTTCCGAAGAAAACTCCTCGCCGCTCGCTTCGGTCAGCGGCAGCGCGTCCATGTCCGCGCGGACGAGAAGCCGGGCCCCGCCTTCTCCGACGTCCGCCGTGACACCGGTTTTTCCGACGCCGGTCGCAACGGCGGCGCCCAGCCGGGCCAGTCGCGCCGCGACCAATGCTCCCGTGCGACTCTCTTCGAACGCGAGCTCGGGGTGGCGGTGGAGATCCCGGCGCAGCTCGACGATCGAGCGGTACTCGTCGGCCGGAAAACGATCGAGCATCTCGGAGAGCGTTCCGGAAGGCGCCGGCACGCGGCGGATTATAGGAGCGGCTCCGGGAGAGGTCCGGGCGGAACGGCGGCGCTAAGATCCGGTGATGATTCCTCTGGTCTCCCCGGAGCTCGACCGCTACCTCCTGGAGCTTCTCCCCGCACGCGATCCGGTGATCGCGGAGATGGAGGCGGCCGCGCGCGAGCGCGACATCCCGATCGTCGGACCGGCGGTCGCGACCCTGCTCGCGACGCTCGCGGAGTCGATCGGCGCGAGGCGGGTGTTCGAGCTGGGAAGCGCCATCGGGTACTCGACCGCTTTCTTCGCCCGCGCCGTCGGTCCCGCCGGCAGAGTCCTCTACACCGACGGCAGCGAGAAGAACGCGCGCGAAGCGACCGGCTACCTCGAGCGGATGGGGCTTCGCGACCGCGTGGACGTGAAGGTCGGGGAGGCCGTGCAGCTCCTCGAATCGACCTCCGGCGAGTTCGACGTCGTTTTCATCGACATCGACAAGGACGGTTACCCGCGCGCTCTCGAAGCGGCGGCGCCGCGCGTCCGGCCCGGCGGATACCTCCTCGCGGACAACGTCCTGTGGTCGGGGAGAGTGGTCGACCCCTCGCAGAAGGACGCCTCGACCGAAGGGATCCGGGAATTCAACCGCCGCCTCTTCGCGCGCCGCGACTTCAAGTCGGTGATCGTGCCGCTGCGCGACGGCGTCGCGATCGCGCGCAAGGTCCCGGTCTGATGGGAGACCGCGAAGACCTCTTCCAGAGCTTTCACTTCTTCGCGGCGAGTGAGGATCTGGACGTGTTCGAGGGCGCGCTGCTGGTCGCGTCCCTCGTCGATCCGGCCGAGGACCTTCCGGCGGCGCGCGCCGCGGTCGCCTCCCTCGCTTCCCGGGTCCGGGAGCTGATGGCGGGCGGGGACCATCCCATTGAGGCGCTCTGCCAGGTGCTCTTCACCGAGGAAGGCATGCGCGGAAACCAGGAGTCTTACGACGAGCCGGCGAACTCTTCGGTCGCGCGCGTCCTCGCGACGCGGAGGGGGATGCCGATCACTCTTTCGATCGTCACGGTCGAAGTCGCCCGGCAGGCCGGGCTGCAGCTGTCCGGCATCGGACTACCCGGCCACTTCATCGTCGGCGGCGAGGAGCTGCCCGACGAGACTTACCTCGATCCCTTCGACGGCGGCGTGCTGCGCGACCGCGAGTCCGTTTCGCGCCGGGTCAGCACGGTCTTCGGAACCCCGCTCTCGCTCCCGGAGGAGATCTTCGCTCCGGATACGGAGCGCGCCATCCTCGCCCGCCTGCTGTCCAACCTGCGTCGCTCATGGGAGCGGCGCGAGAGGTACCCGGAAGCCTTAGAGGCGCTCCGCTGGGCCGAGATGCTCGATCCCGAAGAGGTCTCTTATCGGCGCGAGCGCGGGTTGCTGCTCTTGAAGAGCGGAAGGACCGGGGAGGCGCTCGCCGCGCTCGAGTCTTACGTCGGCGCGGCGGAGGGGGAGGACGCCGACGCCGTCCGAAAGCTGATCGGGGTGGTCAAGGAGCGCGGGCTGACGTCGGGCGCGGCGGAGCTCGTCGTCGTCGAATCGGCCGAAAAGAAGATCTTCACCCTGGAAGAAGCGCGCTCCCTTCTTCCGAAGGTGAAGGAGCTCACCTCGGAAGCCGTGTTCAAGTTCGCGCGGCTCTCCGAAGGCGAGGAGACCGAAGAGGAACGTCAGGGGGTCGTCGGCGAGTGGGCCCGCGAGATCCTCGCGCTCGGCGCGGAGATCAAGGGGCTCTGGCTCGTGGACTTCGACTCGGGCGCCGGCTACTACTGCTGGAGGTATCCCGAGACGTCGCTCGAGTACTTCCACGGATACGAAGAAGGCTTCGCCGGAAGGCTGCCGCTGCAGTAGTCCTACCTCCCATACACCGAAACGGTCGCCTGCCGGAAGATTCCCGACGTCTTGCGGTAGACGAAGTCGATCTTCCGGATGAACCGATCTCCGCCGGGCAGATCGATCGCGCGCGTCTGAGTGTCCGGCGCGAAGTAGAGCCGCGTCTCGGGGCGGAAGTCCGTTCCGTTGCCGAAGACCACCCGGATGTCGTACATCTCGACGGGCGCGGCTTCCACCACGAATTTCAACTGACGGAAACTGCCCTGGGAGCGGCCGACGTCGAGCGTGTCGTGATCGACGAGAAAGGAAACGCTCTTCGTGCCGAGAAGCTCCCAGTCTCCGCCGCGGCGCGTGGCGCAGGAGACGAACAGAAGCGCGATTCCGAGCGGGACGAGGAGACGCCGAACCTGTCGCATGGGACCTCCCTTCGGTGTTACGCCGGCCAGGACTTTCCGGGCTCGAGCTCGACGACCTGCGTGGCGAGACCTCGCCGATCGATCTCGCGGCGGAGATCGCCGGGCGTTCCAGGCAGCGCGGGAAACGTTCCCCAGTGCATCGGGATGACCCGCGGAACGTCCAGGAGCTGACAGGCCTTCGCCGCCTCGCGCGGGCCCATCGTGTAGAAGTCGCCGATCGGCAGGAGCGCGAGATCGGGCTCGTAGAGCTCGCCGATCAGGGCCATGTCGGCGAAGACGTTCGTGTCGCCGGCGTGGTAGATCCGGAAGCCGTCCTCGAACGTCATGACGTAGCCGCACGGATCGGACGGGAAGTTCGCTTCTTTTCCCGCGCCGGAAGTGCCGGAGGAGTGGACCGCATGCACCATCCGGAAATCCACGCCCGCGACCTTCTGGCTGCCACCCTTGTTCATGCCGGAGACCTTTTCGACGCCGTTCGCGCCGCAGTGGAGCGCGAGCTCGAAGATGCCGACGAAAGTTGCGCCGGTCTGTTTCAAGAGCGCGATCCCGTCGTCGCCGAAGTGATCGAAGTGACCGTGGGTGGCCGCGATGACGTCGACCTTGCCCCAGTCGAACCCCTTCGGGAACTTCGGATTGTTGCCGATCCAGGGGTCGATCGCGACGCGGACCAGTTTCGGCGACTGGATCAGAAATGCCGCATGGCCGAGCCATGTCACCCTGCCCCCGAAATTCTTCGCCGCCACTTAGAGCCTTCCCCAGACGACCAACGGAGTCAGAGCCGCGACGAACTTCTCGAGACCGGCGCGGTCTTCTTCGTCGAACCGTCCGATTTCCGGCGAATCCACGTCGAGGACACCGCGCAGGATGTCGTTCTCGATCACCGGAACCGCGATTTCCGACCGCGACGCGGGATCGCAGGCGATGTGACCCGGAAACTGGCTCACGTCGGGGACCACGACCGTTTGCCGGCGCTCGGCGGCCGCGCCGCAGACCCCTTTTCCCACCCGGATCCGCACGCAGCCCGGCTTGCCCTGGAAGGGGCCGAGCACGAGATCCTCTCCGCGCATCAGGTAGAAGCCGCACCAGTTGATCCGGTCGAGCGAATTCGCCAGGAGCGAAGTCGCGTTGGCGAGGTTCGCGAGCGCGTCGGTCTCGCCCTCCACGAGCGCGGCGAGCGAGCGGGTCAGTTCCTCGTAGGAAGCCGCCTTCGGCAGCCCGGAATGAACAGGCGTCTCGAACACATCCGGATTTTACCGTCTAGGATCTCGCCTCGTGTCCGTGCTCCGTGGCCGCGCGCTCGCTGTGTACTGCTTTCTCTGCGCGATCTGGGGGTCGACGTGGCTGGTCATCAAGATCGGGCTGCAATACCTGCCGCCGCTCTCGTTCGCGGGCCTCCGGATGGCGCTCGCCTGCCTGCTCCTCGTGCCGTTCGCGTTCCGCCGCGGGGTGCGCCGCCCGAGCGCCCGTGAGACCGCCTTCGTCGCGCTCGCCGGCTTCCTCCAGATCGGCGCGGCGTACGCGCTCATCTTCGTCGCGCAGCAGTGGATCGAGTCGGGTCTCGCCGCCCTTCTGTTCGCGACGTTTCCGCTCTGGGTGGGTCTGCTCGCTCATTTCTTTCTACCGAACGAGCCCCTGACGGCGCGGACGATCGGCGCGGCGGCGCTCGGACTGGTCGGCGTCGCACTGATCGAGGGACCGACGCTTTTTCGCGCGTTCGGAGCGCAGCCGTCAGGATTGCTTCGCGGAGGAGCGCTCGTCTTCGCCTCCGCGATCGTGGCCGCGGTCGCGAACATCATCAACAAGAAGTACCTGAACCGGGTCGAGCCGTCTCGCAACGTCTGGGGGGAGACGCTCGTGGGGGCGGCGTTTCTGCTGGCGATGGCGGCGGTTCTCGAGCGGGCCGCGCCGTCGCGCTGGACCCCGCAGGCGCTCGGGGCTCTCGCTTACCTGGCCGTCTTCGGAACTGCGCTGACCTTCGTCGGGCTCTTCTGGCTGATCAAGCGCGTGCCGGTCTCGGTCATCGGCACCATCCCTCTCGTGGACACGTTCATTGCCGTGGTCCTCGGCGCGATCGTGCTCGGGGAAAAGCTCCCGGGCCGAACTCTCGCCGGCGGCGCGCTCATCCTGACCGGCGTGTTCCTGACGGCGCGGGGGACCCGCAGCGAGGTCGCCGCCGGCGCGTGACGGCTACTCCCGGGCTGGTTTGCCGAAACGGAGCAGCCAGAGGTCGCCGGTGATCCGCCCGCGCGAGTAGATCAGCTGCTTCCCATCCATCGAGAGACGAGGGTCTTCGATGAAAAGGCCGGACTCGGGAAAGTTCGTGACCTTTTCCGGCCCTGCCTTTCGCCAGCCTTGCGAGGGGCCCGGGAGCCGATGCACGTTCTTGTGGTTCACCTGGTAGTAGAACCAGTTCCCGGAGGGCGAGAGCATGGGATGCCCGCTCCCCATCTGTCCCGGAGTCGCGGCGACGACGAGCGTCTCCCCGCCGTCGATCCGGCGCGCGTGAATCGTGAGGGAGCTCTGGGCCGACGATTGGTAGACGATCCACTTGCCGTCGTTGCTCACGACGTGGAGCGGCGCCCGCGTCTGCTCGTCGATCACCCGGCGCGATTTTCGGGTCGCGAGATCGAAGTGGTACAGGTAGTAGTCGGACGTCGAGCAGTAGGTGATCCCCCGGCTGTCCGGCATCCAGTACGGTATCCGGCCTTTCTCGACGAGCTGCCGCGGGCTCCCGCCGTCGGCGGCCATCAGCCAGACATCGAGCTTCGCCGGTTCGCCCGCGGGCGACCTTTCGAAGACGATCGACTGCCCGTCGGGGGACCACCTGGGCTGGCCGTCGGTGAAGGCCGGGTCGCTCGTCAGCGGATACGCCGCCTGCCCGGGGTCGAGTCTCCAGATCCGGTCGGCATTCTCGTAGGCGACCGACCTGCCGTCGGGGGACAGGCTCTTCCACTCGATGTCGTTGTTGCCGGACGTCAGGACCCGGACCTCGCCGGTCGCCTGTCCGAGCTCGGCATCGAAGGGCAGCGTCTCGAGATTGAAAGTCTGTTCGAGTGCCGTGAATGCGATCGCTCTCCCGTCGTGTGAGATCGCGGCCTGCGTGTCGACGCCGCGTCCGACGGTTAGCGGTTCCGCCGGTCCGTCGGCTGCGCCCTTCGCCGGCGAGAACGGAATCCTCCAGAGCGAGTAGTTCTTCCCCGGATCCGCGTTCGAGTAGACGACCGAGCGGCCGTCCGGAGCCCAGACCGGACGCCGCCCCCGGCAGAGGACCTTCGCTTCTCCGCCCGAGCTCGGGACAACGTGCACACGGAACTGCTCCGACTGGAAGAGGAACCACTTTCCATCCGGGGACAGCGTCGGATAGAGGATGTAGCGAAAGACTCCCTCTCCCTTCGCGGGACGGATCGGGATCTCCTGCGCCTGCCCTCCGGAGGCGGGAACTCGGAAGATCTCCTTCTTGAAGGCGCCGCCGCCCATGAAGACGAGCGAGGAGCCGTCGGGCGACCAGGAAGGGAAGTTGCCCGACACCGCGATCCGGCGCGGACTTCCGCCGAGGGCCGGCATCACCCAGATATCGCCGCCGGTCGGGGGAACGCCGAAGTTTTCATAGACAAGGTGCGTCGTGCTTCCGCGCGTCGAGACGAACGCGATCTGCTTTCCATCGGGCGAGAAAGCAGGCTGGACGTCGTCGGCCGGGCTGTTCGTGATGTTGATGTCCGGCCCGCCCGAGACCTGCTTCAGGAAGATGTCGAAGTTGCCGGTGCGATCCGAGACGTACGCGATCGTCTCGCCGTCCGGGGAGAACGTCGGCTCGCCTTCGTAGCCCGGCTCGGACGTGAGCGGCGTCAGCGTCACGTCGGCAAGGTTCGACCCGCCGTGTCGCGCGCCGGAACGCCCCAGGTACCAGGCGCCGGCCACGAGCGCACCCAGCGCCAGCGCTGCCAGAACCCAGGGGAGTGGCCGCTGTTTCGGAGCCGGCACCGCGGCGGCCCGAGCTCCCGTTCTCGCGACCCCCGATTCCGCGACTCGACGTGCGCGGCGCAGGTCGAGGGCGAAGTCGCCGGCGTGCTGGTAGCGGTCGGCGGGATCCTTCGCGAGCGCCTTTCCGAGGATCTCGGTCGCCTCCGGCGGGACCCTCGGGTTTCGCTCGACAGCCGGCACCGGCTCCTCGTTGATGATCGCGTGGAGAGTCTCGACGGCGCTCTTCCCGGAAAACGGGCGGGTGCCGGTCAGTGCCTCGTAGAGAACGAGACCCAGCGAGAAGAGGTCGGTGCGGTGATCGAGCGGCCGGCCCTGCGCCTGCTCGGGCGACATGTAGGAGACCGTTCCGAGAATGACGCCGGTGCCGGTCCCGGCGGCCGCGCGCGGGGTCTCGCCGACGGTCGCGATGCTGCTCTGAAGGAGCGGCGCGGTCTGGCGCTCGACGACCTTGGCCAGCCCGAAGTCCATGATCTTCAGCTGGCCGTTCCGGTTGATCATCAGGTTCTCGGGCTTGATGTCGCGATGGACGATCCCCGCTTCGTGCGCCGCGGCGAGACCGGCGGCGGCCTGTGCGACGAGATCGAACGTTCGGCGCACTTCGATCGAACCGGCCTGGAGCAGCTCGCGAAGCGTCTGCCCGTCGACGTACTCCATCGCGATGAAGTCGCGGTCCTGCGCGACGCCGATGTCGTAGATCGTGACGATCTGCGGATGGTTGAGCGCGGAAACCGCCCGCGCCTCCTGCGAGAACCGGCGCCGGACCTCCGGGTCGGAGAAGAGCCCCTCCGGGAGGAGCTTCAACGCGACCTTCCGACCGAGCGTCGTGTCTTCCGCCAGGAAGACCTCGCCCATCCCGCCGGCGCCGAGCTTCCGAAGAACACGGAACCGGGAAAGGCTCTGGAGTTCCGGCGGCAGGTCGCTCACGGAGCTACCTCGAGACCGGAAGCCAACCGCGGGTCAGGAAGTCCCCCAGGGTGAGCGCGAGCAGGATCGCCAGCCAGAAGAGCCCGCCGGCCACCACGATCTGGGTCAACCGCGGGCTGTACTTCACGTGCATGAAGAAGAGCGCGACGAGCGTCGCCTTCACGAACGCGATGCCGAGGGCGACGACCGTGTTCCAGGGGCCGAGATCGAGGAAAGAGATCGTGGTCGTCGTCGCGGTCAGAACGATCAGCGCGGTGAACACCGCGAAGTAGATCTTTCTCGGGACGACGTGCTGGCTCATCTTCAGTGGAGATGCCGGCCGATCAGGTAGAGCAGGGGAAACAGAAAAATCCACACGATGTCGACGAAGTGCCAGTAGAGGCCGGACACTTCGACCGGCGTGTAGTAGTCGGGGCCGTAACGCTGCCGCCGGGCGTGGCGGAGGAGAACGGACAGGATCCCGATGCCGATGATCATGTGCGCGGCGTGGAGGCCGGTCATCGCGAAATAGAGCGAGAAGAAGATCTCGGCCTGCCGCGCGTACGGTCCCGGAAAGTGGAAGTGCGCTCCCGGGACGAGGTGGTCGTCGAACTTGTGGGTGTACTCGACCGCCTTGACCCCGAGAAAGACGGCGCCCAGAAACATCGTCGCGGCCAGGAAGAGGGCGAGAGCGCGGCGGCGCCCGGTCGCGGCGGAAAAGACGGCCAGCGCCATCGTCAGGCTGGAGATGATCAGGACCGCGGTGTTGAAGGTCCCGAGCTTGATGTCGAGGTGCCGGCTCGCCTCCGCGAACGCCCTCGCGTACTGCGACCGATAGACGGTGTAGGCGAGGAAGAGTCCTCCGAAGAAGAGGATCTCGGTGACGAGGAACACCCACATCCCGAGCGACGAAGCGTCGCGCTGCTGCTCCATCGTGTCGAACTGATGCTGGAGCTCGCGCGGCCCGGCGTGGCCGGTAGACGGTTCGGCGGCCACGGGCGCTCCGGCGTCAGCCAACGACTTCGATCTCCTCGGGAGAGTAGTGATACGGCTCGTCGGTGACGACCGGCGTGACCGCGAAGTTTTCGGTGGGAGGCGGCGACGGCGTGTCCCACTCGAGCCCCGTCGAGCCCCACGGGTTCGCGGGAGCGGCGCGGCCGTACCGCATCGACCAGACCAGGTAGATCATCGGAATCAGGTAACCCGCTCCCAGGATCGACGCTCCCGCCGTGGACATGACGTTCAAGACCTGGAACTCCTCGGGATAGGCGTGGTAGCGGCGCGGCATGCCCAGGTAACCGAGGATGAACTGCGGGAAGAAAGTCAGATTGAAGCCGAGGAACACGACGAGCGCCGCGAAGCGCGCCCACGCTTCGGGGTAGAGCTTGCCCGAGATCTTCGGCCACCAGTAGTGAATCCCGCCCAGGTAGCCCATGATCGCGCCGCCGACCATGATGTAGTGGAAGTGC
>QHVV01000171.1 GCA_003222385.1 Acidobacteriota bacterium
GAGGCCGCTCGCGAACGCCTTTCCAACGAGCTCATTGGCGAAGCCGGCGAGCTCGCGCGGCTCCGCGGTCGAGGCGATGACGAAGTCGACCGGGAAGCTTCCGCCGCCGGGAAGCGGCGGCGGCACGAGCGAGATGACGCGAATGCCAGGGATCTGCCCGAGCTTCATCGACGCTTCGACCTGGAGTTGCGACGTGTTCTTTTTCCGTTCGCTCCAGGGCTTCGTGACCATGCCTCCAAACCCTCCCGTCGGGTTCGTGAGCTGGAAGACGCTCCCGTTCTCGGGGAACGAGCGGTACACGTCGGCGACCTGCGCCGAGAAGAGCTTCGTCTGGTCGAGCGTGGAGTTCGGGGCAGCCTGAATGATTCCGAAGACGACGCTCTGGTCCTCCTTCGGAGCGAGCTCCCTTTGCGAGAACATGTAGAACGGGACGATGAGCAGCGCCACGATGACCCAGACGGCGAAGACGACCGGGCGGTAGTTGAGAGTTCTCGTGAGCAACCGCGTGTAAGTCGAGCGCACGGAGTCGAACCGCCGGTTGATCCAGCCGGCGAAGCCGCGCTCCGGGTCGCCGGAGCGCAGGAGCTTCGAGGACATCATCGGCGAAAGCGTGAGCGCGACCACGCCGGAGATGATCACCGCGCCGGCGAGAGTGAACGCGAATTCCCGGAAGAGAGCGCCGGTCAGCCCGCCCTGGATCCCGATCGGAAGGTACACGGCCGCGAGTGTGATCGTCATGGCGATGATCGGACCGACGAGCTCGCGCGCGGCTTTGATCGCCGCCGGGAACGGACGCTCGCCGAGCTGAATGTGCCTCTCGACGTTCTCGACCATGACGATCGCGTCGTCGACCACGAGACCGACCGAGAGCACGATCGCGAGCAGCGTCAGCAGGTTGATCGTGAAGCCCACGAGCATCATCAGGAAGACCGCTCCGACGAGCGAGAGAGGGATCGCGACCACGGGGATGAGCACCGAGCGGTACGAGCCCAGGAAGAGGAAGATCACCAGGATGACGATGAGCAGCGTCTCCCCGAGGGTCGTCACCACCTCCCGGATCGCCTCGCGGATGTATTCCGTCGAGTCGTAGGGGATGCCGAGCTTCATGCCGACAGGCAGCTGCGCCTGGATTTCGGGCAGTGCTTTCCGAAGGCGGCTGATGACGTCGAGCGTGTTGGCGTTGGGGAGTACCCAGATGCCCATGAACGTGGCGGTCTGCCCGTTGAACTTGACGTCCTGCTCGTAGTTCTCGGCGCCGAGAACGACGTCGGCGATCTCGCCGAGCCGCACGACCGTGCCCTGCTTTTGTTTCACGACGAGCTGGCGGAATTCCTCCGGCGTCTTGAGATCCGTGTTGGCGACGAGGTTCACCGACACCATGGATCCTTTCGTCGCGCCGAGCGCCGAGAGGTAGTTGTTCTTCGACAGCGCCTCCTGGACGTCCGACGGCGAGATGCCGAGCGAGGCCATCCGGTCGGGCTTCAGCCATACGCGCATCGCGAACGTGCGGCCGCCAAGGATGTCGGCGCGCTGCACGCCGCTCACGGCGGAGAGCTTCGGCTGCACCACGCGTGTCAGGTAATCGGTGATCTGGTTCTGATCGAGCTCGCTGGAGGAGAAGCCGAGATACATCGCCGCGAACTGCGTGTCCGCGGTCTGAAGGTCGATGACCGGCGCCTGCGCCTCGGGCGGCAGGTCGTTGCGCACCTGCGCGACCTTCGCCTGGATCTGGGTGAGCGCGGCATTGGTGTCGTAGTTCAGCTTCAGATGGACGGTGATCGTCGAGATGCCCTGCGCGCTGGACGACTCGATGTAGTCGATGCCGTCAGCGCTGGCGATGACCCGCTCGAGAGGCGTCGTAATGAAGCCGCGGACGAGGTCGGCGTTCGCGCCCACGTAGACGGTCGACACCTGGACGACCGCGATGTCGCTGCGCGGGAACTGCCGCACGGAGAGCGACCGGATGGCTTGCAGTCCGGCGATCAGGATGACGAGGTTGACGACGATCGCGAGGACCGGGCGCTTGACGAAGAGGTCGGTGAATTTCATAAATCCCTCTGAACTGTCAGCTCTCAGCTGTCTTCCGGCTTCGGGGCCGGGTTGTTCGACGGCTGGACCCGGTTGTTGACGACGACGCCCGCGCCGTTGCGGAGCTTGAACACGCCGGAGGTCACGACCTCCTCGCCCGCCTTGACCCCGGAGACCACCGCGACCTGATCGCCGCGCGCGTTTCCCAGCTTCACGAACTGCTGCCGCACCCCCTTGTAGGGCTTTCCGTCCGGGCCCTTCATGTCGCCGACCACGAAGACCGAGTCGCCGTATGGCGCGTAGCTGATCGCGGACGTCGGCAGCGCGACGACCGCAGTGCCGGCTCCCAGCACGACCTGTGCTTCGACGAACATGCCGGGCCGCAGCTTGCCTTCGGGGTTGGCCAGCGTGGCCTGGACCTGGATGTTGCGCGTGGCCTCGTCGACGACCGAGTTGATGGCCGTGATCGTGCCGGTCGGGTCGGAGCTCGCGATCCCTTGAGCGTTCACGTGGACTTCGCCGCCGACTCGAAGGTCGCCGAGCTGCTGCTGCGGCACTGAGAAGTTCACGCGACACGATCGGGTCGCCGGCCTTCAGGTACTGGCCCAGGTTCACCTGACGGATCCCGAGAACCCCGGAGAACGGCGCCCGGGTCGTCTTGCGCCCGATCGAGGCCTGTGTCTCCCCCGTCTGCGCGACCGCCTGCTTGTGCTCGGCCGCTGCCTTGTCGTACTCCGCCTGTGAGGTGATGCCCTTCTCGCGCAGGCCTTTCATCCGCTCGAAGTTGACCGTCGTCAAGCTCCGCTGTGCCTCGGCGGCGGCGAGCTGTGCCTGCTCCTGCCGCGTGTCGAGACGCACGAGCACGTCACCCGCCCGGACTCTCTTGCCGGAATCGAACTCGATGCGCGAGACGAGGCCTGGCAGATCCGCCGCGACCGTCACGCCGTGGACAGCCTCCACCGTCCCGATGGAGGCAACCGTCGACGGCCAGCGCTCCTCGGTCGCCCGGACCGTGGTGACGGCCTCCGGCGGCGGCCGGAAGGCGGCGTGTTGCGCGATTCCCGCCTGGACCTGGCGGATCTTCACGACCGCGATGACCGCGATGAAGACGGCCACTCCGATGAGAGTCAGAATCATCCGTTTTTTCATGTGACCTCCCCCTACCTGGACGGGATCGATATAGCCAAGGGCCGTGCCAGTGGTTTCACGGCCCGGAAGCGCTGGCGCGACTTCGCCAACCCTCTCCATTCAAGTCGGTTGCATACCCACGAGCGATTGCGGTTCGAAGAACTCGGCCGCCGTCGGACTGTCGACAAATCGCCATGCTGTCGGAATCTCCGCAGTTTCGAGGCCCGTCTGCCTCTCGTCCTGTAGTCGAACGGTCACGCCCCGAATCGACCTGAGTCAGATCGAGCTCTTCGGTTGGAAGTGAACGGCGGCTCCGCCGCTTCGATCAGGCTGTCGGCGTGCTCGCTCAGGAACTCGGCGACGCTCGTCGGCGGGTAGCCGGTCAACTCCTCGACCGAGCCCGTGACTGTTTCCAGATAGCCCTTCGCGATGGCCGCCTCGAAGTCGTTCCCCGACGGCGTTGCGAGATATTGCACCTGGCTGCGGCTGATGTCGCTCGCGATCTTCGCGAGCTCGGTGTGAGTGACGGCGGAGGGGCCGGTGACGTCGAACGTCCGACCGTCGAAATCCGAAGACGCCAGGGCTGCAGCCGCCGCGCCCGCGCAGTTCTTGCGCGTCACGTAGGCTGCGCCGCCGTCGCCCGCCGCGGCGACGAGCTCGCCCGACGCGATGGCGTCGGAGAGCTTCGTCAGAAGGTGATCGGAATAGAGATTGTTGCGCATCATGGTCCAGCCGAGACCACTCGCTCGAAGAGCCGTCTCGGTCTCCGCGTGCTCCGTCGCGAAATTCGCCTCCCACTTCTCCGGGTTCGGGACCGACGTGTAAACGACGTGTTGGACCCCCGCGCGCAGCGCCGCTCGGATCGCGGCGCGGTGCTGGGTCAGACGGCGGCCGAGCGCATCGGTACTGATGAGCAGAAGACGGTCCGCCCCCGCGAACGCCTCGACGAGCGACACGGGATCGTCGAAGTCGGCTCGGCGGATCTCCGCGCCGCGGTCGGCGAGGGGGAGGAGCTTTTCCGGGCTCCGCGTCGTCGCGACGATGCGGCCCGCCTCGGCGTCGAGCAGGAGTTCCACGGCGCGCCGGCCGAGGTGCCCGGAAGCTCCCGTGACGACCAGTGTTCTCCGACTGAAATTCATGACACGGCCACCTTTCCTCACGCCACCTTCAGCACGATCTTTCCGCGAGCGTGACCGGTCTGCGAAAGCTCCTGGGCATGCCGCGCTTCGGCCAACGGAAAAATGGCCTCGACGATCGGTCGCAACATTCCGGCATCGACGAGCTTCGCGATCTCGGCCAGCTGATCGGGATCCACCTTCATGGAGACCATCGCCGCGCGCACGCCGTGAGCCTCCGCTTCCTGCGCCGCCGGCATCTCGACGGTGGAGACCAGGATTCCGCCCTTCTTCAAGACCTTCCAGGAACGCTTGAGCGTGTCTCCGCCGATCGTGTCGAGCACCAGGTCGACGTTGCACACGTGATCATCGAAACGGGCGTTCTCGTAGTCGATCGCGAGCTCGGCCCCGAGGTTGCGGAGGAACTCCTGGTTGCTCCCGGACGCGGTGCCGATGACGTGGGCGCCCTTCCACCGCGCGAGCTGCACCGCGAAGCTTCCGATGCCGCCCGCGGCGCCGTGGATCAGCACCTTCTGTCCAGTGCGCAGCCCGCCGACGTCGAAGAGCCCCTGCCACGCCGTGAGCGCGGCGATCGGGACGGAAGCGGCGTGGACGTGGTCGATCGAGGTCGGCTTCAACGCGAGCTCCGACTCCGGGACGACCGTGAACTCGGCGTAGGTCCCGTTGCGCACCACGTCCGGCTGGCCGTAGACCTCGTCCCCCTTCTTCAGCCGCGTCACGTTGGGACCCGTGGCTTCCACGACGCCCGAGACGTCCCATCCCGGGATCATCGGCATCGGATAGGCGATGACGTGCTTCAACTGTCCGGCGCGCACTTTCCAGTCGACCGGGTTGACGCCGGCCGCGTGGATCCGAACGAGGACCTCGCCCGCCACGGGCCGGGGCCGCGGGGCGTTTTCGTACTTGAGGACCTCGGGGCCGCCGTATTCGTGAACTCGAACCGCCTTCATCGTCTCCATCCGGGGCTACCTCCTTGTTTGAACCGACAGGACTCTCTCCTAGCCAAGATGCGTGCCATGCGGCGTGTTCCGCCGCGCGGGCTTCTCGCGTCCGCAACGCTTTTTAGACGAGCGAATTCGCTCCAGAAGTCAACGTCTTGTAAAAAGCGCGCGAACGCCGGAGGCTGTCGAGAAATCGCCGAAGTGTCGGATTCCCCGCGGTCTCGATCGACGCGCGTTACTCTTCGACCAGCTTCTTCAGGCGGCCGAGCGCCTCGTCCCAGCGCTTCGAGATCTTCTCGAGCCAGAGGCGCGCGTCGTCGAGCCCCTCCGCGTCGATTTCCCAGATGCGCTCCCGACCGCGGCGGACGTCGTGGACGAGCCCGGCGCCGGCGAGGACGTGAAGGTGCTTCGTGATGGCCTGGCGCGTGACCGCGGAGCCGGCCGTGAGCCGCGTGATCGACTGCGGGCCGCGCGCGCAGAGCCGGGCCACGAGGGCGAGCCGGGTCTCCTCGCCGAGCGCCGCAAAGATCGGTTCCGCGCGGGTGAGGCCGGCCGCTCTCGCGCTAGCCCGCGACATGTCGCTCGATGTTCTTCATCTGCCCGGCCCAGCCCCGGTCGTTCATCCGGAACGCTTCGGCCCGCCGGGAGACCGGGATGCGATCGAAGCCGGACTCGATCAGGGTCAAGCGCGTCCCACCGGGAGCGTCCTCCAGACGGAACTCGACGAGGGTCGTGGGCTCGTTCGAATAGTCCATGGCCGGATCGATCGCGTAGGGATGCCAGCGTAACGACAACAGTTGTTCCGGATCGAACCGCTCGATCGTGAATTCCATGTTCAGGTGCTCGTAGCCGGGCGTCGTGATCCGACCGGCGACGCGGGCGCCCGGCGTGAACCCGCCTTCGAGCCTGGCCCCGAACCAGGCGCCGAATTCCTCCGGCGTCGCGATCGCGCGCCAGACCCGGGATCTCGGCGCGCGCAGGAAAATGCTCTTCTCGATGCGGTCCGTGCTCATGCGCAACCTCCTGGTTGCATATTAGGTCCTGGTGCACCGAAGCGCCATAACCTGTTCTTTCGTTTTTCGTACTGAATCTCGCCGCGATGGTCATCCGTACGTTACGAGCGGCGCCGCTCAGCCGCCGCGCTCTGCTCTCGTCCCTCGCCGCGGCCGGCGCGGCCTCGATTTTCCGGCCTCGGACCGCGTCCGCCCAGGGCGCGGCGATCCTCACCCGGCCGATCCCGTCG